>NZ_CP162142.1:1265000-1627500 GCF_040833965.1 Leptospira sp. WS39.C2
GTTCGATGATTTTTGTGAGATATCTTGAGAGTAAATGGTACATCGATCTTCCCCAATTTGGTGTGCGAGGTTCATGAGTAATGTGCCCGATCCAGCACTCGGGTCATAACAAGTTACATTTTTAACCTTGCCTTGGACAAGACAACGTGCCATAATTTTTGCTACTGCATGAGGTGTGAAGTATTCTGCATACTTGCCCCCACTATTGGTATTGTAATCTTTAATTAAGTATTCAAAAATGGTAGCGTAGAAATCAAATTTTTCATGAAAGATGTTTTCGAAGCTAAAGTTAACCAGCTTGTTGATGATTGCCTTGCAGAATTCATCACGTTTGTCCGTCACATATTTGCTTAGGTTTTCAAAAAGAGTAATCTTTTCACCGCCCTCCGTGACCACAGAAAAAATTTTACTGTTTTCTTTGGATATTTCCAGGAGCGTGTTATCGAAAATTTCAGCGAACCTTGGTTCGTTCTGGCGAGCAAATAGGTTCGAAATAAAATGTTCTGGTTTGAGGATTGCAGTGTTCACGTTGAGTTGCGATGTCAGCATCTCGTATTCGTCTGCTTTTAATGATTTGAGTGATTCTTCAATTTTATCTGCTTTGGTTAGTTTTGGGTCCAAAATCTTTATTTCATGAATGAATTTGTCATTGAGAAACTTATATAGAAATACTTGAGTAATGATTTTAAACTCATTTCCATCATTGCCAAGACCGTAATTAGCACAGACACTTTTCAGACTATCAATCAGCTCTTTAGTTTTCTTTTCAAATTCTATCGTCTTAGTCATAATTTATCGATTAAGCTGCCTCTCCTAAATACTCGTTCCTATATTCATTTACTATTAGATGATTAATTCGTTTGGATGTCGCCAAATCTAATGACATCTTGTGTTTATTCTTGATTTGGTCTATTACCAGGCGTAATAACATTTTTTCTACAAAACTTTGATTTTCCAACATTTTATCATTTTGTAAAATCTGAGTATCTACTTCTTTTTTTAGGCTACTTAATAATTCAAACAATTTTGCTTCGCTTTGGGTAAGAGGATCCTTTTCCATCAAACGTTTGTGGATTCGTGCGTATTTTTCATCATTATCATATTTTGCGCGAAGCAATTGATTTTTCCGTTCCAGTTCTCGTGCTTCATCGTAGATCTCATTCAAGGCATTAATATTTGCTTCCATATCCTCTTTGGTTACTTCGTTTAGGTTTTTCTTTTTAAAGAGCCTTTCTAATTCCTGCTTTAAGCTGATAAATACAGGGTCTCTTTGGTCAAAATTGCCCCCCAACATTTCGCGAGTCCTTTTTAGCGTATTTCGCAATTGATCAGCCAAAATCATTTCTTCTTCTTTCACTTTTAGGAATGCAAAAATTATATCTTCCAAAGCTAAGTTAAGTAAGTTGGTTGATTTATCATTGTTTTCCAATGCCTCACGAGCATTAATGATGGCTAAATGGTTATTGGCTTCGCGCGAGAGTAATGTGAGTTTTTGAAAATCTAGCTTATCTAACAATTCGTAGTTACGAGAGAGTCTGATTAGGTTATAGAGTTCGCGAGCTGTATTTAAAGCTTTTGTTATTTTCAACATCTCAGAGCGGTCGTTTATCTGAGAGATCTGCTGTGAGAATATTTCAGCATTATCAGTGTCAAAGTGAAACAGTAATTCTTTGATGTCCTGAATATCTTTTTGAATTTCTTCCGGAGTTTTGAAAAGGTTGGAATAATGCTCTTTTTCGTCACCTAACTCTTCGTTTAACTCCTTTAAATAGTCTCTATTGGTTTGGTTGAATTCTTCCTCGATGTCGGCAAAATCTACAATATATCCATAGCGGAAATTTTTATAAGGTCGATTGACTCTTGTCAGCGCTTGCAATAAATTATGTTTCTTGATTAATCTTCCAAGATAGAGTTTTTTGAGTCGAGGGGCATCAAATCCAGTTAAAAGCATGTTGTAGACAAAAAGGATATCAATCTTTCCATCTTTAAATGCCTCTATTTCGGCCTCACGTTTCTGTTTCGTTCCAATGTCGTGTAGTATAACCGAAGCAGACAGGGGAAAATAATTTTTTATGTTGTGTGAAGCCGATTCAATCAGTTTGGAATCTGTATCTGATGTAGTTTTCTCTGATTCTTTCTTAACCAAATACTTATGCTGGAAGATTTCATAGAGTTTTTCTGCCTGTTCAGCGGAATCGCAGATAACCATCCCACCAATCGTATTATCACCATGCGTAATTCTGGCTTTTGTAAAATCCTCGATAATGAAATCGAGCATGGGTTCTACGAAACTTTGGTGTGCATATACTGTTTTTCGATTTCCCTCACCTTTCAATATGTCAACTTCTTCTAATGCTTTCTTCATAGAGAGTTTGTATTTGGTTTCAATCTCTTCTCGAATTAGTTTGAGCGTATATCCATCAGCAATAGATGCATTGTAGTAGTATTTGTGAATGTATTCTCCAAATAAGTCTCTTGAATTGAAATCGGAGCTGAGTAGAGGTGTGCCTGTCAAACCAATATGAATTGCATTAGGATCCGATTCCCGTAAGTTTGCGAGAAAGCTACCTTTGGGATTATAGCTTCTATGAACTTCATCAAGAAAATAAATTCGTTGTATATTTAGATTGTAATCTGTATTACGTAAAACATCCGAATCTTCTTTAAACTTCTGTATGTTTACAACTGTGATTTCACTCTTTCCTGAATCGTTGTGAATCACGCTGGTAGTTTTTATATCTTTAACAAAATCATTACGGGAGTTGATTTCATGAACAACTAATCCTCTTCCTCTGAATTCTTTACTTGCCTGAATTAATAGGTCAAGTCTATCGACAATGAAGTAAAATTTGGGAATGATATTTCTGCTTTGAAAATAATCAGTCAGGTATTTTACATTATAGTAAGTCAATGCCGTCTTTCCGCTACCTTGTGTGTGCCAAATTATACCTTTCCGAATGCCTTCATCTAGCTTTGTTTGAATTGCTTTTGTAGCAAAAAATTGAGGATACCGCATAACATGTTTTTGTAAACCCGAGTTTTCTTTCATGTAAGCGAAACCATAGCGTAAAAGAAAGGCGAGTCGTTCTCGCTGTAAAATTGAAGTGCAGATTCTGTTGGTCGGACTATTCGGATCCTTATTAATAACAAATTCTTGAGAATTCTTTATTCCGACGTAATTGGTGTCCTTGAGAACGAAATTTTCAATTTCAGCATTTGTAGGTGCCAAAATTTCTTTTAAATTAAATTTTTCTTCTTCACGGAAATAGTTTAATATTACATTTTTTTGAGATGTAGTTGCATAAAATGCACCTTCAATTTGTTTATGAGATGTATTCTCTGCATATTCCATATTGTTTGAGAATATCATCAGCTGTGTTATGTTTAAAAAGTTTTTAAATTTTTTATTTTGAGTTCGCTTTTGAATTCGATCAAATTCAGCTTGAATGCCATCTTTGTTATTCGGTTTTTTGACTTCAATGAATACCAATGGCATCCCATTGATTAGTAAGGTTATATCTGGCCTAAATTCTTCATCTTCGTTTTTGTATGTTAATTCAGTCACTACATGAAAAGTGTTATTGTTGAAATTAGCAAAATCAATCAGCCGAATTTCTGATTGATCGATTAATTTTTCATAAAATACTCTGCCTAAATCGTCGTTGTCTAACGAAAGTGCGATTTCATCAAGAATTCGCTTGAGGTCATTTTCTGTTAGGTCTTTGTCTGAATTGATTCTGCTTATGCTTTCTTTAAATAATTCTGGAAAGATATTGCTGGTCTCATCCCATTTTGAGTTTTTTAAAGAAATGTAGGAATAACCTAATCTACACAAATGAAGTATGGTGGGAATTTTTACTCGTGAATCTTCGTTGAAAGTCATTTATGATATTGCCGATTTCCTATAAATTAGAATATATTGAGGAAATAAAGTTTTGAAAGGTTGTCAATTTGCTCTGTCTTTTTTTGCTTACTACGATGAAATGCTTAGCTTTTGTTAACATTGAAATTTACCCATCTCTACATCTTCAATCTGGCAATTTTGGAAAGGTGAAGGCAACAAAATTTGTGAAGTTTCTTGAAAAAACAGTTTTGTTTTTAATTGCGAGAGGGATCGTAAGGGCGCGTTAGCGGTCGCTTTGCGACCGAAGCCCTGGAGAGCCCGACCCCAAATTTCTGATACGATGTTATCTGATCCGAATCCATTGTTGAAATTGAATCTAGTCATTGGGGGCTCGCCCAAAATCCCCGCATAACGCAAGGGGAGGCTCTTATGAGGTGAAACTCGTGAAGAGGGTGAAGTCACAGAATATTTTCCGTAAGAAAATATTCTAGCTATATCTTAAAAATTGCGGCTGGATCACCTCCTTTTATAAAGGAAACCAATTACCTTTCGTTAGGATTGTTGTCACGCTACGTTGTATATTGTAAAAGATAAGTCATAAGACTTAAATTCTTAACCATTGTTACTTTGAAACCTCGCTAAGTTAGCGGGGTTTTTTTATGCCCTAACGGCATTCTGTATTCGGGCCTATCTATCTGAGTGCAACTTTTGAAAATCTTACTCTTTACATTGGTAGTGGTCTTGATGAAATTAATGATTTTCATGATAGTGGACTAAAAAATGAAAAACGGATTCGGTGACCAACTAAGGGAATGGAGAAAACTTCGTAAAAAAAGCCAACTGGAATTGGCATTGGATGCGGAAATTTCAAGCAAACATATCAGCTTTCTGGAAACTGGAAGGGCAAATCCTACTAAAGAAATGATCCATCGACTTTCGGATGTATTGGACATTCCATTCCGTGAAAGAAATTTGTTAATGTTAGGTGCTGGTCTTTCTCCCAGCGGAACTTCTGTTCTCCCATTTATTTCCTGGATCGGTTACGATTGGACAGAATCTTATGGAATTGATTTTTCACCCTGACGGTTTCAGAAAGTATTTGATCAACTGGGAAGAAGTTTCCGCTTATTTATTGGGAAGGTTGCGACAGGAAGCAAGACTTGGAAAAAAGGAAAATTTCGAGTTGTATCAAAAGATTACCTCTTTTTTACCCAAAGATCAAATTGAGTTTATTCCTAAAGAAAATTTACCACTTATCAGCATTGATGTTTCCTTTGAATTCAAAAATTGCAAACCCCAATACCGCGAGTCCGACTGCGGTAGCGAAAGCGAATCCTCGAATGTGAATACTTTCAAAAAACAATGCGAGAAGTCCCGTTGTTCCCAAAACCCAAACTACATCCAAATAAAAAATGATATACGCAATCATAAGATTCGGCTTTTCATTTTTTCCTATAAAAAATACAAAACTTCCGAAAACGACAAGTCCTCCTCCAATTACTTCCAGATACAGTCTCGAAATATTTCCGAATAGTGTGGATAGATAATCGGAAAGAAACAAACAAATAAGTCCTGTCATTGCAGACAGAAATCCATTGATTAAGAAGGTGTTTTTTAAAAGGGAATATTGATTCATATACTGTTCTCCATAGAGTTTCATTATATGCAAAAACAAAGCTCAGTCGATTACCTGTGAGGTAATATTCGGATGATTGTCCCCAGTTACCGAAAAAATGGGAAATAAGTATTTTGTGAAAGTTTAAGCAGCTAGAAATTTAGTATGAGTATCTCGATAACCTTGTAAAGAGCCTAATCGTTCTAACAATTTGTTCATTCTGGAAATCCAATTGGAGTGAGAAGTTTATCAGTTATATTTCTAAGGAAAAATTAGAGAGCATTTAAAATACAAAGTATATTAAACATCAGGATTATAATTGAATAGGAGCAAACTTCCGAAGACCAGTAGCACTATACCAATCGCTCCCAAAAGGATGGCGTCCGCAAAAAGTTCTTCCCAATTGTCCAAACGTGAGGTGGGTATTTCAGACTTCGTAATCAAATACAATACAGGAACCGTATCACCTACGGTAAATGGTGGCACAACCCAATACAAGAGAGATTGGAATTCCCAGACCTTATCACCAACCTCTACACGGACTAACAAAGCTTTCGATCTTTTTCCATATTTGTCAGCACCTACATCTTTGTAGCCGACAACTTTGCCTTTCGTTTTCGTTCCTTTCCTTTTTAGGTGGATTGAATCAAAGTAAATTTTAAGGACATAAACCAGAATTCCGAATCCGATTCCAACAAAAACCAAAGGGACAAGAAACTTAGGATTGGTCCAATCCAAGGACAAGTTAAAAAATTGAGAGTTCATAAATCATCCAAATTCAAACAAAGTAAAACTTTTTCTAATACCAGGTTTTTATTTCGAAAAGGGAAGCGAAATAAAACTGACACTACCAAAGATTTTATAGTGCGTTCTTGTGATTTAGGAACTAGAATCATTGAGCGAACACGAGAAAAAGGATAACAAAGGAAAGAGTGGAGCTTCAGAAGGGAGGGTGTTATGAATATCTCGGCAATCATGGGAACGATGTTATTTCAATTCCACTATTTGTAAATCCTTGGATTCGAATCTATTTTTGTAGATCGCGCGCACCACAAAACCAATTAATACCAATTGGATCGGAACGAAGATCATGTCCCATTGGTATTCGGATAAATTGGCAAAATATGGTCCCTTAAGTTGGAATGGAAGAGGAATTGGATACCGCATTAATACGGTTAAAGTAGTGACAACAATTGTATCTGCAAAACCAAAATAAAAGGGAAGTGGGAATCGTTTCTGGTTTATCTGGTAGAATACAACCATCACAACAAGACTCATTGGTTCCAAAAGTAAAAAATTGGTACTATCAAAAGTTGGTAATGATAGGAGTGCAATTCGATAAACAGCATGGCAATAAATCCATGATAAGGGTGAAGAATTAAAAGTAAAAATATTCTGATTTATCTTGGAAGTTTGAAAATTAACTTTAGCCATTTCTTGGAGTAACCAGATGAGTAGAAAAAAGCAAACAAATCGACTGACAATTCCGCGATAAGTTCCACCATCGTTCGCAAAAATCATAACAAAGATATTGGTAAGAACTGCAAAATTAATATAACTTGTAAACCAAGGAAGGAGTTTTTGTTGTTTCGATTCGGGTAAACATATAAATCCAATGACTACTCCTAAACCAAGTGGTAAAAGGAGTATCAGTTTGATAAATCCCATGTTTGTAATCGGATCTTTATTCGATTGAAACAAAAATAGAAGGGCAACTATTAAAGATAAGGCAGTTGTAATGAAAAAAAGAATGAACTGGTAGTTAATTGCCAAGTATATAATGAAAATTAAAACTAAGATTGATACGAGATTATTCCAAAAGAGGAGAGTGAGATCCAAACCTATTTCATGAGACATGATAAATATCCATTGATTACCAAATTTTTTGGTTTATACCGATGACAGTAAAATTTTTCGTAGCTCAAAACCGAATGAAACACCAACGTCTTGAATTTAATATCTATAATCCTGTATTATCCAGATTCGTTATGGAACATCCATTTTAGTGACTGCATCGTAAAGAGGTGCGTTCATTTCTGGGTCAATGATGTAAATGATCCTTTGTGTACTAGAAGTTTGGCCTGCAAGGTCGATCACCGCCTTACGTTTGTCCATTCGGATTTCGTTGATATCAAAATCAGCAATCCGATACTTTATCCCCTTTTTAAACAAAGGTTTGATGGTGCATATCCTTTGGATTTTGGGACGTGTTTGGAAACGATCAACTTCTAAAATTTTGCAAATATCAAAATGCACCTGTTTTTCTGAATCGATAGACGCTGTTATGACGTAATCACCTACATTGATTATATTCTGATTATTTGTCA
The DNA here is from genome assembly GCF_040833965.1 of Leptospira sp. WS39.C2. Taxonomy (NCBI): domain Bacteria; kingdom Pseudomonadati; phylum Spirochaetota; class Leptospiria; order Leptospirales; family Leptospiraceae; genus Leptospira; species Leptospira iowaensis. Next base: position 1,272,787 of record NZ_CP162142.1, read on the forward strand.
AACTCGCACCAACATAGTCTAGTAAGTGTCGGATGTTTCGATTGCTATAGGAAAAAAACGAATCATTGACAATCATTTTTAATGCTGTCGCGGAACTGAATGCAGGCCGCCATGGTTGGTTTGTTGTTAAACTTGCATATTCACTTGCAAGAGACAAAATTGCTATATCTTCTTCAAAATTGACTGAATTTACATTCGATTCTTGGATTCGAAGTTGTGCATCTATATCAGCTACAATCATCTTTTTACTTGGGTCTTTTATAAACTTATCTCTTATTAACATTAACTTTTTAAATACTGTATTATTGTCAGGAAAGTTGTTGTTAATTGTATTCCCTCGAAAGGGTCTATGATGGTTTAAAACTAAAGTACGAATTTCTTGAGTGATTTCAGGTGCTGCCAGTGTCATCAAATAACTGATAATTGGGTGTTGTTGGATTGCATTGTATTCTTCTTTTGTTAGGTTTGGTTTGTCAGGTAATACTAATTTTGAATAACCTATATCTGCAAGAAAACTTGCTGTCATCACTGAAAGATGGTCTTTTTTATTTGGTTTGTTATCGTCTCCTACACCTATCTTTTTAGTTCGGACTTTCATTCCCATTGCAACAATTGTTCGTTTTGTCATTAATTCTGATTCAACAGGAACACCCGCATGATTCAAAATCTCTAATATATTAAATAAACCAGATTCAAAATCTGGATTGCTTGTAAAATCATCTAAAACTTTTCCAATTGATTTGTGAACTCTGAGTGCATGATCCGAATTAAAAGCTTCTTTTTTTAACTCTAAGATCAATGATTCAGTTTGTTTTGCAAATTCCGTAGTTTTGTCTGGATCAAACAGTTTTGTATTTCGAGGGTCTGTGTTATCTCCCGATGTGACTCGCAATTGTTTTGAGTCTGAGGTAAGGCAATAGGCTCCTTGCAACTCGATCTTTAAAAGTTTGCCAAAATCCTCTTCCGTTGCGTTCTTTTTTTTTGCCATGATGAGCTTACCTGTTCGATCATATAAATCGAGTGGGATTTGTTTGCTCTTACGATAACTGCTCAGAAGATCATCATTAAATTCAAATTTAGCAAGTTGGTCAGTGGGGATTAAGGGAGAATCGCTCAAATTATATAGTCCAATTTTGGTATGATTATCTGATGGATGAGACGAATTTTATTGTATGAAAACAAAGATTGTCTCTTTTTTTTTTAGAAAAAAATCATCTCATTCTGATTGTATCTTTCGATAAAACAGTGTTAAATCAATTGAATGATCAATTCTTCATTTCTTTTGCCATTTCATCTAATCTTACCATAATCCCTCCAGTAGATTTACTATTTTCCGAAATTTGTTTGGAAATTTCGACGATGTTGCTTGCATATTCTGATATTTTGGTGGTGATATTTGTTGATTCTTCTGTAGCTACCTTTTGGGAGTTAGTTGAATTTTCAATGGTTTTACTGGTTTCATAAATTCGAGAGTTTAGATTATCAATTGATTCAATTGCTTTGTCTATTTCTTCTATTTTGGATCCAACGCCGTTGATTTCTGTTTTGATGATGCCAATTGCTGTGCTAAGTTTTCCCATTCTTTCCGAAGACCGGTTGATAAGTTCACTACTTTCACTAATCAATGTGAGGTTTTCCTGGATGATTTTTGAAATTTCTTTGGAGTTTTTTGTTGTAGCGTCAGCTAACTTTGAAATTTCTTCTGCAACAACTGCAAAACCTCTACCATGTTCACCAGCTCTTGCAGCTTCAATTGCTGCATTTAATGATAACAAGTTTACTTTATCTGCTATATCATTGATCACAGAGACAAAATCAGAAATTTCCGTACTTTTTTCTTGAAGGATGTTAAATTTATTAATCGATAAGTGAATGTGTTCTGATGTTTCATTTGAATAGTCCATAACTACGTCTAAGTTTTGATAGATCCTACCAGTTCCAGTTTGGACAGTTTCGTTGATGGTTTTTAGGTCATTCACTGATTGAATTGAAGATTCCGATTCAAGATACAATGATTTTGCAATTTTGTTATTCGAGTCAGCCTTTGCAGATAATTCTTGTAATGAAATAGATATTTCCGTTAATGAGGATGCCTGGTGCCCCGAAATTTGTTTAAGTTCTTCTGAAATTGTATCTTGGTCTTTTATTTGCTGTTTCATCAATTCAATCGTATTTAGAATTGTTTTTGCCATTTGTACTAACGAGTCTAAAGCTTTTTTCGCTTCTTTTTGTTTTTCAACAGCTAAGTTGAGTAGTGTTCTTGTTGCAGTTGCTCCAACAGTTGCACCAATCCCCACCCAAACAAAAATCAAAAATCTTACGATGATATTACTTTTAGGACCACCAGGAATTAATTCTGGTCTAAAAGTGAACAAAACTATTTCAGAAACAATAATCAAAACAAAGTTGTAAATGGAAGCATTCCGATTGAAATACAATACACTCAAAACAAAAGAAATGTAAAACGTTGCTGAAAGTTCCGTTGCGCCATAAATTACATATTGAAATACCAATAAACACAACGTAACACCAGTTATGGAAATGTAACTAGATGTCCAATGGGATTTTAATCTTGAAGATAATAGGAATCCTACAATCAAGATTGAAGATGCCAAAACAAACTCGATGATTATACTTTGGTAGGTAAGATAATCTGATCCTTTTCCTGAAATTTTAATAAATAATGTTGCAACGTTTGCTAAAACAAGGATGGAAAGAAACGATAAAAACATTCGTTTGTTGTTTCTTAACATCACCTCCGTGAAGAGGTCATCGGAAATTGTCATCGTATTTTTTTGAAAAAAAAGTTTAGCAAACAAACTGTACCTTCTATGGAAAGGGAATGGATTTAGGTCATTTTTTCAAAATGAGATCTTCTGGCAAGAAAGGTCCTGGAAGCCGACAGGTGTTCGCAATCTCAAGGGTTAGATTCCCAAGACTCCCTGAAATCAAACTCCAAATCCAATCCAGATAGAACAAATTTCAATTCTCTTATTTTCTGAACCTAGTTCACCTTCAAAAGAGGAGACGAAAGGAAGTGCTTCTGTTCGTGGAGATTTTACTAAAACTCTCAGGAATTTAAAGGAGTTTTAGAATTTGCAGAGAATTGGGTCTCCCTCGCGTTAATTGGAGCCACTACTGAAACAAAAGTGGGTATAATTGATTCAAACCGACCAACTTCGTTTTTTAAATTCATTCTAAATTTTTTTCGAATTATACCTTTCGATTCCTACCGAGTTTTTGTTTCCGAAGGGTATGTTTGTATTTCGATTGGGCATTCTAGTATCACACAATATTCTTGCGAGAGGGATCGTAAGGGCGCGTTAGCGGTCGCAAGGCGACCAAAGCCCTGAAGAGCCCGACCCCAAAATGAACGGAAAATTCGCCTAATGCAGGTTATGTTTTGTAAGAGATGAATTCTTTGGGGGCTCGCCCTTATATTGAATCATTTTTTTTTGTTTACCACACACCATATCTCTCTTACTGGTCTCATTGTGTCTTTGAAACTTTATTTATGAAACAATTTTTGATATGGGAAGATTTTGCTACATACCGCGGTGAGGTATTTTCAACCCATCGGCATAGCCATTTTTTTATCCAAATTAGTATTCCTGATTCAGGCTCTGTTGGATTACGTACAATTGATGGTGTTTGGAAGTCATACAATGTTGTCTGCATACCTTCGGGTGTAAGTCACGAAATGAAGGGTGGGGAGGGGAACCTTACACTTCTTTATTTGGATCCATTAACAACAGGTTATCAACTTTTTTTTGATAGGAGTTTAGCTTCAAATCAATCAGCATTTGAAGTTGGTGATGTATTTACAGAAAATCTGAAACAGCAAATTAGAGATATTTTAAAATCATCGAAAAAAGAAGCTCGTATACAACTTCTCGAAATTATAAATAAAAATTTTGATAAACAAACAAATCGTAAAATGGATCCACGCATTCAAAAAAGTATACAAGATGTAGAGCTTGATTGTTTTTCACTTTCTCATTTAGCAAAGGAGGCTTCTTTATCTGTTGAAAGGTATCGACATCTTTTTCGTCAGGAAGTAGGTGATGAGTTGTCTGCTAAACTATCAGTCAAAAGACATGTCGTTTCAGAAAAATACAAATCGCTCATCGAGTCAATGTATGATGGAAAAACACAAATGCAGATTCATGTAAATAAGTAAAGATCCCTTGATCATTAGGAGTTTTAGGCCTTTAACAATTGATGAATTCAAAATAACTCAAAACCACAACGAATGAAATCGTAAAAAAACAACTTTTTCTATTTTTTGTGAAATTCCCTAAGAATTAGGATTGAGTTTTTACTGGTATTGGATCTCCTTAGCAAAGTTTCGGAGATTCAGAACCACTGTATCCGCAAACATCTCGGAGATTTTGATTATGAATGTTTCTAAAACACTAGTGAAAAGAAAGAGTAATTCCCCATTTTTTTTTCTATTTTTGTTAACTTACTTTCAGTTGTTTTTCTTTTCATGTTCTGACACAAAAGGCGACAAATTACCACAACTACTTTTAGGCTTATATGCCACTCAAACTTGTGAATCCAATCCAGAACGTTGTGATTTTGGTTCGTTTACGAGTGCGACAGCTCCGAACTCCAAAGTTTGGACAGCAATGACTCATGGTGGAAATCAATTTGTCGCTGTTGCGCAAGATACAAGTCTCACCAATTCCGTTATGACATCGACTGATGCACGTACATGGATTGAACGAACAGCAGCTGACTCTGAACAATGGTTAGGTGTTGCTTACGGTAATAATATCTACGTGGCCATTGCTAATTCTGGCGTTACAAATCGTGCAATGAGCTCAACTGATGGGATTACTTGGACAGTACGTGCGTTACCTGGTGGAGGCGGAGTCAATTGGAACAACATAGCTTTTGGGAACGGTCGTTTCGTTGCAATTTCTAGCACTACAATTGCGACATCAACAAATGGGATCGATTGGACAAGTGTGGCTCCTCCTACTGGAAGTTATGAGGGAATTGCTTTTGGAAATGGTGTTTTTGTGATCGTTGCTTCAGGTGGTCAGGTGGCAACGTCTTCAGATGCAACAGTATGGACTAGTCGGACTGCTGCCGAAGCAAATGATTGGAGAGCTGTGACTTTTGGGAAAAATACTTTCGTTGCAGTGGGTAGGACAGGGACTAACCGAGTGATGACTTCCACTGATGGAATTACTTGGACAGCCAGAACCGCATCAGAAAATAATGAATGGTATGGCGTCCACTATGGAAATGGACTTTTTTTGGCAGCAGGATTTACGGGAACAAATCGTGCAATGAGCTCAACTGATGGGATTACTTGGACTGCAAGGACACCACTTGCCTCAGGCCAATATCGTGGAGTAACGTATGGAAATAACACTTTCGCATTAGTCTCGATTTCAGGTTCTGCCTCTCAACAAATCCAAATTGCAACATGGGCTATTCGGTAAGGTAAATAATATATATAATTATATAGTTGTTTGTTTTTTCAAATTGGAAAACAAACAACCTCATATACTGTAATAGGTTTTGATTTTCCTTTTACAATCACTTTGTCTAATTCACGTATAACAAATCCTTCATTCGTTGTATATTTGCCTTCAATTTGTTGGAATGTAGATTCAGAAATTAAAATAGGGCAATTATAATGTTTGGTTAAACCTTCAATTCTGGAAGCTAAGTTAACATTATCACCAATCACCGTATAATCCAATCTGCGATCAGAACCAATATTCCCAACAATCGCTTCTCCAGTATGAATTCCAATACCAACTTTTAGATGATCGTTTGGATTGGTCATTTGATTGTTTAGTTTTTCTAATTCACGAATCATGGCCACTGCTGATTTTACGGCACGGAGAGCATCATCATCCTGTTTGAACGGAGCACCAAATATAGTCATGATGGCATCACCAATGAATTTATCAATTGTACCGTTGAAATGAAATATAACATCCGTCATACGTGATAAATAATTGTTTAAGAAAAGAACTACTTCTTCAGCAGACCTTTGTTCGGAAAATTTTGTAAATGAGCGGATATCAGAAAATAGAATTGTAACTTCTTTCATTTCGCCACCAGGTTCTAACTGGGCTTTATTTTTGTAAAATTCGCTGACTAATTGTGAGGGAAGGTATCTTTCCATCATTTGTTTTGCATTGGCTTCTTTAACCATTTCGATATTGGAAACAGTGGTAACATAACCTATTGCAAGGATCATCCCCAGTCCAATCATCATGGGAAAAAAATCGACTGGGTATCCTTCACCTAATCCAATGGAAATTACAAGAAGGAACACAAAAGATAAAAAAGCACCATATATAGTACCAATTTTTGAATGTCTAAGTAAGTTAAATTGATAAATGAAAATAGCGCTAATCATCGCAATGAAATAAATGACTCCATTCCCTCTTTGAACGGTTGGATCAAAGTAAATCATAAGACCAATAATAATATAATCTAAAGTGATCGTAAAAAATTTCAAATAGGTTTTGTATGGGAAGTAGGTTAGAAATATAAATACAATTCCTGCAAAAACTAGTATTGTTGTATCCAACATAAGTGTGACTATATTTGGTTGGACGATTGTATAATTGATTACTTGGAAGTAGGATAAGTAATCTAACAGGGAAGCGATGGAGAATATTGTAAGTCTAACAATCGCTACTGTTTTCTCATTTTTCATTTCTCTTGAGACCAAAATTTCATCAACAATTGATTTTTTCATTTACCCTCGCGAACATTAAAGAATCCCAAATGCCCCTTATCTATTAAAGAAATAAGAACTTACGTTTGTTGTTAATTTACTTAGAACAAACTAAACTGAAACCATAATCTTCCTATCCACCTTCACAAACAAACGATAATTAGATTTTACGGTCGGTTTTTAATGATTAGTTGTTGTGGAGTAAGGTCCTTTTTGACGGATTTTTGTTTTGTAATCCTTTGGATAAGAAAAATGGACACAAGTTTAAATCTAGAATATCCATTTTTATCCTTTGAGGTTAATGGCAAAAAATTGACAAATGGTCTAACATTAGAGAATTAAGAAAAGCTGGCTACAAAAATGGTTTAATAGGGAATTCTGAAAAGGACGGCATTTACCATTGTAGATGGGTTCAATAGTAGGACAAAGTAAATAGGTGCAAATTGATTTATGAAATTAAAAGATTGGTTTATGATGCAAATTGATGGGAGTGCAGATCCTTCAATACAACCACTTCCCATAGACTCCAAAGTCAGAGATTGGGAGTTGATGTTAACTTCCAATCAAAGAATAAAAATATCTGACATCATAAAACGAGGTCCACTTATCCTAGTTTTTATACGTGGTACTTGGTGTCCATTTTGCCAAATTCACTTAAAGAATCTTTCTGAATGGGCATCACGATTGAATGAAAAAGAAGGTAACGTAATTGTAATTTCAACAGAGCCTATCGACACACTGAGAAGTTGGCTCAATATCCATCCTATGAATTTTATCTTTGCAAGTGATTCGACGATGGAACTTTGTCAATATTTTGGAGTGAGAATTCAACCAAATGATTTTGCTCAAGCGGCCACCTTTTTAATTGATTCAGATTTTACCATTCGATTGGCTTATAAGGGAAAACGTACTCAAAAATATTTTGATGAAGTGGAAACTGTCATGAAGAATCAAATCCATGGTTCAAAAAGTTAAAACAAAGTTACCAAATCATATCTTTCTGAAGTCAAATTTAAGTATTCTACATGAAATCTAATTTCAAATCCATTCAATATGAATTGAAAGATCCTCTTACTGGCTCCTATTTTTACTTTACTAATGATATCTCTAGTTATTTAGAAAATACTTTGGCAAATCCTACAGCAAATCGAATCCTTTGGAACCAAGGCGATGAAAATTTCAATTTTACTTGCGATGAAAATACGGTAGTACTAACGGAAAATTCATTTTGTACGTTAACTGCATTAAATTATGTAAAAATTCCAGAAAACAATCAAAGAATAACAGCGATTTGTTTTAATCGCGAGTTTTATTGCATTAGAGACCATGATCACGAGGTTTCTTGTAACGGAATTTTATTTTATGGAGCCCAAAAATTTGCTGTCTTGAAAATTCCTAATACTGAACTTTTGGCTTTCGAAAAATTAACTGACCTTTTTGTAAAAGAATTTGAAGAGGGTGATAGTTTACATAGTGAAATGTTAGTAAGTCTTTTGAAAATTTTAATCATTCGACTGACAAGGATTGGACGAAATCAGATTATTGGAATACAGGGTGATAAACAAACCATTGAAACTATACGTAAATTTAATTTGCTTGTAGAAGAAAATTTTAGGAGTTACAAACAAATTTCTGAATACTCTTTTTTGTTAAATATATCGTCAAAAAAACTAGCTGAGTTATTTCGAAATGCAAAGCTTGATCCTCCTTTGCAAACGATTCACCAGCGTATTATTTTAGAAGCAAAACGAATGTTATTATTCACACTAAAGTCAGTAAATGAGATTTCTGATGATCTAGGATTTGAAGATGCCAGTCAATTTAGTAAATTATTTAAAAAATACACAGGAAAGTCTCCTGGTATATTTCGATCTAAGAAAAATTGACATAAAAAATTCCGGTTTCACCATTGAAATTTATTGCCTTTGAGCTAAAATAAAATAATGATCCAAGTTCTATTCTTCATCTCGAATGGATTAAATGCTTAAAATGTCAAAATTTTGGATTCTTAATGGAATCAAATTAGTCGTGGGTGTAATTTTTCTACAGACTTTGTTTTTCAAGTTTAGTGCAGCTGAAGAATCTGTATTTATTTTTTCAAAACTTGGTGTTGAGCCTTGGGGGAGAATTGGATCAGGATTGATTGAGTTTTTCATTATTGTTTTGTTTTTTAACCCACGTTTCGTTTGGATTGGTGCCTTGGTTGGAATAGGAGCAATGTTTATTGCTTTGGCTAGTCACGTTTTTATCATTGGTATCGAAGTAGCAAAGGATCATGGTTTATTGTTTATACTGGCACTTATTAATTTTATAGGTTGTTGTATCCTTTTATATGCAGATAAAGAAAGTTTTTTGTTAAATTTGAAAAAGGTATTGAATAGACTATGATCCTTGTAGAGGAATCTTTGATGATCATTTCATCAATTGAAAAATTAATTAAACAACTTTCTCAAAATGAATTTACAAATCCACTCTCCATACTCAATCAATGTAGTATTTCCCAACACACTCGTCACATTTTGGAATTTTATCAAGAGTATCTACTTGGTTTACAAAGAGGCGAGATTGATTATGATGCGAGAAAAAGATCAAATCAATTGGAAGTAGATAAGGAATTTTCTTTAGAGTTTATTTCTTTATTAAAAAAAGAACTTCAGGTAATATCTATAGATGTTCCAATTTTGATCAGTGTATCTACTCATGAGAAAGATGTTCGACCAACTTTGAAGAGTTCGAGCTTTCGTGAGTTAGCTTATTGCAACGAACATTCTGTACACCATATGGCTATTATTAAAATTGCTCTCAACCATTCTTTTCCAAACGTTTTAGTCGCAGGTGGATTTGGAATTGCTTTCTCAACCCAACATGCGACTCAATCGGTGATTTCATCTTAGTGCAGATTGAAATTATCACTCTTGCATCAATTTTTTCCAATTTGAATTTGCTTTTGGAATTAATTCCTTTTCATTTTCGTTCCAAGGTTTAAGAGTATCGCCCAAGATTCCATTATAAAATAAGTTGATTTTCCCATTGATAATTTTGAAACGTTTTGGATCCACCTCAACTTTAGATCCATCTTCACCCATCGCATAGGCACACCAACCTCCATATTCAGGTTCAAAGTTGTCTGGATTTTTTTCAAATTTTACTCTATTTTCATTTGAAGTGAAATAGTATGTAATTCCTTTATAGGTCGAGCTGACTTCACTTTTTCCTTTGGTGGGTTGGTTGGAAAAATAAGAAACAGGATCATAACCATCAAGTGCAACTCCTAGACGGTTCAAAAGGAAATGTTTTTTTCTCAACTCATTAGAAACATTCGTCGTTTGTGATTCATTTGGGAATGAAAATAGGAATACACACGTTATGAATATAAGAATTTTTGGTTTCATAACTTTTTATCTTATCATGAAGATGGAAGAGATGAAATGGTAAATTCTCTTTTTTTCCTGTCAATTTTTCGAAATCTCGATTTGGTTTTAAAGTAGTTTCTATTGATTTGCTAGTTTTCTTGATTAACTTCAAACCAAAATATTTACCAATATTGATTGTTAAATTTTAATATAAAATATAGATTTTAGTGGAAATGATTCATTTCAATGTTTGTCTTTTCATATTTGAATTTCAATGATGGCTTTGAAAATCAATTATGCATTGTTATGTGGGTTTATATTGAATAAGCCCGTGTATATTAGCAGGGATAGGGGAGATTTTAATGCGACATAATGTTGATGTGAATCCTCGATCCCCCTCCCGAGTTAGGGTGGAGGGGAGTGGCTCGTGGGCAAGTGGCAGTTCTCCCCCTACCACAATTCCCACCTTTTGCCGAGAAACTTACGAAATTCCTACATTTTATTTTCTACATTTTCATCTTTTGGCGACTTCAATGGCAACACAAGACAATAGTTATCTATTTGGTATACTAATTTGCTTGCCATCGGTTTGAGGGCCTCAATAGTTAGCTAAATGGATAACTATAAATCTCCTGAGCTAATTCTTTACCAACATCCACTTGCTTCCTTTTGCCATAAGGTACTCATCGCCTTATACGAAAATGGCATTAGATTTGAATCCCACTTCGTAGATTTAATGTTAGAAGATGTAAAAACTGAACTTTATGATTTTTGGCCGGTGGGAAAAATTCCACTACTTCGAGATCTTACTTTAGATAAAACAATTCCTGAAACTAGTATCATTATCGAATATATAGACTTAATGTATCCTGGAAAAACAAAACTCATTCCAAATGATACAAATTTGGCATTATTAACTCGTCTTTGGGATCGTTTTTTTGATCTATATGTCAGTGAACCAATGCAAAAAATAGTTCTAAACCAAATACTACCAGATGGCGATAAAGATCGGTTAGGTGTAGGGAAAGCTTACTCTAGACTCAGAATTTCTTATTCAATGATTGAAAAACAACTAGAATCTAAGAAATACTTAATTGGAGAAAACTTTACAATGGCAGATTGTTCAGCAATACCTGCTTTATTTTACTCAGATACGATTGTAAGTTTTCGAGATCATTTTCCAAAGCTTACTGCCTATTTTGAATTAGTATTGGGTAGAGATTCGGTTAAGCGAACATTATCTGAAGCAGAACCATATTTTTCAATGTATCCATTTTTTGAAAAAATTCCAAAAAGATTTTTAAAAGATAGAATCTAATGATAATTTAATTATCTTAATTTGATATAAAAGGATTCTTAAATGAATATCTATTATCCGAATTTGGAAAACGTATTTCATGCACTTTCAGATCGAAGCCGTTTACTTATGGTGGAACGTCTGAGTTTTGGACCTGCTTCTGTCAAAGAATTAGCTAAACCATTGGATATGGTTCTTCCTTCTGCATTAAAACATTTAAAAGTATTAGAGGAAACAGGGATTGTATTTTCGAATAAAGTAGGAAGGGTTCGAACATATGAATTGAATTTAAGTCAATTAAACCAAATTGATATATGGATAGAAGAAAGGAAAAAATCTTGGAATCACAGTTTTGATCGATTAGAGTCATTTCTTTTAGAATCTGAAGATATAAATTTAAAAGGTGAATCTATATGAATGAAAGTCATGTAATTAATAAAATGTTTAGCATCGAAAGGATATTACCAGCCTCTAAGGAGAGAGTTTTTGGAGCTTGGTCCAATGCTGACTCAAAACGAAGGTGGTTTTCCTGCCATGATGATTGGAAAACAGAGGAGTTTAGTTTAGACTTTCAGATTGGAGGAAAGGAGACTAATCTCGTATTGACTCCTTTAGGTAGCCGTCATGTTTTTGATGCGACATTTTATGACATTGTTCCAAATGAAAGAATTGTATATGTATATGGCATGTATATGAATGAACAACGTATATCAGTTTCCCTTGTGACTGTACTTTTTGATTCACTGATTGAAGGCAGAACAAGAATGGTTTTTACCGAACAAATTGTAATTTTAGATCAAAACTTTGGAGATGGCGTTTCTTTTAATGATCAAATCAGCGGTAGGGTAGAAGGAACTAATGCAGGATTTGACCGATTGGTCAAAGAGGTTTCTTAAATATGTAAGACTGTTTGATATTGATAGTTTTGTACTGTAACAAAAAATTAAATCGTTACATTCTTTTCGGAATACACTTGGTTTCGTCCATTTCGTTTTGCTTCGTATAAATATTCGTCTGCTAAATTGATGACCGATTCTGGGTTTGTATGTTGGTCTTTTAAGATAGAAATCCCAACACTAGTGGAACATCGAATTTGTATTCCCTTTACAGGTATGGTTAATGAATGAAAAGTAGTCCGAATTTTTTCTGCAACGATTATGGCACCTTCGATTTCCGTATTTGGAAGTAAAACAAGAAACTCTTCGCCACCCCATCTTGATGGGAAGTCTTGTTTTCGTAATGAGGTTTTGAGAACTGAGGCAAATTCTACTAATACAAGATCACCAATTTCATGACCATAAGTATCGTTTATTGTTTTAAAAAGATCCAAGTCAAAAAGTAAAAATGCGATCGGATAAGGAGAATGACTTCTGTGTTGTCTCGCCATTTCGATTTCTAAGTTGGAAAAAAATGACCTTCTGTTTGAGATTCCTGTCAATGGATCTGTCATGGCTATCGCGAGTAACTTTTCATTCACATCAGTTAATGAATAAAATAATTTTGAAACAATCTGATTCACTAAAAAAGCACTTCCACCCAATAAAGTAGAAGAGATAAAAATACTGAGTAATGTTGGTTTAACAGGTGTCATCATAATATTGATTAAGGGCAAAATATCGTAATAAACAAAAAAACCCATGGTACTGAAAAGAACTGTGGCAAGAAAGGCATTGTATATACCATAGTTTCTATCAATTGACATACTACTTAATGCTATGGAACCTAAATATCCTAAGATAAAAAATGAGGTAATATTTCCCGTTCCATAAGCTAATACTGTTAACCAAATTAAATCAAATGTCGCTGGAACATAGCCACTCCACCACAAATTCTTTTCGATTAAGATATCAAATTGTATAAGTAGAAACCATACGATGGAGAACGTTAGGTGGACTGAGCCAATAACAACAATCCATGGTAATTGGAAATTATAGAAAACCAAAACCATCAATAATGTATAAGTGCACCGGGCGAGATTTGCAGTTTGGAATTTTTCTGATTTGGTGTCTGACTTTAGTCCAGAAGAAGGATTCCGAGTTTCTATACTTAATTTCATGAAGTTCCGTTTCGTTTGATCAAAATAGTTTAATTGTGGGACATGTACTTAAGATTGGATGTTATTCGAAATTAAAAACAAGAAGGATGGATGGTTCAACATAATTCCCCAAAAGAATTTTTCTTTTTTGTGAAAGTCAATGAAATAAAGGAATTAGGTAACATTTTGAATCCAAAGTAAAGATACCAACTATTTCCGTTGGTATATAGTTTGGACGAAAATTTTGGAAATTTATTTATGAGGTAGTTTCTTTTTTTTAATCAATTTGGAAAAACATTTTAACTGCAATATTCGAATTTTCTATCTCTTCCATTTCAAGAGGAATGGATAGTTTCTTTCTTTATGACAAAAAGGAGAAGGGGAATCACAAAAAAAGCATTAAATCCACCATGTATATAAATCATAACAAAGTGAATTTCTGAAAACATAACTGTTGGTTGGAAAAATTCTTTGAATACAGCTAGGCTCAAGGTTAAACAAAGGGACACAAAACTAATTACCAAATAAAATTGATGGATACGTCGTTTTGGATTCAATTTTTTTGCAATTATGAATAATACAAAAGGTAGCAGGAAATAATAGCCTATCACACCTATTTTTTTTAAGTATGAAAATTGGTAGATTCCTAATGCAATCAATAGGAAAAAAACAATTATAGAGCATATCATTACGATGAAAAAAATATTATATCTATTTTTCATTGTCAAAAAAATAATCCCAGATAATAAAAGCCAACCGATGAAACATCCATGGATTGCCGCATAAAAACTCCAAGTAGAATCGTAACCTAAGAGTCTAAAATCATTTATACCTGATACGAACCAAATTGCAGATACTAAGCTGAAAATAAATGGGAAAGTGCCTAACCAAACTTTGTCCTTGAAAAGTTTACATTGGTTGAGGTATAAATAGTGGTAAAATCCATACCCACAAAAGATTATCCATACAAATGAGAATTTTGGAATCTTCAATATGATAGATACCAATACAAAAAAAATACAAGCTAAGTGGACACACTTGTAAGATTTTGAGTTGTTTAAAAAAAAATGATTGGTAAAGTATGGAGCAATCAAATAACCAAATAGTATGATTATGAGTAAAAAAGAATATTTATCCAAACGAAATGAACTCCATGAATTCGATACAAAACCAAACACAAGAAATATTTAGTTTTCACTACTTAAATATTCCGTTTTATAAAATTCCATACTATTTATTTTTCAAAAGATCATTTAAAAAACTAAAAGGATTAAATCATTGTGAATTTTTGATTCCGATGCAATTAGGAGAACCTTTGTTTGGATTACGTCGGTACCGATTGACTGAAATAGCATTCCTTGCTTTTTGGGAAACGGAGGAAAATTTAAATCAATTTTTATCTTCCTCAATTTCAAAAAGTTTCCAAACAGGATGGTATGTTCGTTTGCGTTTGTATCGTAAGTGGGGTGAAATTTCTGAAATTGTTTCCGCTACACTTTATAATAGAAACTCAAAAAATGAGAATACAACCGTTGCCATTACGTTAGCACGATTGAAACTCACCCAACTTTTTCGATTTACAAAATGGGGAAAACCAGTAGAAACCCAGGTAAGAAACCATCCAGGAAAACAAATTGCATTTGCTGCGTTTCGACCTCCTCGTCATTTTTTAACATTCAGTATCTGGGATTCCGAAGCAAATATGATCCAAATGGTTACAGGAAAAGATCCTAACCAAGATGGTCTTCAGCATAAAGAGGCGATGTTGGAACGTAACCGAAAAGATTTCCACTTTGAGTTCACAACCCTACGTTTTGAACTATTAGGAAAACATGGTTTGGAAAATATAAATAAAAGCATTTGATGTTTTTTATGAAATTCAATTAGAGATATGGTTACTTTCAAAAAAACTAATTTGATTGTTTCATAAGTAGTTAATCCAATAAAAGTTTCATTTTAGAAAATGTAAAAAATTAGCTTTTATTGGATGATTCGGACCTATTTCTTATTTCTTTTGATATTCAAGTAACATTACACCTGATTCATATTGTTTGGAATGAACCAATTGTAATTTACTTTCTACGTCAAAACCTTCGAATAACGAAATTCCTTTTGTTATCAGTATCGGATTTACTTTTAAAATTAGCCTATCAATCCAATTCCGATCCCAGAGGTAACCTGCTAGTTTTCCTCCACCACATAGATAAATATGTTTTGGATCATTTTTAAATCGTAACGTATTGATACAAGATTCAATGTCTTTTGTTTTAATAATAGATATTGATTCACCATAGGCATTTGTATCCAATGAATTACTAATTAAATAATGATCCATCCAAGGATAAGCTTTTTGTCCAGGTGGTAGACCAAATTGGAATCCACATTCATAAGTATTTTTTCCTAATAGGACATCCGAATACTTTTCTAAATCTTTAAGGTAAGCTTCGGCATGATCTCCTTTATCTAAAAACAAATCTGTATTGGAAACATGGCTTTCTATAAAACCATTGATCGATATGGCAACGTAATAGTGTATCTCTCTCATAAATCACCTGATGAGTATTTGTGAATTTTGCCCAAAGGGTTTTTGTAATTTTGGTTGGAAAAAAAGATTAGGTGTTTGAGAATACCATTGTCAATCTACAGAAAGAAATTTCTTTCTATCTGCCTCATCGTTCTCTCTAATATTATAAAATTCCATCAAAATTGTAAATCAATAATTGTATTTATCGAATGGAAATGAACTAAATCGTATTGAAGATTTGGAATCTAAGACAAAAAATTCCATTAGTTGGAATTCTATTCGTATGAAATTATGCTATTTAGTTTGATTTAACAGGCGGACAACAAATCATCACGAGTTCTTCTAAGTGCTGTAAAATAGATTTGAATTTCTGTATTGCGTTCCTTGGATCCAATTGGTAGTAAACATGTTTTCCTTGTTTTTCACGGATTAAGATTCCTACTTCTTGCAGTATCCCTAAATGCCTTGAAATAACGGAACGATCCAACTTCATTCCTTCCGAAAGTTCTGTTATATCTGCCTTTCCAAGGCGGATGACTTGTTTTAAGACTTCAACTCGGCTTGGTTCTGCCAAAGCATTCAAAAATTTTGAATCTAAGACTAAGTCTAAAGCTTCTATGGCAGTTTCCTTTTTTTTTTCAGCTTGGGACTTCAATTTAATGGCCATCTCCCCAAGGATTTTTGGGAATTAGGTTCAGGTCTAGTTTTTTTTAAAGTATATTGACGAGATTAAAAGGATGTTTTATATGTGTATTAATGTGCACATAAGCACTAAAAGGGGTTGGGTATGGATTTAATGGATTTGAGTTTGGTCTTTCTTGTTTTGTTTTCTGGTTTGGCTTTTTTTGACGGAATCGTTTTGCATCTTTGGAAGTATAAACTTTTCCAATATACTGATACATTTTATGAGCACAAATTACATACGATAAGGTCAGTAATCTTTCCGATTATACTCATTGGATTGTTTCTATTTGAGACCAAAGGTTGGTTGTTTGTTTTAGTTTTGGCGATTACGTTATTTGACTTAATAATTCAGTTATTTGACATGAGGGAAGAAAAGGGAGCAAGGATTAGATTCGGGGGTTTGAGTACAACAGAGTATATTTTACATGTGACATTGACTTCTTTACATACGTCGATGTTACTTTTATATTTAATTGCAAAACCAAACGGTTCTTTTGCATTTAATACTTCGGAAATTACTTTGGCAAACGGAATTCAGTTTCTCGTAATTATGAATCTTTTGCCCGGGGCGATTTTGGTTGCATTGCTTCATTTAGCATTATGCCATCCCTATTTTAGAAAAGTTGAACTTGTTTCGACCAAATAAAATTCAAGAAAGTATCAAGAAAAAATAAAAAATTAGTTTGATTCAATTTATCATTGGTATGAATGTTTGCATATATGTGCATAAATGTACATATATGCACTATGTTGGAAGGTAGGAGAGGTAGATGCTACATTTAGATACAATAACTGTAACGGCTGTGTTTATTGGTTTGGGTTTGGTGGAGATTGTTCTCGGAAATTTTAGGAAATGGAATCGTAAAGATGTCACTATCGATTTGATCAGTGTAACACAATTAGCCATATTGATCAAACCTGGCATTATCATTTGCGGAGGATTGATAACTACAATTTTCCTACCAAGTTTGGCAAATTCATTGTCTTCATTGCCTATTTGGTGTGGGGTATTAATAGTTCTAATCCCTGGGGATTTTATGCACTATTGGTATCATAGGAAAGGTCACGAGTGGGATTGGTTATGGCGCATGCATCGGACACACCATACATCTACTACTATGTCAGTAACAATGTCTTTTAGAGAAAATTGGCAATGGTATTTGTTTATGCCAGATCTTTGGTATGGTGCTTTTATGGTTGTTTTGGGTTTAGGTGATGCTGTTGTAATTAGTACTTTAATCACTGGAGTGGGGAATGTTTTGAATCATACCTCAATATCATGGGATAAATATATTTATAGAATTCCAATGATTCGATATTTCTTAGAACGTTTGATTCAATTACCGTCAACTCATAGGGCCCATCATTCAGTATATGATCCCCAAGGAAAAATTCCTATGGAGAACTATGGGCAATTGTTTTTTATTTGGGATACAATATTTGGAACTGCAAGATTTCCTAGAGGGAATGATCCCAAATCATACGGAATTCCAAATAATCCAAATGATCCATGGACAAGTCAACTTTGGTGGCCAATTTTCAAATCGAATCAACCCGATAGTGTTTATTCCAAAAGAAGTTATTTTGGCGAAGGCCAATAAATTCAAAATTTGAATGTGTTACGAGAATATGGAAACGAAAGAATTTAAAATTTGGAAATGTAGTGTATGCGGTTGGATTTACGATGAAAAGGTTGGTGATCCGTCTGAAGGATTTTCTCCTGGTACCTTATGGGAACAAATCCCCGATGAATGGGAATGTCCAGAATGTGGTGTTGGCAAAGCTGATTTCAATATGATAGATGTAACATCATCGAATTAAGCTGCCGTTAGACTAAAATTTTGTTACTTGCATTGGGCAGCGACAATTTGCAGTGCAAGTAACAAAAGCCTGAGATTCTTTAAGGTAATCCTAATACAGGAGCAGGTTTGATGTCGCAACTTAAACCAACTGTTAGATAATTATCTAGAATAAGGCCAAGTGCATAGATATTGGTAACACATTTATCAACACCATCTTTTAAATAGTATTTTTCATCTTCGAGTCCAGCAGCAATTGGCACTAAAAGCCCATTTAATAATGATGCTAATAAAGTTGCAGAAGAAATGCTCGAAGAAGAGGAGGATCCAGCAATTGAACGAATGTAAATGGTATCAATTTGCGAAGCTGCATCGACTAGTTTTTTTAAAGCATCTTTGCCAGTGATATTTTTCGAACTCAAACCACCTAATACAGGTTGGTTGCAATTTAAGGAAATTCCTAAGATAGAAGTAAGGAAAAGGATCGTGAGTGTTTTTTTCATATATAACAAATTATGAATATAAGATATATTTTGTCAAAATAAAAATCCACCAAATGTTAGTCAGATGAAAAAGTAGGTGTTAAATGGTGTTTTGTTTGATAAACATAACTTAAGTTTAGCGAAAATAAGTTTCGTAGCGATTTTTATTACCTATTAGATGTTATACTTGGTATCATTCTTGTCTCAAGGTGATGTTGGGATCGCCAGAACTCACCTCCACAGAATAAAGGTTAGGTATTTGCCAGGATTGCCTAAAGGTATTAGAATAGAGTAAATCGTATGTCTGTTCCGTTGCTATTGCACTTGTTGGAGTCACAGTATAAAATCTAGAGGAAGCTGAGTTACAATAGGTATTTTCCTTATAGGTAACATTGGTTCCACTTTGTTTTGTGATTTTCAATAAGTATGTTCTCGTTTCTTCTTGTGGTTTGGCATTGTCTAAATAGGTATAATGAAAGTAATATGGTTCACCGAATGTAAGTGTAATTGGATAATTTACGTTTTTTCTTAGGATTTGTGTAGGTTTTGGACAATAATTTGCGTTTGACTGGTTTACTAATAAAAGTGAGTAAACAAACATAAAATTACTGGATGTATTATCTCCATTAGAGTTGGAATCTGATTTTCTCGGGTAAGGTATATAACAATTAAATGAAAACAGAAAAGTGAATAATGTAATCGAAGATGTCAGAATTGTATGTTTTATAATCAATTTCATAAATTTTAATATTGCCTAATGGATATTGTTGGATTCCCAGATAGATAGTCGATGTAGTATCCGTTTTCCGATGCTTTGACTGTGGCATACGATTCAAAATCTGATTTGTACAATTGGTATGTAACTTCTGTAGGAGTCGATGAGATAGGCAAACGTTGGTAAGAAGAATCAAAAGACTGCCCACAATTTGGATTGGTATAAAAGGGAACTTCGGTTCCTGCTTCTTTGGTAATTTTTAAATACAAATTAGGTGGGTTTGTTCCTAAAGCTCTGAAATCTTCAAAAGAAAACCGAAACCATTGTTTTTCATTTGGTTTCAGTGTTAACGGAACGTCTGTATTTTTTCGAACTGTAAATTTGGGGTGTTTACAAGAATTAGAATAGTATTCATTGGTAAAGTTGATCACAAATAATTGGACAAGAGGGTCAGCCTCAACTTCTTTTTGGATTTTGCACCCAAAGGCAAAAAATAGAAAATATACGAAAACGAAGAAATGGATTTTATCTTTCATTTGTATGGTTTTTCTATAGGTTCTTCATTGGTAGCATACCCTTTGACAAACGTACAACGATCTATAGGTGAAAACATATAAGTTGTATCTGTGATTTCTGGATTTTTGAGTCCTTTTTTTCCTGGTGCTTTCGAAAGGGCATCGAGTACGGCTACCTCTAAGTTTGGATAAATAGGTTGGAAAAAATACTTACAACTTCTGCCTTCTACATAGATATCAGCTGTTCCAATTTTTTGTGGCGTAAGGTCAACCCTCTTGTATTGCCCCCAATTTTGGCAATTGACAACCAATAAAAGTACTATAAAGAAAATGGAAAGACGAGGGGTCATATAAAATTCACTCATAATAAATATTAATACACTGACCAAATATAAATTTATGTTCGAATGATATTTCGATATGATCAAATCTACTCCTTTGGGTTTTGATTTCAAATTGGTTCAGCGCATTTTCTAGAATTCTTGGATAAATGGCCATACAATGTTGGAATTTGTGCGTTCGGGGGTGGGGTTTCTCTGCATGAGCTGGTTCTATATAACCAATATTGGTTGCCAGTTTGCTCGTTAGACACGATACAATAAAAAGAGAACAAACGCTAAGTAATAATATCTTTAGCAAGTTCTTTTTATATTCTAATTTACGAATGTTAAACACAATTTTCCATAGAAACCAAAGAGAATGGTAGAATTGACTTCTCGTTTTTAATACAGACCATCAAAATAACATCAGTTTGGTTTCTTTGGGTATAAACTGGTATATTTCCCAATCTGTCACGTAAGAATCAAGACGGAGGATAAAAAAATGAAATTTTACCGTTATTTCTGTTCTGAAAACGCCCAAAAACCGCTCTTTCTGGTTTGTTATCTTATCAAGATGAAATTGTTTCTATTGGAAATGATTTGGTTTGTTGTAAAAAAATGGATAGGATTCAAAGTAGAAGCCATATCCAATGGTCGCAAAAAAAGGATGGATCATTTGAACGACACCAAAACATGGATATTGGCACTTTGTATCCTTTTTAACCTAACTTGTTATTCCGCCTCTCCTAGGCATGATATAGTTTTACAAATCCCTTTATCAGGTACATACCAATCTGAGTTAATTGAAGATTTTTATCTTTATATTAAATTTTATAAAGATGGTTTGGTTTTACTCAAAGTGGTCGATAAAACCGAATCAAAGGAATTTAAAAGTTTAGAATACCAAAATAATAAAGATCCCAAGCTTGGATTTGGAAGATATGAAAAATCGAATGATACCATTCGAATTTTTGCAAAAAATGTTCTATTAGAATATAAATTTGAAATCATTTCGAATGAAAATGATAAAATGGTCTTAAAACATTTAGGTTCCATTGTTAGAATACCAGATACAATTCGTATCACAAAAATTTTCCCAAATGATGAATTGGGTAACACCAGAAAAACATTGGATCTGTATGAAAAGAATTTTGAATACTTATCTGGTATTTTTTACATGTCAGTTTATGCATGTGATGCTTGCCATTCCTTGTACACTTCGGAGCGGATCGTTGGTCCTCCTCTAAAGGATTTATATCTTAAAAAACGGAAACTCCAAGATGGACGAGAGGTTCTTGCTGACCGTGATTATCTGAAAAGGTCGGTATTATCTCCAGGTGAAGGAGTTGTAGAAGGTTATGTGAACTTGATGCCCGTATATACGGATACGTTTCAGAAACGTGAAAGAGAATTAAATCTGATTGTAGAAACGATGATGAAACTTTAAGTTTTCTCTTTGGAATCGAATACCGACAGTAATCCTTAAGAGTTGGGAATCCTTCGATGATTAGAGGAAATACGAGTCATTTGGAAATTTCTTTCATTTGACAAATTCAGATATGGATTCGAATGATTCTTATATTCGGGTAAGCGAATTGAAAATTCGAACAAATCTCTCTCCTTTATTGCTATTTCTGTTTTTTCCGTTTTGGCTAAGTTTTTGCCAATTTCCTGAATTAGGAAACGCCTGCGATCCAAGCTCCGAATCGTTTCAAGATTTTTATATCGCAAGGATCCTTGTGGACGATGATAGAGAGTATTGTGGTTCTATTGCTCCTACAAAATCCATTTGTGAAATGGACCCTCTTTCCATCATACAACCTCGTCGATGGAAGTATGTTGTCTCTGAACTCAAAAAACAAGCGAGTTTAGGAACAGATGGTGTTAGTTTTCAAACCTATACACAACCAAGCACTGGTCTTGCAAAATGGTTAGGTGGGGTTTTATCATTTGAAGAAAAAGTTTATTCCATGCCTTTCAATCGATCCGATGTGCTTGTCATTGATCCGATCCAAAATACAACAAGTGCGTTTGATATTGGTTCCAGTGGTTCAAACCAATGGGAAGGAGCCGTACTTGCACCTAATGGAAAAATATATGCAATCCCAAGGGATGCAAACCAAATCTTAGTAATCAACCCATCCACCAATACATCTTATTTTATCCCATCTCCAGAGTCTGGACTTGCGAAGTGGAGAGGGGGTGTTCTTGCCCCAAATGGACTTATTTATGGAATTCCAAATTCATCTTCTAAGATTTTGGTGATAGACCCGCAAACGGATTCAGTTCGAACTATAGTTTCTCCTCTTGTTTCATCCAATATGTGGGAAGGGGGTATCCTTGCTCCTAATGGCAAAATCTATGCCTTCCCCGTTGATGTTGAATTTATCTTTGTATTGGATCCATTTTCGGAAAGATCTTACACGTTACCATCGCCACCTGCATTGGCTGGATCAGGGAAATGGAGACACGGTGTTCTCACATCCGAAGGAAAAATTGTAGGAATCCCAGCTGATACAAGTAATTTTATCTTTTTAGATCCAAATACTGATTCCATTACCTTACAATTATCACCTATTGGTGGTACTGGCAAATGGAGGGGTGGTATTTTTACGGCAGACGGTCGGATCATTGTTATCCCTGCTGATAACAGTAATATCCTTGCTTACGACCCAGTTACGTTTGCCTATACTTCACACGACACAAGTGTTGGCTCGGGAAATAAATGGGGTGACGGAGTCTTGGCACCTAACGGGAAAATCATATCCATTCCACATACTTATGATCTAGGTCTTTCGATCAATCCTGGATCTCGTGGTAAAATATGTAAAAATCTTCTACTCAGTTCTTATTGGAATACATACTAATATACTAAAAAAACGATTCATTTAAAATTCAATTGACTTTGTTCACTTTTGGGAATACCTTTATGTATGCTTTGGAAAGCGTCTCAATTCTGGAAAAACGCCTCTCCGAACGAACTACTATCCTTCTTTTTATCCATCGAAAAAGGTGAAGATTTAAAATCATTAGCCGAGCACATGTTAAGTGATGCTGAGTTTTGTGACTTAGTATTTGAATATCTATGGTTACTCCGATCAGAAGGAGCGACTAAAAAAGTTTTGAATGATATAAATATCACTCCAGAACTACTCATGAAGTTTATCTACTTTGGGTATGGAAAACAATTTTTAGCAGAACAATTTGATTCCAATTCCTACTTTTTACAAATTCGAGCCTTGTTCGATTCTGCACAAAGTTTACGAATCCTATCATTAGGGGAAGAGATGGACAGAGACCCAACTTTGAAGATCCATTTATTATCGAATTTGGATCCACAAACTTGGGAGGCATACTTTGATCTTTTAGAAGAAAAAAATATGACGATGCAAACCTTACTTGGTATCTTTTCTAATTTGCGCGAAAACGAAATTCGTAAGATTTTATTAAATAGCCATACATTGTATTATTATTTAAGAATGATGATGGTAACCGGGAACCAAAAGACAGATGGAATCACAGAGAAGGAGATGGAAAATCGGAAACGTCTTCATTCTATTTTGGATTCAATTCACATCTGGGAAACCTTCTGCCAAGGATTAAAAGACCATTATGACCTCAAAGTAGAATCCAAGCTAACACCAAAAATGCGAGATGCTACCCGACTTTCACAAGTATTAAAAGAACTGACAAAAATTCCAAGTGGAGATCGGAATGATGTTTTGGTTTACCTTCGTGGGAATGGAGTTGTTTTGGACAGCTGGGAAGAAACCACGGTGACTTCTGCCTTATCCAATTACGACAAAGTCGGTAAGTATTTTTAGCGAAGGTTCTAATCCCATTCGATCCCCAATTCCATTTTTTCTAAACACGTTTCCGCCATTCCTTTTAAAACAGCACGTTTCGTTTCCTTTTTATCCATAGATTCAGGACAATTTGTCCCATTCTATCCTAGAATCCCTCCCTTTGTTGAACTTGGTTCAAAAAATTGCAATGGTTCGGAAATAAATTATTTGACACTCGTTCAAAAAGACACCAAAATGTCTCAATTGTTCAAAGTATGTTAAAAATGTTCCGATTGGGAGGAAATATGAACACAAAAAAAGCATTCGTATTGGTGCTAGCTTTGGTGATGGCAGGTTCTTTATCTGCGCAAACACAAAGTGAAATGTTCCAAAAAGTAGGTGTCATCGGGGATTCCTTGAGCCAAGGATTCTTCGGAGTTACAGTTGAGAAAAAAACACAAGATTGGGCATACCCAGTTCTTGTATCCAAACAAGCAGGCGCTTCTGTTTCTTATAATGTTCTGAAAGGACCATTTGTAAACTTAGAAGATGTATTGAAGTGGGATTGTGGAATTTTTTGTATCGCTGAAAGTATCATTGGAGGAAACGGATCAACTGTATCCTTACCAACGCATGCAGGGATTACCGGTGCTGAATATACTACTGTTCTAAGGACTTCCGGAAAATGTGAAGATATCAACGCCACCAAACAAGCTAAAGAATGGTATTGGGCAAAATG
The DNA here is from genome assembly GCF_040833965.1 of Leptospira sp. WS39.C2. Taxonomy (NCBI): domain Bacteria; kingdom Pseudomonadati; phylum Spirochaetota; class Leptospiria; order Leptospirales; family Leptospiraceae; genus Leptospira; species Leptospira iowaensis. Next base: position 1,297,747 of record NZ_CP162142.1, read on the forward strand.
GTATTGGTACACTTACCGATGGGTAACTGTTGCTGATTGCCAAGAACCAGATAAGTTCCACCGATTTGGACTAAGAGATGCTGGAACACAAACTCAAGTGATGGAAAAAGTAAAACCAACTTTCCTTTTTGGATCAGCTGGCGCTAACCATGTTCTTTGCACAGCTCTTCATACCTCTACTGATTGTTTAGATGAAACTCGTTTCAAAAGAGACATTCGTGAATTTTTCAGAAGAATGGCTGCGATGGGAAGTTTAAAAGGTGGAGTATTGTTTACGGTTCCAAACGTAACGGCTATTGCATTCCTAGAAAACTACAAAGATCCAAATGGTAGAGCAAATTACTCTGGACTCAAAGCTTTCTTTCGAAATTCTGTTTCCGATCCAAACCAAGTATTGGATGCAACTGAAGTAACAACAATTTCGAATTTCTTAAATATGTTGAATAATGAAATCAAAGCACAAGCTGCCACAATGCGTTTTGCAGTAGCAGACTTACGTGTGATTTTTGATGACCTAAAAGAAAATGGAAGACCAATTCGTAGTGCTTCTGGCTGGTCTCCAGGAAATGCTCGTGCAAATTGGCCACTTCCTAACCAACCAGGTGTTTTTGGTTTAGATGGCGTTCACCCGAACATGTATGGTCATTCACTTTTTGCAAATGAGTTGATTAAAGCCATTAACACTCGTTATGGATACGTAATCCCACAAGTGAGTGAATACACTGCATGGTATTACGATACACTCAACAGAAATCCAGTTGATTTGAAAAAATTCTTAACTGAGAATATTTTTGGTCAGGCAATTTCTTGGGTAGTGTCCATCTTTACATAAGAGGTTAAAACAATGAGTAAACGGTTTATTGGAATCCTTTCAGTTTGTAGTTTTTTCTTAGTTTTGTTTGTTGTTTCCATTTGGAAGTTTTCATCTGAAAAAACAAAACAGACAAATGTTGTGTCAAATTCCGATTTTGGCAGTTCAGAAAAACACGCTAATTCGTTGTTTGATGACCCAGAGTTTGTCGATGCTCCCAATCCAGAAGAATTGGAATTGGCACAAGCTGAAGTTCTTTGGCCGTTTGCTCTTGAAAAAAAACCAAATCGTAAAGAAGAGATCAAAGAGGAATGGAGGGATTTTGCTGCAAAATATCCAAACAATTTCTACATTCCTCGTGAAATTCGCGCACCAATGACGGAAAAACAAGAGAAAGAACAACTTGAAATGTTGGATTCTTTTAATGCAATGGATGCAAGTTTTTCTGCAAGTAGTTCTAAAGAAAAATGGTCTGACAAACCATCTTCTGAGGAACCAAATGCAGCAGAACGACCTGCTCCGAAAACCCAAAAGGCCTACTTTGATTTTAAAATCAATGAATTGGAATCACGTATCCAAATGGTTGAGTATTGGTTGGAGAACAAAAAACCTGATAGTAGTGTGAAGGGATCTGCAGAAAAAGACTTACAAGTTTGGAAAAAAGAACTCGCAACACTTAGAGAAGTAAGAAACCAAGTTCCTAATAGTTAAACTTACTGATACACTTAAAAAAGAAAAGCTTCCTAGGATTAGGAGGCTTTTTGTTTTACATCCCCCATCAAACATTAGAAAATAGATTCATGCACCTTATATACCCAATTTTATTTATCCTTTTTATCAATATTTTTTTCCAAAATTGTTTTTTTGGTCCAGAGAAACCCGAACAAACGGAGGTTTTCACTGTGGAAGAAGAAATTCCAACGGAACAACTCTTACAACAATTACAATCGGGTCCTAACTTTGATAAAGGCCAAGCTGCCATCCAATTGGGAAATCGCGGAGTCACAAAAGCCATTCCTATCCTTCGTAAATTATTAAAAGATAATGATCCTGGCCTTAGAGCAGGGGCAGCAATTGCACTTGGTGATTTAAAGGATAAAGATTCATCTGCAACGATTGCCAATCTTTTATGGTCTGATACAGAAAATCCGAAAGATGTATATTTAGATGCACTGACACGGATGAAAGATACATCGATTGTCAGTCGGATTTATCCGTTGTTAAATGATGACAACGCTACTTTACGATTACAAACTGTAGATGCATTGGTGCAAATTGGGAGTAATTCTGTCGGAACTTCTATTTTGAGTATGGCTCAAAAAAACAAAGATAGAGATAAAGATAAAACATTTGCGATGGCGCTTGGTAAGTTAAAAGTAAAGTCTGCAGAGCAATATTTGATCACTCTCACAAAAATCCAGGATGAATCACCTACACTTGCTGCATCCTACTTAGCTTTAGGAAGGATAAAAGCAAAAAATGCGAACAATGTATTAGTTAGTGCATTGACTTTACCTTACGATAAGGGTAAAGAAAATGCTTCGATGGCACTCATTGAAATTGGGAATCCTTCCGTGATTCCAGATGTCTTTTTAGTTTTAAAAACAGACAATTTAGAATCGAAAATGTATGCAACGGATGTTTTGTGTTCCATTCCTTCAAAAGAAGCAGCAAAACTTGCCTTTAGTCTGCTTGTTTCGAATGATACAAAAAACTGGGGTTATGCGGCAAAAATTGTCGGACGTCAAAAATACAAAGAAGCAAAAAATAGGTTAGAAGAATTACTCCTGAAACCAACGACTCCAGAAAGGGATAATTTTGCAGAAGCACTTGGTTGGATAGGGGATCCAAGTTCCATTCCTATCTTAAGAAAAGTATTACTCTCTGGTGAAAAAGAAGGTCCTTATGGTTCTGCTTGGGCATTAGGAGTAATGGGAGCAAAAGAAGCGGTTCCTGATTTGTTAACAGCTTTAGACAAAGGGGATGCAAAACTGATGGCTTATGCTTTGGAAGCATTAGGATCCATAGCCGATCCCAGTAGTTTGCCAAAACTAAAAATACTTTTATCAAATCGTCCCAAAATGGCGCCTCAAATCCTTTCAACGGTGGCTCTCATTCCAAGTGAAGAAGCAAGGTTTCTCCTGGAAGAGGCAATCAGGGAAAAAAATGCGGATGTGTATCGGCCTGCGATGGAGGAAATCGCAAAACGAAAAGATAAAAAATCAATTCCTGTATTAATAGAATTTGCCAATGGTGAAGACGCGGAAAAACGCAAATTGAGTTATTATGCTTTAACGGCGATTACTGGGCAAAAATTTAGAACAGCAAAAGAATGGAATCTTTGGGTAAAAACAAATCCATAGATCTAATTATTTTTAATCTATCCTTAGAAAGATCCGAGAAAGAAACAGAACTTCAGGAGATTTTTGAATGCATCCAATGTTTGGATCTTTTGGATGCAAATCTCATTTCATTAGAATGACATCAAAATTTTCAGTTTCTCTAATCGATTTAAAAATTGTTTGATATTAGGTACTCCGAATTGTTGTTTGGGAATGTAACTTGCTATGATTTTCCCATCTTTTATTGCAAAAAGTCCATGTGCTAATCGGTGAGAGTTTTTCACACCTACACCTAGTTTTTGTTTAAAGTTTTCCACTTCAATTTGATTGCAGTTTCGAAGGGAGAAACCTTGTGCTTTCAATTGAGGGTGTAATTTTTTTATCTCAGCCCAAGAATCTTTTCCACATGATGCAAGATGAAAAATTTTTGCAGGTATATTCCGTTTGTTAATTTCAACTTCTAAGTCTAAAACTTGGGCTGAACAAGCAAAGGATCTTACGTTGGGTAAAGTAGAAAGGAATATGATCCCTTTACTTTTTTGCAGATTCGGAAATTTAGTTTTTGTATTGAGTACTGGTGTAAACCGATATTTTCCTTCAATAGGATTTCCCAACTTTGGTCTCTTGCCAGTGAGTTCCACTGGCAGATCTCCTAAGTAAACTTTCATGATTTAACAACCTCGGTTTCTGTTTCTCCGTCGGGAGTTTCGATCATTTCATCCCAATTCGGAAACGGATCTTCTAAGTTTGCCCAAAACTCTGGACCTTGTTTGTATTCTTCATCGGTTAATAGGCATTTGTCGAGAGATGCTCTTATTCTTTTTTCGTTCATGTCTCGGCCAATGAGAACGATCTCTTGCCTTCTATCACCCCAGGGTTCTAACCAATGTTGTTTGAGATTTTCTAGAACATCTGGGTCGTTTGGAATGTCTTCGTCCCTGATACTTGCCCACCAATAACCTTCTGGTTTATAGGAAGAAAGATTGCCTGCCTGAGAGTATAACACCACCCAATCCATTTTTGAGGCTAGCCATACAAATCCTTTGGCCCTGACAAGTCCTTCTTTTTCAGAATCTAACCAATCATAAAATCGTTTAGGGTGCATGGGTTTTCGATTCCCATAAACAAAACTTTTGATACCATACTCTTCTGTTTCGGGGACATGTTCTCCTCTTAATTCTTTTAACCATAAAGGGAACTGGCTTGCTTTATCAAAATCAAACTTACCTGTATAAAAAACTTTTGAGAGTGGGATTTTACCGTAATCCGTAGTGAATATTTCAGCTTCTGCATTTAGAGAACGTAAAATTGTAAGTAGTTTGTTTTTTTTAGTTTCTGATAAAAGGCTAATTTTATTCACAACTAAGGTATTAGAAAATTCAATTTGGTCGACAAGCAGATCCACTAAATCTCTGTCGTCACCTTCACCGGCACCTAACTTTCGTTCGCTTAAGGAATCCAAACTTTCAAAGTCTTTCAAAAAATTGACAGCGTCGACTACTGTGATCATCGAATCTAGTGTTACTAAATCCGATAAACTCAAACCATTTTCATCTTCAAACGTAAATGTTTCTGCAATGGGTAGAGGTTCCGAGATTCCTGTGGATTCAATTAAAATGGCATCAAAACGATTTTCTTTCGCAAGTTTTGTGATCTCTATGAGAAGGTCTTCTCTTAAGGTGCAACAAATACAACCATTGGACATTTCTACTAATGTTTCGTTCGTGCGGCTAAGAGAAGCACCACTGGCTACTAATTTGGCATCGATATTCACTTCACTCATGTCATTGACAATCACGGCTACACGAAGTCCCTCTCTATTGGAAAGAACATGATTGAGCAGGGTGGTTTTGCCAGCTCCTAAGAATCCTGATAATACGGTAACGGGTATTTTTTTGTCCAAGGGGAAACCTGCCTTTTGCAATTAAGTTGCATTTAAAAACAAGGCTGATTTTTTGTCAAATAAAATTGCAACACAGTTGCAATTGATTTTTGGCCATTATCTAGATTCCGGAAATCAAAAGTATTTCCTTGCAATCTTACTTCTTACCTTCATGTTTATCTTGAAAACTTATGGACGAATACAAATTACAATCCGCCAAAACCATCAATACCATCCGCTTTATTTTATTTGGAATTTATGCATTGGGTATTTTAGGGAGTTTAGGTTCCATCCGACCAGACCAATTGATGGTAATGACAACTTCCACTTCTTTGTATGGAGTCCTTGCCTTTACACAAATGTATTTGTTTCGTAAACAAAAAAATCCCCACCCATTTTGGTTTGTGATTGGAGATGTAATCCTTGTGGGTCTTTCTACTTGGGGCCAGTCAATGATCACATTGGATCTATCCGCAGCTGCACTCAAAATTGGTATCAATTATACGATTTGTTTTTTTCTTATACTCTACTCAGGTTTTTTATTTTCCTCAAAACAAAGTATTATTGTTGGAACACTTCTCATCTTGATACACATTGGATCACTAGTTTTTTCCTATCGTGAAGGTGTAAGTTTTGTCGACCGTAACGATGTACACCATTTACCACATTCCGTATCATTACCAATCGAAGTAGTTAAAGTTATATTTTTAATTTTGGCTACATTTTTTATGAGTAAGATGGTAGGTTTACTTATTGTTATACGAGAAAAAGCTTTGGAAGGTAAAAAAGAAGCAGATTCTCATTCAAAGTTAGTATCGGCACAAAAAGAAGCGATGGTAGAAACTGGAGAGAATTTAAATCAGTCGGTAGCCGCCTTAAGGGTGTTTACTGATGATTTGAATGGACTTGTACAAAACCAAGCAGCCTCAATCGAAGAAATTTCCGCATCTCTTACAGAAATTGCACAATCAACAGAAAATTCTTTTACTTTTGTAAAGGACCAATACAACCGTATTGAATCCCTAAATGAAGAAAGTAAAACCTTAGAGGGAATTGTCAGTTCAGTTCGCAGTGAGATCGAATTGATCTCAGGGCAAATCAAAGAGTCCTCAAAATTTAGTAATTTGGTGACCCTTTCGATGGAAAATTTGAATCATGTACTTTCAGACGTTAGTAGTAGTTTTCAAAAAGTAGAAGATGTCAATCAGATCATGAAAGAAATTGCTGATCAAACCAACTTACTTGCATTAAATGCTTCTATTGAAGCGGCAAGGGCAGGGGAACATGGGCGGGGATTTGCTGTGGTAGCACAAGAAGTGGCAAAACTTGCCGACAATTCTGCAACCAATGCCAGTATCATTTCCAAAACCATTTTAAAATCCAAATCCGATTTAATCAAAGGAAATCTTTCTGCAAAAGAAGCTAATTCTCTTGCTTCAAACCAAGAAAAAGAAATGTTAAACATTCAAACTAAGGTAATTAATTTTAATGAAAAAATTATCGAATTACAGAAGTTAAATGCAAGGGTTGTCGATTCTCAAAAGGAACTAAAAGATATTTCCTCGCAACTAGAAACCATTGCCAAAGAACAATCCATTGGAAACCAAGAAGTCATGCGAGCTGCCCAAAATATTGAAGATGCTGTCCAGGTAGTTGCTGAAAACACAAGAGTGCTTGCAGAGCACATTGAGGACATCCAAGTCCTTGCCAATCGGATCAAATGAACCTTGTTTAACACCATTAACTTAACGGTTTGGACATTCGTTCAGGAATTTACAAGGGAAAATTATTTGTAATTCTTTTCCCGATATTCAACAGTGAGTGAAAGTCCTTTTCTGGAGCCAATAATTGTATGATATCTAATAACTATTTTAATGATAATGATGACTTAATTGATCATTTTGATTCCCTCACACCTTGGAATGCGGTCGTTGACCAATACGAACAAGGGTTCGAAGATTTTGCAGAATTCCAAAAAACGGGAAAAGAGGAATTAACCTTTGCTCCTGGAAATTACGAAGATGCAATTGAATTTTATAGGTCAACACTGGAAGCAGGTGGTGACATCGCTGGAAATGACATCTCTCAAATCTCCAAAGCTATGGATGAAGAGGGACTCAAATACAAAGACGGACAAGTTGGTTTCCCAAAACCAATGTTAGACGTGGTAGAAAAAATTAAATCTGCAGGTCTATTACCTTATGGAATCCATAGACACTACGGTGGACTTGGATTACCTTCTGTTGTTCAATCGATGTTATCTGAATGTGTGTCTCGTGGTGATGGATCCCTTGCAATTACACTTGGTTGTATGAACCTTGCGGAAACTGTTGAACGTTTTGGAACAGAGGAAATGATTCATGAGTATGTTCCGAAGATGGCCGCTGGTGAACTTTGCGGAGCGATGGCTCTTACAGAACCAAACTACGGTTCTGACCTTCCCAATTTGCAAACAAAGGCAATAAAAGGGGAAGATGGTGTTTGGCGGATCACTGGAACCAAACGTTTCATCACACATGCTTGTGGGTTTGGAAATGCTCCTTCCATCATATTAACTTTAGCAAGAACTGGTACAACAACAAGTGGAGCACGTGGACTTTCCTTTTTCCTAGTGCATTCTAAAGATGTGTTTGTGGCTTCCATCGAAAAGAAAATGGGTCTCCATTGTTCTCCTACCTGTGAAGTAGTCTTCGAAAATTCTCCTGGGATCCTTATCGGTGAAGAAGGAAAAGGCCTTGTGAAATATTCAATGGCGATGATGAACCAAGCTCGACTCAATATCGCAGCACAAGCCATGGGAATTGCAACGGCTGCTTATTTTGAAGCAAAAAAATACGCAGAAGAAAGAGTTCAATTTGGAAAAACAATTAATAACATAACCGCTGTGAAAAAGATGTTAGAAAGAATGGAACGCGAAGTTTCGGCAATGCGTTGTATTTTATACGAAGCAAGTTTTGCTGTGGACCAGTACCGTTGGAAAGAAGAACGCGGAAAGATGAAAGGCCTCTCGGAAAAGGAAATCAAAAAAGATGAAACTTTTAAGAAATGGGAAAAACTTGCCTCTCTTTTCACTCCACTTTCCAAATACTACATCACAGAAATAGCTAATCTTGTGGCTTATGACGCAATGCAAATCCATGGTGGATCAGGTTATACAGAAGATTATGACGTGGCTCGTTTGTATCGAGATGTTCGGATCACAAATATCTACGAAGGAACCACACAACTCCAAACAGTCGCTTGTATTGGTGGGATTGTCTCTGGGATGACAGAAACAGGAATCTACCGTGAATATTTAAAATCGGAAATGGCAGGATTTGTTTCTTCTTCTGAGTTAAATGATCTGTTTAAACAATTTGAAACTGTTGTAGCTGAATTCGCTGAAATTGATTCAACTCCTCTAAGAGAAGAGTTGGCTTTTGAAGTCGTAGAATCTGCTGCCAGATTTCACAACAGTTTATTACTCGAAAGAAGTGTTGGAAGGTCCAAAGTGGAAAGAAGAAACCACAGAAAGTCACTTACGGAAAGTTATATTTTGGATAGTGCGGCCATCCTAGCTTCCAATCTAACTAAAATTCGTGGAAAGAAAAAAACTCCAGTCACCGCATAAACACGATCTGGACTCATCTTTACTTCCTTGTTACGCTTGTTTTGCGAAGGAAGTAGAAGATGGGATTTCTGCAAATTCCAAAGACATTCGGATTTCCTCTCCTTTTTCTTGGAGGGGAGATTCTTTCCCTCCCATACTAGACGAAGATACACCAAACCATCTAAAAAGGATTTCCGATTTAGGAATTCCCTTTATTTTTGATATCCACACTCATTTTTTTCCTGAAACCATTATGAAGTTGATTTGGCGATGGTTTGATAATGTCAATTGGGCCATTGGATACCGACTACCAGAGATAGAAAGAGTGAAACGTTTGCACCAAAATGGGATCAAACAATTTACCACACTCAACTATGCTCATAAAAAAAATATGGCTCAGTCTTTGAATGAATGGACTTATGCCAATTTTAAAAATTGGCCAGGTGCCATTCCCTTCGGGACATTTTATCCAGAGGAAGGTGTTTTTTCGTATGTAAAACAAGCAGTGGAAGGGTATGGGTTTTTAGGATTCAAACTCCATTGTGAAGTATCCAAACTCAATTTAAACGACCCCGAGCTGAGTGATTCTTTTCGTTATTTAGAAAAAAAAGAAATTCCCCTTGTCATCCATACGGGGACAGCTCCACTCCCTGGTGAGTTTACAGGCTTTCAGTTTTTCAAACCTTTTATCGAAACTTATCCTAATTTACATGTCATCATTGCCCACATGGGAGCCCATGAGATTTCCGCCTATGCCTCGTTACTTGGTCATTATCCAAACTTGGCATTGGATACTACCATGGTATTTGTGGATTTTCTTGCCACGGGAAAGGAATCCGACATTGATGCTGCGATTCCACTCCTCGAACGTTTCCAAGACCAAATTTATTTTGGATCTGACTTTCCCAATATCCCTTATAACCTAAACCACCCAATTTCCAAATTACTTGACCTTCCTATCAGTGACAAAGCCAAACAAAAAATCCTCTACAGGAACGGAAAAAACCGATTTTTTAAATGAAACGTGGTTGCATTTGCAACAGCGTTGCAAATGATAGGCAAACAGAGGTAGTTATGAAATTCTTACAACTAAGTATACTTATCATTGCATTTTTCACTCTGGGCAACTGTGCTGAGCTCTTCCAGTCTACGAAAAAAGACAACAATAACGATGCGATTCTTGCCGCACTATTTGCTAATAATGGAACTTGTGGACAATCCGCACGGTCTGGGGCAGCAGGGAACGGAACTCGTTACAATTTTTTTGGATGTTCTGGTGATGCCAGTGCCACTCTTTTGGGTCTAGGATTCACAACCCAAAACATCACTTTCAACGGTGGGCTTTCGGGAACAAGTGACGCATCCACTCTCATCACACGTGCTAGTAGTTTGTCCGCCACTGGTGGTGAAAAAAAAGCTGGGATTGAAATTACCTACGTGCTGAACTCAGGTTCTTCGACTTTAAAAGCAATATTACCAAGTGATACTAGTTTTGGTGGCCCTGGTTTTTCGATTTCTTCCACAACAGTTCAAAAATTAGTAGACAATGCTGCAAGTGCTTTCGCCACACCTGCAACTTGGGCTACTTCTGTTGGGATTGAAAAAACTTTATGTTTAGAAGTCCATGAAGAAAATGGTGCACATATATTTGGATGGGAAGGGTCATGTGATTCTGTCAATCGTCAGACATACCAATTTGAAGAGGAAAGTGTGGTTGTGAATGTAAACGGTGATCGGATTGGTCTCAGACTCAATAATGCCATTGTCAAATCAATGACAATCTATTCGTCTGTCATTGGCACTTCTGGAATGATTCGATAAGGAATTAATTTAAGACTTGTGAAACTCGGATTCCGTAAACAATTTTCATTGGTAAGATTGGTAGTCATTGTACTACCAATCTTTTTTGCGTTTTTTGTACATGCTGATTCAAACGATTGGGAAAAAGAATTAGAAGGAACAGAAAATCCAAAACAAACTACCCTGGCAAAATCCAATGGGAAAGGATCCGATTCGCAGGATTGGGAAGTCGAACTTGAAAAAGATTTAAAAGACCAGGAATCGAGGAGTAAAAGTACAGAAGGGAGTCGTGGTGTGACTTCCAATGTACAACAACCAAACCAAATCAATCGTTCTGCTCAAAACCTTATGATGGATGTATCTGCTGCCATTGACATCGTTGGTGCTTGGGATCGGAACAAACCAAGAGGGACAGGGGAACGTATCGATAATAAAATGGATGTACGTTCGGCAGAATTTGGTTTTACAGCAGCTGTTGACCAATGGATGAGAGCCAATTTTCTTGGTGCTGCCCATGGTGAAGACGGAAAGTATTATTTTGAAGTACATGAAGCCAATGTTTTGTTTCCATTTTTACCATTTAACACATCATTGAAAGTGGGACAGATGTTTATGGATATTGGACGACTCAATCGAATCCATTTGCATGACAGGCCTTTTACAATGAATCCTATTGTTCACGAAAAATTTATTGGATTTGAATCAGCTATGGATACTGGAGCTGAGTTTAGTGTATTATTACCATGGAAATGGATCACCCAAGAACTGGTATTAGGTGCAACAAACGGTAAAAAGTGGGGTCATTCCCACACGGAAGGCCAACAAAAAAATAACCCAATGGGTTATGCCCACCTAAAACATTTTTATTATTTTGGAAACAATTGGGGAACCCAATTTGGATTTTCTGGTGTACGTTTTGAACCCACAACAGATAGACGAAACCAAAGATATTTATATGGAATGGATGCGGTTTTACGTTGGAATCGTTCCAATTTGCGGGAACTCATGATCATGTCTGAAGGTTGGTACCAACAAGAAATTTTCCCAGAACAAATGGACTCAAGTACATTCCAAAAATCCAAAGCACCATCCCGCGACCAGTGGGGTTATTACTTTTTTGTGGATTATAAATTCCACCAACTTTGGTCCCTTGGGTATCGGTATGATTATTTTACAGATAAATCCCTAGTCGACAAAAATGGAAAACAAGCAGATAATGCGATAGAAGCCCATTCCACTCAAATTACCTTTCATAGTTCTGAATTTGGAAGGATCCGTGGTTCTGTAGAAAGGCGTTACATTCAGGATTTTTCCAAAACGGAATTCCAGGAACAAAGGGAATGGAGATTTTATGTGCAAGCAGTTGCCATATTAGGTTCTCACCCTGCCCATAGTTATTAAGAGGAAAAAATATACCATGATTCATTTGTTTCATCCAAACGATCCCAAAAAGAAAAACAAAATGTTTTCTATTTTTGCCTATCTGGTTTTGTTTTTATTCCAATTGGTTGCCTCACCAGTAATGGCTAAGGTTTCCCTTGTGGCCAGTATCTCTGACATCAAATACATCGCAGAACAAATCGCAGGTGATAGAGCTGATGTATACGGAATGATCCGAGGAGTGGATGACCCTCATTTTGTCATGACTCGTCCTGATTTTTTGGTGAGACTGAGTGAAGCTGATGTTTTATGTGTTGTGGGTCTTGATTTAGAAGTTGGTTGGATTCCTTACCTCCAACAACAATCTCGGAATATGAAAATCCAAAAAGGCCAACCTGGGTATTGTGATACTTCCTTCGGAGTGAAAATCCTTGGGGAACCAACAGTGATGATGGATCGTTCTATGGGGGATATGCATATTTTTGGAAACCCACATTATTGGAATGATCCCATCAATGCTATTCAGATGGCTCAAAATATCAAAAATGCTCTAACACGTGTGGATCCTCTGAATGGGGAATACTATGAAAGTAATTTTAATACCTTCAAAAAACGTCTGATCCAAGTGACAAGAGAAGAGATGAAAAAAATGGAGCCGTATTTTGGACTAAAAGTTGCTGTTTTTCATGACCAATTTGTTTATTTGGCAGCGCGGTTCAAATTTAATGCGAACCTTACCATAGAAGAACGTCCAGGAGTTCCACCTTCTGTTCGTTATATGGACCAAGTGATTAGTTATATGATCGCGGAAAAGATAAAAATTATCTTGATTGGTCCTTATCACAATCCAAAGTATGCAGAGTATGTCTCTTCAAAAGTACCTGGTTCGGTTGTAGTGACACTCCCAGTTTCCGTTGGTGCATTGGATACCACAAGTTATGAAGAAAGCCTACGTTTGAGTTTACAAAAAATACGCGATGCAAGCGATAAAACCAAATAACCTAACCGATACCACAACTTTTATCCATACGGACCATTTGACCGTTGGATACAGAAAAGAGTTTCCAGTGGTCACTGATATCCACCTCCATATTGAAGCAGGGAAAACTTACGCACTTGTCGGAGGGAATGGGGCAGGGAAAACAACACTCTTTCGGACACTCACAGACTTATTACCTCCACTTTCTGGATCAATTCAGTTTTCAAAATCGATCACTACATCGTATGTGCCCCAAGCAAAAAAGATGGCACTTGATTTTCCATTACGAGTGGAAGATGTTCTCCTTATGCCAAAAAATATTGGCCTTAGTTTTTTACCAAAATCAAAATTTTCAAAAGAAGACTTTGAATTGATTGATCGAACGGGTGTTAGTTCGTATCTAAAAAAGCAGATTTCATTATGTAGTGGAGGACAATTACAAAAGGTCCTTATCCTCCGATCACTTCTTACAAAAGCCAATCTGATTTTTTTAGATGAACCAATGGATTCTTTGGATCATAATGCAAGGGAACTTTTCCAATCAATTTTATCTGAATACCTAAAGATGGGAAACAGATCCTTATTTTTCATCACTCATAGTCTAGAACACGATTGGGGTTTTGGTTTTGACGAGGTGTTTGAAATTGACGAAGGCAAATTATTCAATATCACCAAAGGAGAAAGGCCTCCGAACTGCCACCATCATGACTAGTCTCCTTTCTAGCTGGAATTTATTTTTACCACAGATCCTTGTTGGTAGTCTTGTGGGTGCATTACTCTCTGTTCTCGGAATCCTTATTGTTCTCCGAGGTATGACTTTTTTTGGAGTCACACTTTCACAAGCCGTGACATTTTCTGTAGCCTTGTCTCTTTTTATGGAATGGCCAGGAGAGATTTTTCCTATTCTGTTTTCTTGTGTTTTGGTTTTTCCTCTTTTGTATGTAAGAAAACTTCCAGGTATGAAAGAAGAGGTCATCCTCGGAATCTTATTTGTATTTTTTTCTGCTGCTTCTCAGTTTATGTTGGCGCTCGGTGGGAATGTTCAAAACCATTTGATGGCGGCTTTTTTTGGCGACATACTCACTTCGCAAGTCAGAGCCAATTCTTTAGGAATTTACATTGCGATTTTCTTTTTTATCCTCTACCTTAGTTTTTTTAGAAGGTTTTTGTTCATCAGTTTTGATCGTGACGAATACAAAATCCAGGTAGGAAACCCACTTCCTTTTGATTACCTTTTTTATATCATCCTTGCTGCTTCCCTTACGGTTGCAGTGAATTTACTCGGAACATTTTATAGCATCGCTCATCTGTTACTTCCCGTTTTTGCCTTACTTCCCATCATTCGATCCTTAAAAATTTTAACCATAGTTTGTGTTTTGTTTTCGATACTTTCTACTTGTTTGGGATTTATGGTGTCTCTTGTGGGAATTGAGAAAAATGGAGAAATGATCTATTTTCCTACTTCTTCCAGTATCATTTTGGTCCTTTGTTTGTTTGCATTTCTGATTCACACCTTCCGAGCTCTAATCTCTTCTTATTTTTCAAAAAGAAGCCGATAGATAAGTTGTGGAAACCATTCCTTGTAATACCTGCGGCCATCATTCCTTTTCACCACTACTTGTAAAAAAAAGTCCTCTTGGTGAGTCCTTCTCCATTGTTACATGCAATCACTGTGGTCTTGTCCAAGTGAACCCACAACCAAGTTTAGAAGAAGTTAAAAAATATTACGACGATTCCTATTTTACCCAAAGGACGGAACGAGGGTATGATAATTATTATTCGAGTGAATTACGTAAGGAAATTTCTCGAGTATTCCAATTGAATTTACATGACTTAGATTTTTTTACATGGGAAGAAGGAAGAAAAAAACAATCCAGCTCCCATAACAAATCTTTATCTTCCCTTGATATTGGTTGTGCTGCTGGTTATTTTGTAGCGTACATGAAAGATAGAGGGTATGACGCCAAGGGAATAGAAATTGCTGACGGTCCTGTCCGTTTTGCAAGAGAAACACTCGGCCTTTCGATTTTCCAAGAAAATTTTCTAGAATGGGACTTAGAATTCAAAAACCAATTTGATGTGATTACCCTTTGGGCAACGATCGAACACTTACACAAACCAAAAGAGACTTTGGAAAAAATCAATAAACATCTGTTACCTGGTGGAATCTTAGTATTGTCTACATGTCGATACGGGTTACTTGCCAAATGGAATGGTTACCATTGGCGTTATTTGAATGTACCAGAACATTTGTATTATTATTCCTTTTCTGGTTTAAAAAAACTACTCGGATCACTAGGTTACCATTCCCCAAAGGCCTTCACCTATGGTAGTGGGCTCACCAGTCGGAAAAATTCAGGGCTTCTTTTTCGATTACGAAAGTCTTTTTTTGATCGTTTTGTCAAATGGTTCCGAATGGGTGATATGATGGTTTTTTCTGTTTTAAATGACAAATCATAACGATAAGGAATTTAGAATATCTTCCACACAAAATTGAACGACTTCCTCTAGGTCAGCAGTTGCATCAACAAAGATCGTTGCTTCGGGTAAAATTGCCAAATAATTTTGGTAGATCCGGGTTTGTTCCGACTGTTCATCAAACGCTTCTGTTATCCCTCCACGTGTATTCCGACGTTCCAAGGCTTCTTCGGGGGAAAGGTCTAAAAAATACACACGATTAGGTTCCGGAAATCCTTTATCCTCATTCATGTACAAAATGTCCGCAGCATGTTCTTCGTCCTTCCCTTGGTAAGCTGCTGTCGAAAAATAATAACGATCTTGGATTACTGATTTTCCATCCTTTAACGTTGGTAAGATGGTGTTTTTTACAGATAGTTCTCTGTCCTGTAAAAATAGTTTTAGCTGTTCCTCTTGGTTCAGTTTGATTTTCCCTTGAAGGAATTCTCTGATTTTCCTTCCAAAATCGCTGTCAGTTGGCTCTCTGTGCCATAAATTGGGGATGGATTTTGAATTTAGAATTTCAGAAACTCTCTTTGAAACTGTTGTTTTCCCTGAACCATCGATCCCTTCGAAGACAAAAAATTGCGACTTTACTGGCATATCTCCTCCATATTCAGAATGATCGTTTTTTCCTCGACTTATTTACGAAATTCGACAGTTTAGTCTAAGGAGCAAATACATGAAAAAAATTTCGTCTATGCTAATCATTGCTTTATTGGCTGTATTTATGATCAACTGTGCCTCTGAAGAAGTGAAACAACCGACTCAGCCAGTGGTAGAAGAACCAAAACCTTCTAAGAAGCCAAAATTGGATGAATCATTCAAAACAAGAGCAAGAGACATCAAATAATTGATTCTGTTGCACGGGAGCCACTCAAGGAAACTTGGGTGGCTTTTTTTTTACCATTTTGCTAACTAATTCTACAGAAAACACGTAATTTTCAACACGTTGTTCACTTATGTTTAAATTATAAGCATGATGCAGTAAACTTCACTACATTGCTCATTGGTACCGATCTTGCAATAGAACTGTATGTATCCCTCTATGCAAATAGAAAGCGAAAGTCATAAACTAGTTCGGGAGTGGAAAGAGTGGTTTGCAGGTGGTGAACTCACCCCAGTATTCCAACCCATTTTGTCATCGGAATCCACCGGTATTTATGGTTATGAACTTCTTGGAAGATTGTCCACACCCCAAGGCCTCATCAGTTTAGGTGAATTTTTCCTTTCACATACCTTAGGTTATGATGAATTGTTTTATCTAAAGAAAGAAGTGGATGAAGCAATTCGTTTTTCCGCCTTACAAAAGTTTGAAAAAGAAGCTCCCCCCGAAACAAAACTTTTTATCAATATCTCCCCAAGCATCTTATACCATGCACTCCTCCATTTAGAAACAACTTTACCACAAACAATCCGAATGGTTCGCGAAGTGGGACTTGATCCAACAAGGATCGTCATTGAAATTACAGAAGAACGATTCCCTCATAATTTAGAATTATTAAAACCAATTTTGAATTTATATCGTAAAGAAGGGTTTTCCATCGCTGTTGACGATGCTGGTTCCGAAGCGAGTAATTTAGATCGGATTGGTTTGTTCCACCCAGAGATCATCAAGGTGGATTTACAAATGTTGCGAAGGTCCACTTTTTCGAGAAACTTTAAAGAGATACTACTCAACTTATCAAAATTAGGTGAATCACTAGGGAGTAGTTTGTTATTTGAGGGCATCGAATCGGAAGATGAGTTATACAATGCTCTCAATTATGGTGCACGTTACATCCAAGGCTATTATTTTGCGAAACCAGAATTAAATTTTGCGGGTCGATTTGAATATAGATCGGAAATGCAATCCTCATTGGAATACTTCCATGCTCGAAAACAAAAAGAGATGAATGAGCAGATCGAATGGGAAACCATTTGGAAAAATAAATTATCAGAAATTGTGATGGGGTTTGGGGAAGAAGATGGGATTTGGGAATGGAAGGAACATTTTTCTACATCGGTTTTTGGGGATGGAGATTTTTTTAGGATGTACATCACAAACCACATGGGGTTTCAAGTTTCACCCAATTATGCGAGGTCCGAATTAGGAGATATGAAGCCGGATTATTCTTTTTTGGGAAAAAACTGGTCGTTTCGGCCTTATTTTTTTGAACACCTTCACAAATCCAAAACAAGTCGAGATGCCTGGACCTTGTCACAGATGTACCATGATATTTCAGAACGGATGATGCTTCGGACATTTGCTAGAAATCTCTCTGAAAATTTGATATTATTTATCGATGTCGTCGTGTCCCGAAGCTGAAAGTTTTTGCCGAATGGATTGGAAGATGAATCCTGGTAAGAGATATGGCAAAAATCCAGTTTTTGCAATTACCGGTACCACCTCCCAGTTACTTTGCTGCGACAGGGAATGTCCCCCTAGCAGCTGCTAGCTTAGCTAGCTGTTTAGAATCCAAAGCAAATCCCATCCAAGGGATCACAGCTTCCGTCATACCTCCAGAAGATACTGATTCTCTTGGGGATAAAGATTTAATCGATCGAATTTGTAAAGAAGGTCCTGATTTTTTAGGTCTCTCTTTGTATTTATGGAACACAGAACGTAGCCTTTATATTGCAAATGAAGTAAAAAAAAGAAATCCAGACATCCAAATCCTCATCGGAGGACCTGAAGTTAATGAAGACAATCCCTATGTACTCGGGGAAAGTGGATTTGACATAGCTGTTTCAGGTGAAGCAGAACACAATTTTCGTTCTCTAATGAAATCATTATTAAACAAAGAATCATTAGAGAATTTAGAAAATGTAGCATATAGAAAAAAAAATGGTGAACTCAGTTTGTTTGGTTTACCTTCACCAGCTAACTTTCCTTTAACGGATTTTCCATCTCCATATACAACAGGGCATTTATCTGTAAATCCAAAACGTTCTACTTACTTAGAGACGGTAAGAGGTTGTAAATCCCAGTGTACATATTGTTTTTACCCTAAGTCTTCTCAAAACTTAAGAACACTTGATATAAGTGAGACCATACAATTGATTTCCAATCTGAAATCAAAAGGTGCCAGAGAATTAGTATTTTTAGATCCTACTTTCAATCATAGACCAGGTTTTGAATCTTTTTTAGATGCAATTGCTGAAGTGAATTCAGATGGCCAAATGACTATGTTTGCAGAACTTCGCTCAGAAGGTGTTACTCCAAAACTTGCTAACAAACTAAAAAAAGCTGGATTTAATCGCATAGAACTTGGTTTACAATCGGTAAATGAAGAAACTCTGAAACGAGTAAAGCGGTTTGGAAGTCCTCATAAGGTAGCCGAAGTTGCAAAGATGTTAGCTGGTGAAGGGATCGATTTATTACTTGATCTCATCATTGGACTTCCTGGTGATACGCCTGATGATGTGGAAAGAGGAATTTATTTCTTCTTAGAACATGGATTAGGTGAATGGGTCCAAGCCTTTCCACTTTCCGTATTACCAGGTACAAGTATGCGTAAAGATGCTGAAAGAGAAGGTCTTGTATACATGCCAAAACCTCCGTATAGGATTATACAAACACCTAATTTTAGCCCAGAAACATTACGTGATTCTGTTTATTTTGCAGAAAACTTACTGGAACGAAGGTTGGATGAATTTGCTCGGCCATTTTTATGCGATTTAGATCCTAAAATTCAGGATAGGTTGGATTGGTATCCGGCTCGTTCGAAAGAATCACATATTCATTTTTTAAACTCATTGGAACGTGGGACAAGGCACCAAAGTGTTTGGTTCCATTCGGATTCCCTCTCCAACGACCTTCTCGAAATCCTTTCTATGATGGAAAAAAAAGTGGATTCGGAACCATTTTGTACGATCGATTTTGTGATCCCCCTGATGGATGTTCCCAATTCAAAAGACATCCTCCGGTTAGAATCCTTACTCAATTCCAAACGAAATTCTTATTTGGCGAAAACATTGGCTTATCGTGGTGAAAACTTACAACACCGATTGGTTTTTGTCATTCCACGAGGAAAGGAAAAACTCCTCAATTGGAGGGATTCATTAACAGGTGAGGAATCCTTTTTGGTTTATGAAACCATCCTCCCTGATCATATTTCTAAGTTAGATCCAGAAAACTCTCATTTTTATTTAGTGACTGGTGAATTGATCCATTCCAAAGATTGGGAATTTCTAAAAGAATCCATGGACCCTGAGACCATTACATTTGCCAATCGGAAATGGGAAGAACGATGGTCGATGGAAGTATTAGGATATGGGGAATTATAAACAAACTTATGTTTTGTTACATTAACAGAAAATAAAACCCATGTTTTAGTTTTTTTGGTTTTGTTTACGAAAGAACTCTACGTTTTCTAAAAATCTTTTTTTCTCACCAGATCGTGACGAGTGTCCCGCAATTGCAAGTCCAACGGTTAGGTGGCCTTCTTCGTTTTTGGTTATGGTTTTGATTTGTCCAAAAGCAGTGAGAGGGGATTGCATTTTAAAAAAGATATCAAATTGAAATCCTGTTAGTTTGGGTAAACTTTGCATGAGGTCAGGGTGGTCCACGATGACCTTTAATCCACCTTCCGAAATATCAATGACTGGAAATTTTCCATCCGATTTGATCATATTGGAGTGCCGTATCCGGTCTACCATTTCGAAACACAAAGTTTTCATTTCCATCGCTTTCAGGAGATCAAAATTTTCTGTTTTACTTTGCATGTGAATGTAACCAATCGGAATTGATTCTTCTTCATCATTTAAGTACAAAATTGGAAGGATGAGTTCCGATTTGATTTTTAAATTACGTCGGTTATTAATTTCCTTATTAATATCTTCTTCAATTTCTTCTGCAAAAACTATAAAGTCTTCATTCGGTGAAGTTTCATAACATTCTCGATTGTTCACATCTTCAAGGAGTAATCCCTTTTTTGTTTTTTTAACAAGTCGGATGACTTCATTGTCTTCTCGTGAATTGAATGTGGAAATTTTGATAAAATCGGCCGAGTTCTTCAATTTGGTTTCATAATCTTGGAAGTTCACCTTCACAGCGGTGGGAACATGGAACATATCTGTTTCAATTTTGGCTTTGCTTGAAACAACATTTGTGATCCAGGCGGAACCTGGGGGAACAGGGATTCTTGAACTTTCTCGGTCTTTTTTCGCTATTGCGATTTTATTCAAATGTAATATGAATTGAGAGTCACCCTTTTCTTGTTCTACAGTGCATTCTAAATGGAGGTACCGGCCTAGGATTTTGTAGAGGGTGATTTTTTGGCCAACAGAAAGAGTCATTGTGGGTCTGACACTCACGAGGATTTTGTTTCCATCTTGGGAAACTTTTTTGAGATAACAAATTTCCCCTGAATGGATGTCATCTTTCAGGTTCAATTCCTGGTTTAATAAAAATTTGGTCAAAACATGCAGTTTTTTTTCCGTGTCGGAAAAAACATCCAAGGAACGTTTGTTTCTTTCTACTGTTTCCATAAAAGGTCGTGGTACTCACTATTATCGGTCAATTTTCACCTGAAATTCTCTTGCACGCAGAGTTTTCTTACCTAAAGTAGAAAAAGGAAGGATAATTATGTCAAATCACCCCCTACCAGGATCTGAGCTTCTCGATGGAGTCAGTGGACAAGAGCTCTTCTCGGTCAACATGGGACTCACGTATCGAGATTTTTTAGTATTACCTGGATATATAGACTTCAATCCGAGTGATGTGGATCTCGAAACAAAACTTTCCAAAAATATAACACTCAAAAGACCTCTTATGAGTTCACCAATGGATACTGTGACAGAGTCAGAAATGGCCATCGCACAAGCTCTTATGGGTGGAATTGGATTCATTCATTATAATAATACGATAGAAGAACAAGTGGAATTGGTTCGAAAGGTAAAACGTTTTGAAAATGGATTTATCAAAGATCCAATTTTACTTTCACCTGAACATACACTCGCGGATTTAGATGCTGTAAAAGAAAAATATGGATTCAGTGGGATTCCTATTACTGAAGATGGAACCGCAAAAACCAAGTTAGTTGGTATTGTTACCAATCGTGATGTGGACTTCGAAAGAGATCGTGACATCAAACTTGGTAAAATGATGACAACGGATCTGATTACGGCAGATGTTGGGATCAGTTTAAGAGAAGCAAACGACATCCTTCGTACAAGTAAAAAAGGAAAACTTCCGATAGTCGACAAACAAGGGAAACTTGTAGCCCTCATTTGTCGCAGTGACCTGAAAAAAAATAAAGAATTCCCTCAATCTTCGAAAGATGATCAAAAACGCCTTCGGGTTGGAGCTGCACTGTCCACCTTACCTGAGTCACGTGACCGAATGGCTGCCCTTGCTGAAGTGGGAGTGGATGCCATTATCATTGATTCCGCTCAAGGTAATTCAAGTTATCAAATCGAAATGATCCATTGGATCAAATCCAATTTTCCAAATACAGATGTGATTGGTGGGAATGTAGTAACAAAAGCACAAGCAGCAAACCTCATAGCAGCTGGTGCAGATGGCCTTCGTATTGGTATGGGTCCAGGTTCTATTTGTATCACACAAGACACGATGGCAGTTGGTCGAGCACAAGCAACAGCAGTTTTTAAAACAGCAGAATATGCTCAGGCACATGGAGTACCTGTGATTGCAGATGGTGGGATTTCCAATATTGGAGATATTGCCAATGCCCTTGCGATCGGTGCCTCTATGTGTATGATGGGTTCTATGTTTGCTGGAACAAAAGAAGCACCAGGTGAGTACTTTTATGAGAATGGCATTCGTCTAAAGAAATATAGAGGGATGGCTAGTTTAGAAGCAATGAACAAAGGTGGGGACAAACGGTATTTCTCTGAATCCCAAAAGATCAAAGTTGCTCAAGGTGTTTCTGGTTACGTAGTTGATAAAGGTTCTGTCCTGAACCTTATCCCTTACCTTGTCCAAGGTTTACGACAAAGTTTCCAAGACATGGGTTACAAAAGTATTCCTGATCTACACAAAGCATTACGTGAAGGAAAACTTCGGTTTGAACGCAGAACAGAATCTGCCCAAGCACAAGGAAGTGTTCACGGACTTTATTCTTACACAAAACCCTCAATGAGAGCTGAATAAAAAAATCACATGCGAAAAATTTGGATTTTATTTTTTTTGATTTCTTTTGTTTCTCTGGAAGCACAGGCACCTGATACCAGTTTGTCGGCACAGGAACTTTTGGCAAGGCTTGACCGTGAAATGGATTACGGAAAAGGCCTCGTCAAAGGAACTTACGTACTCATTCGAAGGAATGGAACTTCGGAAACATGGAAAATCAATCGGTTTTTTAATGGAGAAGATGCACTTCTTTTATTCGATCGAAAAGGTCGGGGTCTTGAGTCCAAACTACTCACAAAAGATGAAGGGGAAAATGTTTTTTTCTTCAATGTCCTCAGTGCCAAACTCTTCCGAAAAACTGATGATGAAAAATATGAATCCCTTATGGGCACTGGATTTTTTTATGTAGACTTATCTGGTTACTCTTACCAAGCAAATTACAATCCACTTGTTAATGGAGATTTGGAAATTGGTGGTGAGATGTATTATCGAGTGTCCCTCAAACCAATCCTACCATACTTTTATAAAAAGTTAGTTTTACTTGTTGGTAAAAAAGATTTAAAACCATACCGTGTTGACTTTCATGACCGAGATGGAATTTTATTCAAAACTCTAAACTTAAAATATGGTCCAGTGAAAATCAAAGATACAACTGGGAAAGTAGAAGACGTACAAAAAGCTTCCCGTTTAGAAATGTTAGATTTGAATACAGGTAGTATCACTGTTTGGGAAATCCAAGAGGTGGATAAAACTGTAAGTCCAGATGCTTCTCTATTTAATGTAGATAATTTGAGTCGATAGTCTTTGGAACCGGGTCTTATCCTATTTCGAATTCCTTTTCAAAAAAAAGATAAAATCCAATTAACGAAGGAGGAAGTGAACCACCTTCGTGCATTGCGGTTGTATGCAGAGACCACTACCATCCAAATCCGTGATGGAGCAGGTGGACTCTTCAATTATCTATATACACCCAAATCGAATGATCTACATTTTCAAAACGAGGAATTCGTAGAGTTAAAAACTGAGCGAAAAAAAGTAGCCATCGCTTTACCTAAAGGGAATCGTTTGGATTTTTTTTTGCAAAAGGTGACTGAGATTGGCCTGAATGAAGTGATTTTTTTAGTGTTTCGTCATTCCATCCGAAAAGAATTTAATTTGGAACGTGCTAAAAAAATTGTGAACGAAGCTGCAGCCCAATCGAAACAAACAGAAATATTAAAACTATCCATTGAACCTGCAAAAGATTGGTTAGAAGCACATAAAGAAAGTTTGGTGGTTTTCCATCCGTTTGGCAAGGAACCATTTCAAATCCAAACTCTTAGTGGTAAAATCCCTGTCATTGGCCCAGAAGGTGGGTATCATTTAGAAGAAGAGGAGTGGATGGAAAAAAACAAAATCCCAAAACTCACACTCCCTGGTGGAGTGCTTAGGACTGAAACTTGCGGGATTGTTGCCGCAAGTTTTTTGGTTTATGGTACGTAAAAGAAAACTTACTGGTTGGTAAGTAGGAGCAGGGTTCCAGACAAATTACAATTGGTAGAACAATTGGAAAAACAAGTAGAAGCTGCTGTGTAGTTTTCCCCTGTAATGTCTGGGTATTTTGCAGCACAATCTGCATTACAAGCTGTCAAACTTCCACCTGTACATGTGAGGATGAATGTGAACAGGTTTTTCTCCAAGGTTTTGTCTTCTCTTTTTTGGCAAGATGTAGAAAAGACCATGACAAAACTAATGATCATCATTAAAAAAATACGTTTCATAACACATAGACTCCTCGCTCCTACCATTTCGTCAATCGGTTCGTAAAAATCTTGACCCTTGTGACTTTTCCTATGCATTGGATGAGATTCGATTATGGCAGAAAGTAGCAAAAAAGTTTTAGAGAAAAAAGGACAAGGTGAATACGAATTCACTGCCTACGGGGAATTTTTGTCCTATTTCCATGCCCACATCGATATTTTCAAACGCCTCTTAAAAACCAAAAAAATGGATCCTTCCCAAGTGGAAGAGGTGGCAAAACAAATTAAGTCCTACATGACGGGAAATATCAAAAAAACAGATCAGTTTTTTGAACACCTGCCACAATTTGCTACTTTGTTAGGTGTATCGAAAGAAGAGGTATCTGCTTACCTCAATGCAAACTTTTTAGAGGTTTTAACCAAGGTCCAAGATAAACTAAAAAACCAAGAACTGGAGAAAATGAAAAATGCTCCAGCTCCAAGTTTTGCTTCTATATCGGAAGAGATTGTGGAAGGGTTACATTTTAACCATCCCAAGGATTTTGTATTTGCCCAAAAAGGGATTTTGATGGTACTCGAAAACCCTTTGACGGGTGAGATCATTGAACCTCAAGGACTCATGGCGGCATCGGCCAAAGCAGCCTTATCAATTCCTTCGGGTGCCGAATCGGAAAAAGAACCTGTTTCCCTTACGGAAGCACTTGCAGTTGCCAATGCACCGCCAACTCCTGTTGCCAAAAAACAATCGTTAATCTTAGAAAAAGAAAAATCCATCCTCCAAGAAATCGCTGAAACATTTGCTGATACATTAACCGGTGAAAAATTAGAAGTAAAAATCGGGCCGGAAGTATCAGACACTCCTCAAATCGATACAAAATCAAATGGTAGTTCTACCAAATCAAATGAAGAATATGAAATAGAAGATTTAGAGTTTGATGATTCATCTGATTCCTCAAGTGAAAGTGGTTCGTCATTTCATGAAACACAAGAACATGATGATTTTTCAGATGATTTAGGAATCGAATATGAAGAGGAACAACCTCCTCCTCCACAACTTGACCTAAATTTAGTGAGACTCGGTAATTATTCCATTACAGAGTTTATGGATTTGGTTCAAACCATTACCACCTACCAAACAAAAGGTGATCAAGTTGGATACCAAAATTGGTTACGTTCCATATCAGAATTTGACAAAGCTGTTGTTTCTTTACGAACACAAGTATTGAAAGAGCAAAAAAATGAACCTGTGGATTGGAATTCTCTTTTCCAAATGATGAGTTCAAAATCAGAATTAAAACCTGACGTATTAAAGGGAATTGTTAAAAAAATAAAGAACTTCCAAATCGTAAAGCTGACATTAGATCGGATGATCCAGGAATTCAAAAAAGGAAGTCCCGAATTCATGCAAATCGTGAAAATGGCTTGGCCCCATATACAAAAATCGTTTTACGAAGTTCCAAATTACCAACAAGTGCAAACTTTGCTCCGAGGGATATTGTCACGTGTGAATGGAGATGCACATAAAAAGGAATTCTCTAGAATTTTCACGATGGCCCTTAATTTTATCCAATCCAAGTTCCCGGTATAAAAATGGATCGAGAGAAAAATTCTCTCAGCTTACTTAATAAGAAGTATTACCTTCTAATGAATCTTTGTTTTTATTTAGTTGGGAGTAGTTTACCTTTATCCTCACAATCCAAATCTGAAATTATTGTAGACCCTTTACTGCAAAAACCTTGGATCCCAGATGCAGAAGAAGAGGAATCACGGAGTTACCATCGTTTTTTATCTGATTTTAAAAACAAACAAACATCGGTGAAAAAAAAAGATAGTTTTGGAAGGAACTACCTCGTATCCCCATCTGGTAAAATCCGATTTTTAATCGATGACGAATATTATAAAGAATTTCCCATCCAAAAGGAAGCAGACATTGCTTCAAAAGAATTAGAAGCCTTATATGATGTGAGAAAGGAAAAGGATGTAGTATTTTTGGGAAAAGGGATTAACCTCTGTTACCGTTTGAAAAAAGAAAGGGATCCTGGGTTTTTTCCGGAATGGCTTGTTTTTTCTAATGAGATTACAAATCGAGCGGCAAATGAGTGGTCAGACCAAACCATTCCATTGGACTTAGTGAGTGATCCTTATGGATGTTATGTGGACGAAAAATCAAATCTCGATTATTTATACATTGAGTCTGAATCATTTCGTTATCGTTTAAAAATTCCCAGTTCACTTCGGTATGAAGGACTATTTGGGAATAGGCTTGGACTTTATGGAGAAAATAGAGATAGTATTTACCGTGTTGTGCGATTTGCCCAATTTTTATCTAATTATTTACCGGAAGGGCAAACGGAATGGGATGAGGCTTTAAAACTACAGACCTCAGGTAAAAAAAAGAAAACAATACCAAAAATCATTTTGTCAATTGGTTCAAGTTTTGATAAAGTAAGACCATTACGAAACACTAAAAATTATTTTATATTTTGGGATTCGGTTCGTTCCTTAACCAAAACTCAAATAAGGCAACTTAAATTCAAACGAATGGAACGAGATAATGAGTATGTAAGTGAATGGATAGAAGTGGATGATATAGGAAATCCTATACCAATGGAAATGAAAGAATACTATGTATACAATGCACCAAGGGGTTATTTTTTATCCCTTTCCTATCCATTACGTGAAAAAAAGTTAGCTGATGAGTATTGGAGTACACTTCGTACAAGTTTTACGGTGAAGGATTAGGATCAATTTGGATGATGATTACCTCCTTTGTAGAAAACAAAAACCCAAAAAGAAGAGAACCTGGAGATAGTTCACCTTCGTTACCTCAATTATTTTGGATTGGGTTATGTTTGATTTTAGTTTTTACTTTAATTTTGCTTCCGTTTGGTGTTTATTGGCCTTTATCCAATTCCATTTGGGTGTTACTTATCTTTTTTTTGCCGCTAGTATTTTTAGGAATTCATTTTACCAAAACACAGGGAACCAAAATCCTTTTGGCTGTTGTTTTCGCATTACTTTCTGGAGGGAATGTACTTTTGTTTTTAGGCGATGTGATTGGTTACAAAACTGGATTCACGTCTCAGTTCGATGTATTGCCTGAAAATGTACATTTGTCATTAGGTGTTCGTTACTTATATTTAAGAGAGTTTTATTTAGATGAAACAGATTCAGGTACATTTGAATCTCATTTGTTTGTTCGACGTCGGTCAAGTGCCACAATGTATGGGCCATTGATTACATTTCAATACAAAAGGATTCGTTCTGTTTCTGGAAAAGACACCCCGTCTCCCTTATATGCCATTTGTTATTCTAAAGAAAAAGGGAAATGCCATATATCGAGTTTGTTTTCTGGTGGAGTTTTTTTGAAAGAAGCCATTTGGGAAAACAAAAATTCCAAATTTTCTCAAGATACAAATTTCATTATTTGGAAAGATCGTTTGGATTCAGAGTATGAAACAAAAGGAATTTATTCGATTTTGTTTTTGATCTTTCTCCTTACTCTTTGGGCAGTTGTCGTATATTTGCCTACATTCAAATAAATAGAAAGATTTTATGTATCTTAATACAATCTTAATGTGATCAATTTCCTTCTTAAGCTCTCATCTCTTTACTTGGAATCGATAGTATGAGAAGATCAGAACATGGTAGAATTACTCTATTTTCCTTTGTTTGTTGGGTTACTGATATTAGTATCACCATTTTTCGGTTATTATATGGCATTCATATTGAATGCAAACGTATTGCCTTTTGAAGGTATTTTTAATCGATTCCTTCATTCTGGTGAACCAGTAGACCAAACTTCGAAACAATATTTACAGAGTCTATGTTTGTTTCACTTGATTGGAGGAGGTTTCCTCTTTGTAGTTTTACGTTATCAAAATATGTTTCCTCTCAATCCAATGAAAATTGAAGGAATGGATTGGGACTTAGCACTGAATACCACTATTTCCTTTATCACAAATACAAATTGGCAAGCTTACTCTGGTGAAAGCCAACTCAGTTACTTTTCTCAAATGGTGGGACTCACTCCTCAAAATTTTTTAAGTGCCGCAGTTGGAATATCTGTTTTAGCGTTTGTGAGTAGAGCGATTGTTTCATCATCCGAACAAAAATTTGGGAATTTTTGGAAAGATATGTTTCGTTCCACATTTTATATCCTTTTGCCTTTATCGGTTATGATTGCCATTCTTTTGATTTCCCAAGGTGTGATCCAAACTTGGAACGAACCTCTATCAATACTCGGCACAGACAACCAACCCATCCCTCTTGGACCTGCCGCTTCACAAATTGCAATCAAACAAATTGGAACCAATGGTGGTGGGTATTTTGGAGTGAATAGCGCACATCCCTTTGAAAATCCAACTCCTATTTCTAATTTTATCGAAATGTTTTCGATTCTTTTTATCCCTGCTTCCTGTGTATTTTTGTATGGAAAAATAACCAATTCCTTCAGACATGCATGGGTTGTTTTTTTTGTTATGTTAAGTTTACTCATCTTCGGATTTTTTGCCGTATTCTTTTCCGAATGGAATCACCCAGGATTTTGGGAAGGAAAGGAAACTCGGTTTTCGTTAACAGAATCGTCCTTATGGTTATCTGTAACGACTGCGGCATCAAACGGATCTGTCAACTCTATGCATGATAGTTATTCTCCGTTAGCTGGTGGAATTGGTATTTTTCAAATGATGTTAGGTGAAATCATTTTTGGTGGTGTTGGAACAGGGATGTATGGAATGGTTCTTTTCCTTATTCTTACCGTTTTCTTATCAGGTCTTATGACAGGAAGAACACCAGAGTATTTTGGAAAAAAAATTGGAAGTTATGAAATCAAATGGACCTTGTTTGGAATCCTCGCACCAACCGTTTGTATTTTAATCGGTACAACCATTACCATTTTTATGGATTCAGGTTTTACTGCAAAAGGACCACATGCGCTTTCACAAATCCTTTACGCATTTAGTTCTGCTTCTGGCAATAATGGCTCTGCTTTTGCTGGATTTGGGGCAGATACCTTGTGGGGGAATTTATCTCTCGGCTTTTGTATGTTCGTTGGTCGTTTTAGTGTGATCTATGCAGTCATCATGGTTACTGCGAGTTTAGGAAGTAAAATCACAACAAAATCATCAGAAGGAAACTTTCGATTGGATACTGTTTTGTTTGGGATCCTAAGTTTTAGTGTGATTGTGATTGTTTGTGGTTTGTCTTTTTTTCCAGTGATGGCCCTTGGTCCGATTTTGGAAGAGTTAATGTTGCGAAGTGGTATTTTCTTTTAAGGGGAATTGTATATGAAGCCTAACTATTTTATTTCGAAGGAATTGTTTCTTTTATCTATCGGAAATGCATTTCAAAAAATTTCACCGAAGTATGCATTTTCTAATCCAGTGATGGCAACAGTTTGGGTTGGGACCTTACTCCTGTTACTTCAAGTTTTATATTTCTTAACCATTGGCGTAACTCTTAAAAAAGAATTACCAATTCTGTTCTGGTTATTATTAACTCTTTTTTTTGCAAATTTCGCAGAAAGTGTTGCCGAAGGGAGAGGGAAAGCAAGGGCAGATAGCCTCCGTAAGACCAGATCTTCAACTGTAACGAAACGAGTGATCCAAGCAGGAGACAAAAATTTTACAGAGATCACTTCGAGTGAATTGAAGGTGGGTGACATTGTCTTAGTGGAAGCAGGCTCAACCATTCCGGGAGATGGGGAGGTGGTTTTGGGAATTGCCAGTGTGGACGAATCGGCAGTGACAGGAGAGTCAGCACCAGTGATCCGAGAGAGTGGAGGAGATCGTTCTGCGGTCACTGGAGGAACAAAGGTGATTTCGGATTATCTTTATATCCAAATCACGGCAAAACATGGTGAAAGTTTTATTGATAAAATGATTTCGATGATTGAAGGTGCCTCCAGGCAAAAAACACCTAACGAAATCGCATTGGGAATCTTATTATTTGCATTAACCATTTTGTTTTTGTTAGGTGTTGTGACTTTGATACCCGTTTCGAAATTTGTGGGAAATCAAATTGGACAAAATTGGAATTTTGAATTTTCCGTATGGCTTGCCTTATTTGTTTGCTTAATTCCAACAACGATCGCCGCATTACTGAGTGCCATTGGAATCTCTGGAATGGAACGCCTAATTCGTTACAACGTGATTGCCAAAAGCGGAAAAGCTGTGGAAGCCGCAGGCGATATCCATGTCCTATTACTTGACAAAACGGGAACCATTACTCTCGGTAACAGGGAAGCCCATCAATTTTATCCAGGCGATGGTGTTTCGGAAGAAGAACTTGCTGATGCTTCCCAACTTTCTTCCTTATCTGATGAAACACCAGAAGGACGTTCGATTGTAGTTTTAGCCAAACAAAAATATGCAATCAGAGAAAGAAATTTGAATGCACTTGATGTTAGGTGGATTCCGTTTTCGGCTTCGACCCGTATGAGTGGTGTGGAGGTATATGAAAACGGAGTGGAAGTTCGAAACATACGAAAAGGTGCGTTTGATTCTATCAAAAAACATATCGAATCATTGGGGGGAGTGATTCCGCAAAGGGATTTATTGTTGATTGAGCAAATTTCTAGAAAAGGGAGCACTCCCATTCTAGTTTCCGAAGGAAAAAGATTACTAGGAGTGATAGAACTCAAAGACATCGTGAAGGGAGGTTTGAAGGAAAGGTTTGCATATTTAAGAAGGATGGGGATTCGCACAGTTATGATCACAGGAGATAACCCTCTCACTGCGGCAGCCATTGCGGCTGAGGCAGGTGTTGATGATTTTATAGCAGAAGCAACTCCTGAAGCAAAATTAAAACGTATCAGAGAAGAACAATCAAACGGGTATTTGGTGGCAATGATCGGGGATGGTACAAATGATGCGCCGGCTCTTGCTCAGTCAGATGTGGGAGTCGCAATGAACACTGGAACACAAACGGCAAGAGAAGCAGGAAACATGATTGATTTAGATAGTAATCCAAGTAAACTCATTGAAATAGTAGAAATTGGAAAACAACTGCTCATGACAAGGGGTGCACTCACAACGTTTAGTATCGCCAATGACGTTGCAAAATACTTTGCCATTCTTCCTGCTTTGTTTTTACCTTTGGCACCCTTAAATATCATGCAATTGTCTAGTCCCGACAATGCAATTCTATCTGCTGTAATTTTTAACGCTTTGGTGATCCCTGCTCTCATTCCACTTTCCCTACGTGGTGTTAAGTATGTTCCTAAATCTCCAGACCAAGCCTTACTTCGGAATTTCCTGATCTATGGTGGTGGAGGTATGGTGTTTCCCTTTTTTGGAATCAAAGTGATTGATGCGATTTTATCTGGAGGAATTTTATGAATTCAAAAACATCTGTAAACCAATGGGAAATCACAATTCGATTTCTTTTTGTTTCGATTTTATTTCTTGGATTTTTATATCCAATAACCATCACTGGAATTGGCAATATACTTTTTCCAAGACAAGCAAAAGGAAGTTTGATCGAATCAGATGGGCAAATTATTGGAACGGAGTTATTTGCTAGGAATGAAACTGATAAAAATCTCTTTCGATACAGACCTAGCGCTGTATCCTATTCCACTTTTCCCAGTGGTGCATCGAATTTAAGTCCTTCCAGTCTAGAGTTAAAGGCATTGGTGGAAGAGAGGAGAAACGAATTATCGAAAAACGAAATTGATCCAAACCAGTGCCAAGAATTATTGTATACATCTGGATCGGGACTGGATCCACATATCACAATTGAATGTGCATTAGAACAAACAAAACACTTAAGCAAAGTAACTGGAGTTAAATTGGATATTCTACAAACATTGGTATGGAAAAATGTTGAATCTCCTTTGTTTGGAATTATTGGGCGAGCACGAGTGAATGTTACCAGATTGAACCTAACTTGGAAACAAATACAGTTGGAAAAAAATACAAAATGAATGAAGGCAAACGACCCGAAGATTTTTTGTCTTTAGCAAACCTATCTGAACCAAACAAATCTGGCACTCTAAAAGTATATTTTGGAATGTCACCGGGTGTCGGAAAAACCTATGCGATGTTAACGGAAGCTCACCATCTAAAACAAGATGGTGAAGATGTCAAAATTGGCATAGTCGAAACTCATGGTAGAGCAGACACAAAGGCATTGGTGGATGGATTGGAAAGGATTCCACTCAAAAATATTGAATATCGTGGAAAAGTTTGGGAGGAAATGGACGTTGAAACAATCCTAAAAGAAAAACCGGGTTATGTGTTGGTGGATGAATTGGCACATACCAATATTCCAGGATCAATCAATAACAAACGTTATCAAGATGTGCTTTTGTTATTGGATGCTGGGATCAATGTTTTGTCTACTGTTAATGTTCAACATTTAGAAAGCCAAGTTGATTCGATTGAAAAGATTTTACAAAGCCCAGTAAAAGAAACGATTCCAGATAGTATTTTAGAAAGAGCTGACGAACTTGTATTAATAGACATTATCCCTGATGAATTACTGAAACGGCTTTCGGAAGGAAGAGTGTATGTACCAGATAAAATCATCCAAGCAAAAGAAAATTTTTTCCGAAAAGAAAACTTAACTTATCTAAGGGAGTTATCGCTTACCTATACAGCAAAGTACGTAGAAAAAAGAATGCCTCATGGTAGAGAGAGGATTTTGGTTGCCATATCGGCAAGCCCTCACTCGAAAACCTTATTAAGGAATGCAAAACGATTGTCCTTGGAAAGGAATTCCGAATTGTATGCTTTCTTTTCTGAAAGTGAAGAAACGAAAGATTCTGATTCTGCCTTTGCGGTTCGCTCCCATATCAGACTTGCAAAAGAACTGGGTGCCGAAGTGGTGCATTCCTTTGAATCTGATCCAGTGGTGGGAATTGTCTCAGCTATACATGAAAAAAGAATCCATCGTTTGGTGATCGGAGGATCGAGAAAACGAGGACTATTTCCATTTTTACACAGAAACATCACAGAAAAAATTTTGAACCAACTCCGAGATGTAGAAGTGATCATCATACCCTATCATGATGATCGTACCTTCCATCTTGATTTTTATAAAAAGTTAATTCCTTCCTCGAGTCTTCGGCAATATGCTTCCATCTTTGCTCTGACATCCTTTGTTACGATCATAAACTTATTTTTGCTTTCATACATAGGATATTGGACAGTTTCAATTTTGTATTTATTCTATGTTGCTTTACTTGGTATGTTTTTCAGTCGGGGTCCTGTTTTACTTGCCGCCATTTTATCTGCTAGTTTTTGGAATTTTTTATTCATTCCACCATTATATACATTTTATATTTCAAAATTAGAAGATGCATTAATGTTTATAATCTTTATGTTGATTGCCCTCATCAATGGTGGTTTAACCGCGAGACTGAAAAAAAATGAAACCAAACTTAGGTCACGTGAAGAAAAATTAACCATCTTATATGAATTAGCGCAAAATCTATCCAAAACATCGACATCAAAAGAAATTGTTGAAACTGGAGATTCTTTTTTCAAACGTATCTTTCCTTTTCCGGTGAAATTGCATTTTTACCAATCGGGAGAATTCATTCCTAGTATAACAGACCAAAAAGACTTGGCAGTTGCCTCTTGGACCATTAAAAACGGAAAACCTGCGGGTCGGTATACTGACACTTTATCACTTTCCAATACTACGTTTTATCCTCTAGTCTCACCTGGCGGCATTACTGGTGTCATTAGTGTGAAAGCAAGTTTTGAGCCAAGTTTAGAAATGGAAATTTTATTAAACACTGTCGCTAACCAAGTTGCTTTAGCCCTCGATCGAGATGTACTTTCGGAAGATGCGAAGAAAAACTATTTAATCAAAGAATCGGAAAAATTATACAATTTAGTATTTAATTCTCTTTCTCATGAATTGAAAACTCCACTTACGTCAATTAGAGGTTCTGCTTCGGCTCTGTTAGATCCAGATATTGCATCGAATCCAGAAGCGAGAAGGGCATTACTCGAGGAAATCCAGGAAAGTTCATTGGTGTTGAATTTACTTTTAGGGAATTTGTTAGATATTAGCAGAATCGAATCAGGGTATTTGACTTTAAAAAAAGAAAAGGTTTATCCATCTGATATCATTCACGATGCCATTTCTTACTTAGGCAAAAATAAAACAAATCATACCGTTGTTACAAATTTAAATGAGAATGATATCGATATCGATTTGGACCGAGTGTTATTTTCACATGCAATTTTTAATTTATTGTATAATGCATGTTTGTACACTCCCGAAGGTTCAACGATTTGGATTTCGATTCATAAATTAAATGTTCATACTATGACTTGGGTTGTGGAAGACAATGGGAATGGTTTGCCGATCGATTCTTCTCGGATTTTTCAGAAGTTTTATCGTGGTGAATCATCTGGTAAAATTGGAACTGGGCTTGGTCTTGCCATTACCAAATCAATTGTTGAATTACACGGTGGTCAAATTGAGGCAGTAAATCGAATTGAAGGTGGTGCAAAGTTTGTCATTGACATTCCTATCTAAAACGATATAAACAAACCAATGAATCATGATTTGATCCTTTTGGTTGATGATGATAGTGCCATTCGAAAAATGTTACGAATTGCATTAGAGGCAAAAGGTTATCATATCTTAGAAGCAATCTCTAAAAAAGATACAATTGAATCCATCGCGCTTCATTCTCCAAAATTAGTATTACTCGACTTACAATTACCTGATGGGAACGGATTGGAAGTAATCAAAGAAGTTAGAACCTTTTCTGAGGTTCCCTTTATTGTTTTATCAGTGATGAATGCAGAGGCGGATAAAATTGCCTTACTCGATGCAGGTGCAGATGATTATATCACAAAACCGTTTAGTATGGGAGAACTACTTGCAAGGATTCGCACTGCATTCCGACGTTTGCCTGCAGAAGATGCTCCCACAAATTGGGAGAAAGAAAATCTAGTCATCGATTTTGCAAACCACCATGTTTTCAAAAACAATGAGAGCATTAAGTTAACTCCTACAGAATTTCAAATTTTGACTTATCTCGTAAAAAATTCAGGTAAAACCATTACGCACGAAATGTTGATTAAAATCATTTGGGGAGATTTAGCGCAAAATGAGATGAATTCACTTCGTGTTCATCTCACTCAGTTGCGTAAAAAAATAGAAGACACTCCAAACCAACCAACTTTGATATTAACCGTTCCTGGAGTTGGTTATCGATGGTCCACATAGACAAATCCCATTGGTATTGCGATTTTCGAATCTTTTAAAGTGAATTAGAAAAATTATCTTAATCTTTTCTTAATTTAAAACACTAAATCATAATCTCTCACAACTTGTTGTTTGATTCGAAACATGATACGTTAGAAGTATCATGTTGAATCAATCTACATTTTTTTATTTAAAAAATTCCCTTTTGTTATGGAGAACTAAATTTAAATTTATCTTCTTGGTATTTGGATTTTTTATCTTTTTTTCACCGATCGATTCGGAAGAAAAAAAAGAGTCTGAAGAACTTACAAAACCTAATACGAAACTGAAAACAATTAAGATCCCAAGTTCATTCCAATTTGGTGGGTTCATCGATTCGTATTATTTGTACAATCTAAATCTACCAAAAGATACAGAACGAAATTATACAACACAAGCTGTAAGGAATGGAGAATTCAATATCAATTTAGCCTATTTAGAAGCTAAGGTCGAAGAAATAAAATACCGAGGTAGGATCGCATTCCAGTGGGGAACTTCCGTGAATGCAAATTATTCGGGAGAAATCACAACAGAAAAGTATTCCAACCAAACCTCTGTTAAAAATATCCAGGAAGCTTACACTGGGTTCAAACTTGGGAAAGATACATGGATAGACCTTGGTATTTTTTTTGGAAATATCGGGTATGAATCATGGATTTCCCATAATAATGTGAATTATACAAGAGCGTATGCTTTAGATTACGTTCCTTATTATTCGTCCGGGGTTCGATTAACACATAATTTTACAGAGAAATTGAGTGGGCAGTTGCAAATCTTAAATGGCTGGCAAAATATAACAGATAACAATAAAGATAAATCCTTCGGTAGCCAATTAAAATATATTTTTAATCAGTATTTTACTCTGACACTGAATCAATTTGCCGGAAATGAAGCTCCTGACTTCGAAAGAAAACAAATGAGATATTACAATAATACCATTTTGGAATGGGTTTTATCCGAACGATTTAAAATCATCGGCCAATTTGATATTGGAGCGCAAAAGGATAAACAAAGTTTTGTTTATGAACCTTGGTTAGAAGTATATGATCCGAGTTTAAGCGAATACCGTGAAACATCTTCAAAGGTTTATCGACAATGGTATCATGGTACAATATGGATGAGTTACCTTTTGACACCAGATTACCGTATGAGTTTTCGGATCGAACGATTTTACGACCCAAAACAAGTGATGGTTAGTACGGGGACACCAAACGGTTTTATGAGTAATGGGTATACGATAACTTTTGATTTTCTCGAGTTTGATCCAGGATTACTCAGATTGGAATATGTTTACAGAAGGTCAGCCGATTTCCTTTTTGCATACCGAGATTCCCAAACTTCCAAGAAGGAAGATTTTTTCATTGTAGCGTTTTCTATGAAATTTTGAGACCAACCTCCCATCAAACCGTAAGATCGGTTCAAAAATGGAAACATTTTCGACCGAAGTTCGGTCTAAAAAACGTTCATAGATGTTTCTCCTTATGAGACCCGCAGGGAGGGGCCAATATCCCTGATTTTCTTTTTTTTCTTTCCAATCCCATTCCTCTTTCTAATTTCTTTCCATGTTCTTAAGGCTTCGTGTCCTATTTTTAGTTTTCCTTACCCTCGTTTTAGTTCGCTCAGATTTCACCCAAACAGCACCCCCAACGATCGATTTTTTCACTCCGACTGGTTTTGTGAAAACACCCAAACAAGTCACAACTCGGTTTACAAAACCAATGGTTGCCCTCGGTGATATAAGACCCATCACAGATATTTTCAAAGTAGACTGTCCTTTTCCTGGAACGAGCCGTTTTATAGATTCCACCACT
Organism: Leptospira sp. WS39.C2; assembly: GCF_040833965.1. Lineage (NCBI taxonomy): Bacteria > Pseudomonadati > Spirochaetota > Leptospiria > Leptospirales > Leptospiraceae > Leptospira > Leptospira iowaensis. The sequence continues at coordinate 1,334,826 of NZ_CP162142.1, forward strand.
TGGGTGTATGAGTTTGAAAAAGAACTTCCAGGTGGAGTGGTTTGTAAGTTTGAACTAAAAGAGGGAACCAAATCCTTTAGTGGAGAAAAAGTCCAAGGGGAAAGATTATTCCAATTCCATACAGGTGGACCTTCCATCAAATACTCATCTCCATATAACGGTAGTTCTATTGCAGAAGACCAAGTGTTTTTATTACATTTGGATGGAAAACCTGACTTAAATAGTTTCCAAAAATTTGCTTATTTTCGCTCCGAAGAATTAGGCAATCGAATCCCTATTGTTCTCATCACGGGTTCCGAACGTAAAATGTTTTTACAATCGCTTGGAAAAAAAGACAAAGAGGAGACAATTGTTTTAAAAGCAAAACAAACCTTTTTACCAGAACGACAAATCCAACTCGTACTCGGAAAAGGAATCAAATCAGTATGGGGAGGAGAAATTCCTGAAGATGAGATTCAGTCTTATACAGTTAGACCTGTTTTTTCAGCGAGGTTTAGTTGTGAACGGACAACAGCAGATGCAAATTGTATTCCTATACTCCCTGTTAGTCTTTCATTTAATTCGCCAGTGTCCTCAGCGCTTATCGATAAAATAAAATTAGTTGGTAAGGATGGAAAAGAATATCCCAAACAAAAAGAATCTTCTAAAGGGAATGAATTTTCTGATTGGGTGAGTTTTCCTGGTCCTTTCCCAGAAAACGCTGAATTTGAAATTAAAATTCCTGATATCGTAGATGATGCGAACAGAAGTTTGGCGAATAGTGGAGCTTTTCCATTAAAATTTAAAACTGATGAATTCCCACCACTTGCTAAATTCAGTGCAAAATTCGGAATTTTGGAATCAAAAGCAAACCCTGCTTTACCAGTCACCTTACGAAATTTAGAAGCGAGCCTTCCCATCAAATCAACTTCCCTTGGAATGGGAGGAAAAAGCCAAAAAACAATGGACATTGTAGAAATCCAAAAGTGGTTCCAATCACTTTCTCGTGTGGAGAGGAACCAATCGATTTTCCAAAGTCCTGCTTCCAATGCAAAAATCAATTCCTTCCAGCTGCCAAAACCTAATGGGAAAAAACCGATGGAAGTGGTAGGAATTCCCTTTGATTCTCCAGGTTTTTATGTAGTCGAGATTGCAAGTGAAGTGCTTGCGAACCATCTCTTTGCAGAAGGGGAAGGTAAAAAAATGTATGTCTCGAGTGCTGCACTTGTGACCAATTTATCTCCGCATTTTAAATGGGGAAAAGATACAAGTCTTGTCTGGGTCACAAACCTTGAAACAGGTTTACCTGAATCAGGAGTCCAAATCAAAATATTAGATTGTAATGGGAATCTCCGCGGGGCAGGGATCACCGGAAAAGATGGTTCGATGTTATTTGGTAACATCAATTCCCAAGAAGTACCATATTGTGGGTACCATGAATTAGGTTCTGGACTAACCATATTTGCACAAAAAAATGATGACATAAGTTTTACTTCAAGCACCTGGGAAAAAGGGATAGAAAGTTGGCGTTACCAATTGCCACAAGCAAGCACAGGTTATGCGAATTATTTAGAATCCATTATACTTGATAGAACATTGTTTAAAAAAGGAGAAACGGTTCACCTAAAACATGTTCGACGTAGTTTTGGAAACAAAGGTTTATTGCCCGCGGAATCGAAAGATTATCCGACAACTGTTGTGATCAAACATGAAGGTTCTGGGGAAAGTTTTACCACTCCGCTTGTATGGTCTTTTCCAGGTCATGCGGAATCTGAATTTAAAATTCCAAAAAATGCCAAACACGGTGTGTATTTAGTTATCTATCCTTATAACCAAGAAGACACAAGTTATGGACGCACCGTCACGCAGTTTCGTGTAGAAGAATTTCGACTACCCGTACTAAAGGGAAACATCCAACTAGCAGGAGAATCTCAAAGTCTAGTGTCACCAAAAGAATCCAAGGTTTTGTTTGGTTTGGAATACCTATCCGGTGGAGGGGCATCCCTTGTCCCAGTTAAAATTCGTTCCCAAGTAGTTCCAAGTTATTATTCACCTAAAGAAGAATATTCAACTTTTAGTTTTTCACCAGAAACAATCAAAGAAGGTAAGTGGAAGGTGAGTGGGTATGAAGAAGAAGAAGTGGAAGAAAACAAACCCAAAGTCATCTCAACAAATGCCAAAACAGATGAAAAAGGGTTTTTAACTCATAATTTTACAGATTTAAAATCACTACCTGGTTACGGAAATTTCCAAGTGGAAATGGAATATGCAGATCCCACGGGTGAGATCCATACTATCTCACGTAGTTTTCCGGTATCTCCTGCAGAGGTTCATCTAGGAATCCTCCCTGATGGATGGTACTTTACGGAAGACAAAGTGAAGCTCCAACTCATTGTCTTAGATGCAAATGACAAACCAATTCCTTCCCAAAAAATTAAAGTAAACGCTTACAAAAAAGAATTTTATTCCAATCGTAAACGATTGGTGGGTGGATTTTATGCATACGAACATTATGAAGAAGTCAATCGATTGGGTGAGTTTTGTGAAGGGAAAACGGATTCAAAAGGGATTTTATTCTGTGAAGGGAAATCACCTGCCACAGGGGATATTGTTTTTATCGCAGAGACAAAAGATAAAAATGGAAAGGTAACCAATTCCAGTTATAATGTATGGGTCAGCGCCAAAGAAGAAGTATGGTTTGATGTAAGTGATCATAATCGAATGGACATTTTGCCGGAAAAAAGATCCGTAAATGTCGGAGAATCAATTAAAGTGCAAGTTAAATCACCTTTTCGAGAAGGGACAGCACTTGTGAGTATGGAACGTGAAGGGATCATTGATTATTTTGTGACCCCTGTCAGTGGGAAAGACCCATTCATTCAGATTCCCATCAAAAAAGAATATGCTCCCAATGTTTATATCTCTGTGTTTTTAGTCCGTGGTAGGATGGGGGATCCAAAACCAACAGGTCTTGTGGATTTAGCAAAACCAAGTTATCGTTTGGGTCTTTCCATGTTAAAGGTTGGATACAAACCTTATACATTATCCGTTTCTGTTTCTCCCAATCAAAAACAATACCAAGTGCGGGAAAATGCAGAAGTAGAATTGGAAATCAAAACTGCCGATGGAAAAATTCCAACAGAAACAACAGAAGTCACTCTGGCAGTTGTGGATGAAGCATTACTTGAACTTTCTCCCAATCCCACATGGAATCTGTTAGACGCTATGATGGGAACAAGGCCTCACCAAGTGGTCACTTCCACTGCACAATCCCAAATCATAGGGAAACGGCATTTTGGTCTGAAAGCAAAACCGGAAGGTGGGGGTGGAGGGAAACAATCCACTCGGTCCTTATTTGAAACTCTACTGTATTGGAAGGGAAAGGTCATTGTTGGCAAAGATGGAAAGTTTAAGTTTAGTTTCCCATTAAATGATTCTTTAACGACCTTTCGCATCGTCGCTATCGCAACGTCTGGCGCAAAAGAATTTGGAACTGGAATGGCCAAAATCCAAACCTCACAGAAAATCCAAACGTTTTCTGGAATCCCACCTGTTGTCCGCATGGGTGATTTACTCCAACATGAAGTCAACATTCGAAATGCAGGGGATACGAAGGAACAACTCCGAGTTCGGTTGAGTGTTGTGGATATAAAAAATGGAGCCGAAATCAAAACTGATTTGGAAACCAAATCAGCGATTTTGTCTCCAGGGGAAAGTAAACTCATCACTTGGGGTATTTTGGTACCAGAGGAGATTTCCAAACGAAAATTTTCCTTAGAAGTTTCTTCACCTAACGGTACGGTAATGGATTCATTAACTATAGAACAAAATGTGATCCCAGCATTTAGTGAAAGGGTATACCAAGCAGGGTTATTATTGTATGAAGTTCCCTTTAAGGAAACGGCTCAAACTCCACCGGGGTCAAAACAAAATACGGGAAAAATGGTTTGGAAAGCATCACCTACCATCCTTTCTAGTTTAGGAGGGATACAAAAGTATTTCCAAACCTATCCTTATTCTTGTATGGAACAAAGAGTTTCGAAAGCAATTGGATTACGATCTGATGGATTATGGAATGAGGTATTAACTGACTTAAATTCCTTTTTAGATTCAGATGGGCTTGTGAAGTATTTTGCCCGTATGGAACACGGAAGCGAAATTTTGACTGCTTATGTATTAACGTCTGCTAAACTATCCAATAAATCAATTCCCGATGAAACATTGTCTAAAATGACTGCCGGCCTACAAGGATTTTTGGATGGAAGGGTGTATGGAGAAAGGTATCGTTTTGGGGCAGATTTAATCGTTCGTAAAATCATTGTTTGGGAAGCACTCACTCGTTACCAAACCTATGATTGGGAACAAATTCGTCCTATATTTGATGGAATGGAATTTTTACCAACAGCTTCACTCATTGATTTATCTGAGATTTATAATCGAGTGAACGGAGCCGATCCTAAAATAAAAAATCGACTATTTAGCGTTTTGCGGTCTAAACTCAACTTACAAGGAACTGAGTTAATCATAGCTGATTCTGGATTTACGAATCCGTGGTGGATTCTTGGAAGTCGTGATTATACGATGGCGAAATTTCTACTATGGTCAATCTCAGAACCTTCTTACAAAAAAGATATGCCTCGAATCATCAAAGCATTTGTGAAAATGCAAAAACAAGGTAGGTATGATAGTACTCTTGGGAATGCATATTCTGTTCTTGTTTTTGACCGAGTGAGTAAACTCATCGAAGGAGAAAAAGTTACAGGTGGAAAAATCAAAATCCAAACGGATAAAGAAATCCTCTCACTTGAACCCAATGGCAAACAAACAGTCACACAATCTCTCAGTGTGAATCCTGAGACCTTTAGTGTTTCTTACGATGGGAAAGGGAAACCGTGGCTTGAATGGTCAGTGCAAAGTGTATTGCCTTTAAAAGAACCAATTTCCAGCGGATACCGTTTGAAACGAAGTTGGGAACCTGTGCAAGTGGCAAAACCTGGAATTCTTTCTAAGGGAGACACCATCAAAGTAAAACTCGAAATTGAAGCCGATTCCGATAAAACATGGGTGGTCGTGGAAGACCCAATCCCACCTGGTTCACTCCCACTTGGACGGGGGTTTGGACGTGAATCCCAGATTAGCCAAGACCGACCTGGAGATACTTCTTATTACTTAAGTTTTGAGGAGAAAACCTTATCCTTATACCGAGCGTATTTTGAATATTTACCCAAAGGGAAACACGTAATCGAACACAGTTATCGGTTGAACCATGTAGGGAATTTTGTCCTTCCTACAACGCGGGTGGAAGCTATGTATTCTCCTGAAACCCATGCCGAATGGCCGAACGAAATCGTGAGGATTTCGGAAAATAAGGACTAGGAAAAGTTTACGGATAAAGAGGGTTTGGAATGATGACTCTAATGGGTCCGAACCAAGCCCCTCTTTTCCCCATCCGAATTTTTAAAATTTCCCTCTATTATTCAGTTTTTTTTTATCTATTTTTTTTAATCTTTAATACCAGTTTTACCATTATGGGAGTTGATGTAGGTGACTTCCTAAAACAATACTTAGGTGCCTTTTTTGGAGTTTATTTAACAACGACATTTAAGGTTTTTTCCGTTTCTCTTTTTCTTAACACAACTTTATTCACTTTAGTCCATTTAGGTTTTTATTTTGTAACTCGTAAGGAAACCAAATGGTTTTTGTTAGTTGGAACTGTTTTTTTAATTCAATCTTTGGCACTTTTCCAATCGATGATCAAATTCCCTCAAATTTATGGAGAGTTTTTTTTCTTCCGGTATCCGAGTTTTGCACCTTTCCTTTATTTTTTAACGGATCATATTTCTCCAAATTTTTTAAGTATAATTTTGGCACTAGTTTGTTTGGTATTTCTTGGAATTTTAGTGATCAATGTTTACCTCTATAAAACGAAAGAAAGTTTTTTTGCACTTATTTATGTTTTGGTATTAACCTTTGTTCACATCCATGGATTGTATTGGATTGGGATTCTTTTTTTAAGTCTTGTTTTATGGCAAAGAGACAGGTACCAAAACATACATATCAAAACTTATGGATTTCTTTTTGGATTCCTAATGTTTTTGTTTATATTGCCAAATGTTTGGTTAACGATTTCTTCCTTTCGGCACTCGAAAGAAAATGGAAAACCACCTATCTTTATTTTGTCGGCTGATTCACTACGGTATGATAAAATCGGATACAAAATAAATGGTGAATCACTTACACCAAATATTGACTCCTTCAAAAACGAATCTTTTCAATTTCATGACCACCATACAACGATTCCTCGAACCTTTCCAAGTTGGACCGATACACTCACTGGAAAATATGCGATGGATCACAAAATCCGAGATATGTTCCCATCTCCTGACGAAAAACAAAGGATTGGTTCTTCTCGGTATCCCACACTCCAACAAATTCTAAAAAAAATTGGGTATGATCACTTCGCAATAGGTAGTTTTGCGGCAGATATTTTTCCAAGGGCAAACTTTGGTTTTGATGCCGTGTTTGCTCCAAATTTCAATGCACGCATCATGACAATGCAAAGGACAGCTGAAACTCAAATTTTAGTTTTGCCTTTCCTACTTGGATCTTGGTTTTCAGGTGGAATGTATTTAGAGGAATTGGATGGTCTTTCCACATGGGGAGATGGAGACAGATTGTTGCATCGATTTCGTTCCATCGTAAAAGAAAGAAATTTTTCTCCGTATTCAATCACCTATTTTTCCAGCGTAATTCATTTTCCTTATACACCAGCGTACCCACATTACAAACGTTTTACGAACCATGACTATTATGGAAAATATAAGTATTTAAAGTTTGTGGATCCAACCGAATCAAACCTCCCTAACAAGGCCGAAATCTCTCAAATTCGTAGCTTATTTGATAGCGCAGTTTATGCATTCGATCAAGAGTTTGGTGAAATGGTTGGTTTTTTAAAAGAAAAAGGGATTTATGATGATGCCATCATCATTCTAACAGCAGACCATGGAGAAGCTTTGTATGAAGATGTCCACGGCCAAGGGCATGGGGAACACCTTCGGGGTGAATCTGTAACCCATGTTCCTTTTATGATTAAATTTCCCAAATCTGATTTCAAAAATATTGAAGAAGAGAATTTTTATGGAATCACTTCAAGTGTGGACTTAGTGCCAACGATGATGGATTATTTTAAAATACAATTACAATCAGAATACCCAGGAAAATCCCTATTGCCAATACTTGGGGAAAAATCCTGGAAAGAAGAACGTTTTGTATATGCGGAAACTGGAATTTGGTTTTCGGATAGGGGTGATCATTTTTTCCAAAAACAAAGAATCCCTTATCCTAATATTCTTTCTCTTCACCAAGTAGTACCTGAAGAAGACTACCAAATCATGATCACAGATCCTATGTATCGAGAAACCATTGCTTTTTCCAAACACCGTAGTATACAAAATTCAAATTACAAATTGATCTACATTCCTACCAGAGAAGGTGTTAAGTTTGAGATGTATGATCGTATCAAAGATCCATTGAATCAAAATAATTTATATCCGAACCATCCAATGGCTTCCAAAATGAAAGAAGTATTGTACAAAACTGTTGTAAAATGGGAAAACGCCTCCCTTGCGGGAGAATATTTAATTCCAAGTTCTATATCTGACATCAATGAAAACTAATAAGAAAAAAAGAGGAAACTATGCCGCAACGTAACGACTTAAAATCAATTTTGATCATCGGCTCCGGACCAATCGTCATCGGGCAGGCATGTGAATTTGACTATTCAGGTACCCAAGCCACAAAAGCTCTGCGGGAAAAAGGAATTCGAGTCATCTTAGTGAATTCCAATCCTGCTACGATTATGACCGACCCTGATCTCGCAGATGCAACATATATTGAGCCACTGACGGTTCCTGTTCTTGAAAAAATTATCAAAAAAGAAAAACCAGATGCCATCTTACCGACAGTAGGTGGGCAAACTGCACTTAACTTAGCACTTGCACTTCATAGAGAAGGGGTATTAGAAAAATACAATGTAGAGCTGATAGGTGCAAAAGTTGATGCCATTCGCAAAGCAGAAGACAGAGAACTTTTCAAACTCGCGATGGAAAAGTTAGGAATCCGAGTGGCAAAGTCTTTTATGGTTTCCGACATGGAAGCTGCAAGAAAAGCAAAAGACGAAATTGGATTTCCTATCATCATTCGTCCCGCATTCACCTTAGGCGGTACTGGTGGTGGAACTTGTTATGATGAAACCGAATTTGATGATATTGCGCAAAAAGGTTTATCAGCATCTCCCATCTCACAAATCCTTGTTGAAGAATCGGTGATGGGTTGGAAGGAATTTGAGCTGGAAGTAATGCGTGACTTGAATGATAACGTGGTCATTATATGTTCCATTGAAAACCTAGATCCAATGGGTGTTCATACGGGAGATTCCATCACAGTTGCCCCACAACAAACGTTAAGCGACAAAGAATACCAAAGATTACGTGATATGTCAATTGACATCATCCGTGAAATTGGTGTGGAAACAGGTGGATCTAATATCCAATTTGCTGTAAATCCAGAGAATGGGGATGTGATTGTAATTGAGATGAATCCAAGGGTTTCTCGTTCCTCTGCCCTTGCATCCAAAGCGACTGGATTTCCTATCGCAAAAATAGCAGCACTATTATCCATTGGGTATACTTTAGATGAAATCCGCAATGACATCACTCGTGTAACTCCCGCTAGTTTTGAGCCATCAATTGATTATGTTGTGACCAAAATCCCTCGTTTTGCTTTTGAAAAATTCCCAGGTTCAGATAACACATTAGGTGTTCAGATGAAAGCTGTTGGTGAAGCGATGGCGATTGGACGTAACTTCAAAGAGAGTTTTCAAAAAGCACTACGATCATTAGAAACTGACCGGTTTGGTTTTGGAAGTGACGGTTATTTGAAAGAACTGATGGAATGGGAAGCAGTTCCGAAAGAAGAACGTAAAACTTGGCTCACAGCAAAAGTCAAACGACCTACCGACAAACGGATATTTTACGTGAAGATGGCATTCGATTTCGGAATGAGTGTAGAAGAAATCCACGAAATTTGTAAAATTGATCCTTGGTTTTTATACCAATTTGAAGAACTTTTCCAATTGGAAAATAAATACCGCAAAAAAGGGAATGCCATCATCGAAGAGATGAAACAAGCAGGTTTTTCCAATAGACAATTAGCGTTTCTTTCCAAAGAAGAACAGATTCTCGCTCAAGTGAGAAGTGGCGCTGCCATTGAAATCACAAAAGCAAAAGTAGATAAAACGTTAAGGGAAGAAGAAGAAAAAATTGAATCTTTACTGGAAGAAAAAAACATCCAACCTGTTTACAAACGAATCGATACTTGTGCTGGTGAGTTTGAAGCTTTCACTCCTTATATGTATTCTTCCTATGATGAAGAGGATGAGTCAGACGTTACTTCTAAGAAAAAAGTGATGATCCTTGGTGGTGGTCCGAACCGGATTGGTCAAGGAATTGAATTTGATTATTGTTGTTGCCATGCTTCTTTTTCCTTACAAGACGCGGGTGTAGAATCCATTATGATCAATTCCAATCCTGAAACAGTATCCACTGATTATGATACTTCTGACAGATTGTATTTTGAACCACTTAGTTTAGAAGATGTAATGGCAATTTTTAAAAAAGAAAGGCCTGATGGAGTCATAGTTCAGTTAGGTGGTCAAACTCCACTTAAACTTGCAAAATCTTTAGAAAAAAGGGGAGTTCCAATCCTTGGAACAAGTCCCGATTCTATTGATCGTGCAGAAGATAGAAAACGATTCGCAGAAGTATTAGAAAAATTAAATCTTAAATCACCTGAAAACGGAATCGCTTCTTCAAAAGACAAAGCAAGAGAAATTGCAAGAAAAATTGGATACCCAGTTCTTGTTAGACCTTCCTACGTGTTAGGTGGTCGTGCCATGCTCATTGTCAATGAAGAAACAGAGTTAGACAAATATATGGAAGAAGCTGAAGAGGTGTCGGAAGATAGACCACTTTTAGTTGATTCCTTTTTACAAGATGCAACAGAAGTGGATGTGGATGCACTCTGTGATGGAAAAGATGTGTTTATCGCTGGTGTAATGGAACACATTGAAGAGGCAGGGATCCACTCCGGTGACTCAGCTTGTGTTTTACCTCCGCAAAGTATCTCTCAGCGTATGATCCAAGAAATTGAAGAGGCAACCTATCGTTTGGCATTAGAACTAGATGTAAAAGGTCTTATTAACGTTCAATATGCCATCAAAGACGAAACACTTTATGTATTAGAAGTAAACCCAAGAGCCTCCAGGACTGTTCCTTTTGTGGCAAAATCAATTGGAATTCCAATTGTGAAAATTGCCGTAAGACTCATGTTAGGTGAGAGTTTGGCTTCCTTTAAACTTGGGAAACGTTATTCTGCACCAATGATCACTGTGAAAGAAGCCGTACTTCCTTTTAGTAAGTTTCCTGGAGTAGATACAATCCTTGGTCCTGAAATGAGGTCTACTGGTGAAGTAATGGGAGTTGCTGCAACGAAAGGTGAGGCCTTTGTAAAAGCTCAGATTATGGCTGGTGAAGAACCTCCTAAACACGGAACGGTTTTTGTTACCATCAATGATAAAACAAAGAAGGAATTATTGGAACCTGTAAGGTCATTATCCAACTTGGGTTATAATATCATTGCAACTGAAGGAACGCATAAATTTTTATCAGACAATGGAATTTTATCGAGTAAAATCAATAAAATCTACGATGGATATTTTCCAAATGTGATAGATTACATCAAAGAGAAAAAAATCCATCTGATCATCAACACTCCACTTTCTCGAGTGACTCGCGAAAATGCCTTTACCATCAGACAAGCTGCCATCAAGTACAAAGTACCTTGTTTGACAACTTCGCAAGCGGCAAAAGCATTGATTCATGGTTTGGTGGAAATGAAAGACAAAGGGTATTCAGTAAATTCCTTACAAGAAATTCACAAGAAAAAATAATCTCTATAAGGAAACAATTCCAATGAAACTTATTTGGAATTGTTTCCCTTTGCCAATATTAATTGAATGTGATATAGAAATTTGTGAACTTAAATTTCTATATCTTTTAGTAAAGACTCGATTCGTTTTCGGTTCACTCCTAAATCAGATTTTCCTAACCTAGATGCAGATCGAAAGTGGAGGAGTTTTGTTTTTTCATCAAAATAAAATTCTACATCATCCACATACCTCATGAGAAACGAAGTAAACTCTACATATAAATAATTGTTTTCTTCTTTGATGATTTTGGTTCTTGGATGGTTTAAAATCCGACTTTTTAGAATGCTAATCGCTTCGGAGGTTGGTTTTTTATACGGTTCTGCACTTCTAAAATGTTCTTTGTCAGCTGGATCTGAAAAACTGCTGATACAATTAGGTGTTTTCGGGCAATCAGTAAGTTTTCCAGTTCGGATTCCTAATTGGTCTGGTCTTGTTCCCGTACAATTCATGAAAAAAATCACGGTTAAAAGTCCAAATATTGTTGTGGCTGTTTTTTGTTTCATTGTTTCCTTCTCTTTTTTCTATTATTACATTTGACCGAATTTGATTTTGAAATTGGTTCCAATTTGGAAAATAGTTTCTTTGATTTCCATTTTAATGAAACCAATTTTTATTTTATACCGATGTTTTTGCCACAAGTCGTTTTGACTTAAGGATGAAAAATATAAATATGAGTAAGGTAAAAATTCCAAGATAAAATAAAGTGGTTGTGATATAACCAGAAACAGGTGGGTAAATCAGGTTGTATCCAAAATCTGGGTTTTCCACCTCTTTTGAAAGTTTCCCTTCGATAGGTGTTTTTAATCTTATATCTTCTACGGAAGGATAAGTATATGGATCAAAATTCGCTGACCATTGGTATGGATTTCCATAATACAATGTGTAATTTGCACCTTTCGACATGGAGTCAGTAAAAAACAATATTTCTTCTAACGGTTGTATTGTGATCACCTCTTTTAGGTGTAAGGTTTCATTTTCGCCATCTTCAATTTCAATTGTAAATTCGGAATTTAGAGTGGAGGTGACGGGGATTTCTGAATAATTCCCTTCTTTCTCATCATGACTTATGGTACCTTGGAAAACGGTTTCCCATTCTTTTTTGTTGATTTTGCCACGGACGGTTATCATACGTTCCCATTTTTTTTCTTCAAAGGACAGTTTGATTTTTTGAAAACTGCTTTGGTTTTCATTTGGAAATGAGAAAAAAACAGAGTTTTCCTCTAAAATTGGATTTGGAACTTGATGGGTTTTTTCAAAATATAAGTTTTTATTTTCTTTGGAACGTGTCACTGAAGGAAATTTTAGATTAGATCCGTTTTCCACTTCCAATCGAACATATCGGAATTTTGTATTCCCTAAATCAATTTCACCAGAGGTTTGTGAACCATATTTATATAAAAATACATTTTTCGATTCAGAAAAATTGTCTGGATTATCACCTAATTTGAGTGTTATGGAAGTTTCATAATCATAAGAACTGGATACAGTTAATTTTGTATAACTCATTCCTTCTGGTAGTTTAGGAAGTTCTAATACATAAATTTCCAAATCATCTTTTTTAGTAAAAAGTAATTCAGGTTTTAATTTTTCTGTGTATTTGTCGATTTCTTCTGCATTCTGAATTCGGTATGGAACAATCTCTCCATTTTTTGCCAAACGTAGGTCTCCATAAAATGAATGTTTGTAAAACTCATCATCCAGTAATACTTTTACAATGGAATTCTCTGAGGATTTTGAAGGAATCGTGATCTCTTTTTTATATTTAAAATTCTCAACAGGGAGTGGCCTTGCAAAAATGTTGGAAGCGAAAAGTAAAGATGTGATTAATAAAAATTGGTAGAACGGTTTCATGTAGTTTCCTTTTTGATTCGATTGTAAAATGTTCCTGTAACGATCAGTGTGATTCCTAAAAATAACCCGGCAAGGATACGATACCCTAAAGCTAAATTCCAAAAATCATAGAGATAAAATTTGGTAACAACCAGTGCAAGAGATACAAATCCAATCACCTTTAAGGATTGGATTTGTTTTTGGAATCCAATCACAAGAGTGATGAGACCATACAGAATCAAACTGATTGAATAGAGAAAAAGTCGTTTTTCTTCCGGGAAACCAAGGTAAATTTCTACAAAGTTTCCAAGTAAAAAATAAGGATAAGCGGCATACAAAAACAGTTTAGAAAAGGTTGAAAAATGCCTACTATACCAGTAGGAAAAAACTAAATACAAACTTCCTGTAACAAATATTAGAAATCTACCATTAACAAAAGGGATTTCATTAAAAGAACGATAGGTAAAAGCAAATATATAAAACAAAGCAAAGAACCAAACAGGGAATGTTGCTAAATACATATACATCTGTTTTGAATAAGTTGCTGCGATCGTGACAACAAAAGCAAAACTAATCAAGCTGAATGCGAGAACCTTTCCAGTCATTCCCATAACAATCACACTGATGATAAGAGGTAATCCATAAAGACCAATGATATCGTAGGTTTTTTTTGAATATTCGGTTAAGATTGTATCTTTTAGCGACCTTTGGTAAAGCGCATAAAATAGAATGAGAACGAGTGTTAGTAAAAATGGTTTTAATGTTGGGTAAAAAATTCCAAAAATCCAAAAGGATTGTAAAAATCCAAGTCCCAAAGTAAATCCAATTGTAACTAACGTAAAGATAGGATTTCTGTCTTTTGTAACTTTTAGAATTTCGAATTCCCTTATCAAAAATAAAAGGTAAACTCCAATTTGAAACATTAATGGGAAAAATACTTTTGATTCCTCCAGTTTAGAGTCTGCCCAAGTAGCAAAAATTAGGTGGTTTGCAAATAAAATGAGTAGTGGTACGACTTTCCATGGCATATCTTTTCGAATCAAAAAAAATAGAACATTCCAAATGATTAGGTAGGTAAATAAAAACGGATACGAGTTTTGGCCTGTGGAAACTAAAATTGGAGAAAGAAAAACACCTAAACTGGCAAATCCAAAGAGTACCTCGCTTTTTTCTGCATAGGAAATTCCAACTGCCGTTAAACTCAGTAAGATAAGACCAATGAAACATGTTTCTGTCCCATACAAATCATACCAAACATAACCAGAATAATAAGCAGAAAATAAAACAGCAATGCCTAGTCCAAGTAAACTTGGCGATAAATAGGGCCGAGTTTCCCTCGTTTTGAAACCATACCATAAAATTGGTATAGAAGAAAGGATACCAATCCAAATCCGGACTGATTCATTGATCCAATATTCTTCAATGGCCATATAGAAAAACCAAATTGATGCAAGGGCCAGTGAAAATACCCCAAGTTTCACAAATAAATTTTGGCCAATCCATTGGATGAACCAATTCGGACCTTCTTCAATAGAAACAGGTTCAGAGATGGTTGTAACAGTTGTTTGGTTTTTTGGGTCTAAACTAACGGTTTTTTGCGTGGGTTTTTGATCTGAAAGGGAAAGGACTTTTTCTTTTAAGTAAAAAAGTTCTCTCTCCATCGATTGGATTTTGGATAAAATTTCTTTTGTTTCTTTTTCTTCCACCTGGGAGAGATTACAGGTGGAAGATACAAAAGGAAACTATTTTTTATTCAGGATCGTTCCACATTCCATTTTCACGGATGAGTTCGATAAGAAGATCAGGTGCTTCCGTTTCAGATACACCTTTTTTTACAATTTCCTTTCCTTTGTAGAGGTGGACTTTACCAATCCCTGCTCCCACATAACCAAAATCAGCATCAGCCATTTCACCAGGACCATTTACTATACATCCCATCACTGCGATTTTGACACCTTTTAAATGCCCTGTTTTTTCTTTGATTTTAGCTGTTGTTGTCTGGAGATCAAACATGGTTCGTCCACAAGAAGGACAAGAGATATATTCTGTTTTCGTTAACCGAAGTCGTGTCGCTTGTAAAATGTCAAAACTCAAATGTAAACATTCTTCCGCTTCTCCATCTCCAAAAGAAAGCCGAATGATATCTCCTATCCCATCGAGTAAACTCCCTCCTGCTTGGATGGAAGCATCGTATAATAATTGGTCTTTATTTTTTCCTGATACATTTAATACAATTGGGTAGTCAGATTCTTTTAATAAATTGGCAAGTTTTCTTGTTGTAAGAAGGTCACCATCTTTTAAGGAAAATAGGATATTTTCCATATTTCTTTTTTTACATTCCCAAAGGATCTTAGTCACATCTTCTATGTTAGTTGCTGCAAAAGTCCATTCAACGGAACGTTTATCCTTGGCATACCGGAATACAAATTGTAAAAGATCTTCTAAGGATTCTTCCGATTCCTTTAAAAATATTGAAGGAGGAATGACCCATTTTTGGAACCTATATAAATCTTCAGCAAATGTTTCGTATTGGTAAAGTAAATCAAGGGAGAGTTCTACTGAAACGGGAAGGGGAAAGGACCCTCTTCTTACCATAGTTCCAAGAGATAATAAGTCTAATTCAGAATTGATTTCAAAATGTAAAAGTTCGGGAACTCTTCCTGATTTTGTCCCTCTTTGGATGATGTTAAGAACTTCTTCTGTTGTCCCTTCACCATAGAATGGAATACAAGATTCAATACGAACTGGATTTGTATCACCAATCATTTGGTTTCCAATGGATAATTCTCTTGAATAAAAACGAGAGTATTGGAATGGATCGCGAAATTCTGTGTATATAGTATCTTTTTCTTTAGAATTTTGATTATTTGTAAAAGATGATAAATACAAATCGTTGTATTTGCGTACAAGTTCTTTTGCAACAGGGATTTCGTGGATGGCATCTTCTGTAAGAGAAACACGAATTGTATCACCAAGACCATCTTCGAGTAAACTTCCGATTCCAATTGCCGATTTGATCCTTCCATCTTTTCCATCCCCAGCTTCTGTTACACCCAAGTGGAGTGGGTAGTCCATCCCTAAGTCATAGAATCTAGAGACTAACATACGATAGGCTTGGATCATCACTTGAGGGTTCGATGCCTTCATAGAAACAACGATGTCTTGGTAAGAATTTCTTTCCGCTATACGAATGAATTCCAAAGCGGATTCCACCATACCAAGTGGTGTGTCTCCAAATCGGTTCATAATGCGGTCTGATAAACTTCCATGGTTGGTTCCAATTCTCATCGCAACACCAAGTTCTTTAGCTCGGAGGACGAGGGGAGTGAAAACTTCTTCGATTCGTTCTAACTCTTCATTATAATCTTTGTCTGTGTATTCAATGATTTCAAATTTTTTTTTGTCAGCAAAATTACCAGGATTGATACGAACCTTTTCAACCCATTCCACACATTTTAAAGCGACTTGTGGAGTGAAGTGGATATCTGCCACTAGTGGGACTTTTAGACCCAGTTCTTTCATTCTTTTTCGGATATTGGGTAAATTATCTGCATCCGCTTGACTAGGTACTGTTAGGCGAACAATTTCGGAACCTGCTTTTTCTAAATCCAAAATTTGTTGGATGCTTGCATCCGTATCTCTTGTGTTAGATGTAATCATAGATTGGACTCGGATTGGATTTTTTCCTCCAATTCCAACATCTCCTACCTTCACTTCTCGGGTAGGGCGTCTTTTGTAGAAAAAGGGCGATTCGTTATATTTGGTGCTCATTTGAATCTTATGTTCTCATTATCTAGAAAATTTAATTCGAAATTTTGGGCAAGCAGTATGAAAAAAATCTGTGAGTTTCAATTTCACTCACTCCCAAACCGAAAATCAAATTAGGAAGAAAACCTGGGCTTTTTAAACCAATGAACACGGAAGTTAAACAAGGATTACAACGCAAATACCGAGTGCAGGTGACTGTGGCAATTTACCGTGAGGGAAATTTGTCTTATAAAAGTGAAATTTTATCACCTGCTTATTATGATAAAAGGCAAGAGGCTCGCGACCATATCCGCCAAGAAATCCGCGAACGGTTAGCCCATTCCAAATTCTTCCGTTCCACCCGTTTGGACTATGATTTAGTCAGATATACAGAGGAAGGAAGTTGTAATACCTTTCTTCGGTATAGCATCCAAGACTCGGACATTTGAACCCACAAAAAAAACTCCGCGAATGGTATCTTTTAAACAAACGAGAGTTACCATTTCGTAACAAAAAACAAGCTTATCCCATTTGGATTTCAGAAGTGATGTTGCAACAAACAAGGGTTGCTGCTATGTTACCTTTGTTTGAGAACTTCCTAAAACGTTTTCCGAACCCAGAGACTCTTGCCAAATCTTCTGAAGAAGAAGTCCTCTCCTATTGGAAGGGGCTTGGTTATTATAGTCGTGCAAGGAATATTCGGAAAGCAGCCATCCAACTCGTAGACCAATACAATGGTTCTTTTCCTAAAAATTTGGAATTGGTTTTAAAACTACCTGGTATTGGAAATTATACAGCGAGAGCAGTCCTTTCCATTGCATACGATTTACCATTAGCGGTTCTTGACGGTAATGTCAAACGTGTCTTGTCGCGTTACTTTGGTTATACGGTAAATATCCTCGGTCCAAAAGCGGACTTAGATCTCCAAAAAATGGCAGACGATTTTTTAAACAGAGAATACCCGGGTGACCACAACCAAGCGGTGATGGAACTCGGGGCAATGTTATGTTTACCTGAATCACCTAAGTGTTTGTTATGTCCATTGACGGAAGGTTGTTTTTCTCGTATCCACGGAAAAACGAAAGAGATCCCCGTTCGCGAAAAAAATCAAAAACAAATTCGATTAACTGGTGAGATTTGGGTGATCCAAAAAGAGGATTTATACCTTCTCATCAAAGAACCAAAAACTCGTTTTTTAAAAGGAATGTTCCACCTTCCCTATGGATTTTTAGGTGATCTACCTAATGAAGAATACGAACCTTCTGAATTGTTTCTTTTTTTGCGAAAACATTGGAAATTGACTCCATCAATTGGAACGGTCAAACATACAATCACACATCATAAATTAGAATATTCTGTTCCACACTTAAAACTCAGCCATATTCAAGAATTGGAAACTCAATTAAGATCACTAACAATCGAATTTAAGTGGGTGGAATTGGAACAATTAGAAACTGAATTCCCTTCTTCCTTAGCAAGGAAAGTGAAAAAGATTTTGCTTTACTAATCCCAAATACCACTTACGATTTTCGGGCTATGGCAGAGATCATTGTATGGTTAGAATTGGTCATTTCCAAAATCCCACTGCCTATCTTAGAAGTTTGGGGGAGATTTGCTTTTTTACTCGGATCTCTCATCGCCATATTTGCATATACTGGTTTTACCTTTCGAAACGGGAAACAATTCCGAATTTCAAGAGAAGTTTGGAATTGGAATCTCAAAAGTTTTTATTTTTTTCTCATCACCTTTGTTTCTATTTTTATCACAGGGTATTTAGGTAGTTCCATTGTCCTCATCCCTGGTGCACAAACATTAGAAAGTTTAAAAGATTTATCCGTTTTCCTTTGCCTTAACTTTTTTGGATACCCAGCTTTACTTGCAGTTCCCTTTGCCTACGGACTTTCCGATTTGATCGAAGGAGTACCTCCCGATTTTTTATGGGATTGGTTGCCTGGGTATTTTATCAATCCATCTTTGTTTTGGATATCATACCAAATGATAGGTAAGTCTCCAAACTTTAAAAGAGTGTGGAATTGGATTTATTATTGTATTTTTGTATTTTTGTTTCTGTTACTGGAACCATTTTTATGGGGATACCTCTGTTCCAAACAATTTGGTCCAGAAATTTCCTATCATACCATTAGTTCTGCGTTGATTTTTACAACTGGGATCACTTGGATACTCGCTCCACTAGTTACTTTGTTTATGTTTCCTCTTGTAAAACGGATAGGATACTTTTGGGCCGAAATCCCATTCCAAGTGAAAGAAGTAAGCATAAGTGAACCTAGACTCGTTTGGACATCCGTTTCCCAAAATAAAAATGTTTCTAATGAATATGCAGAAGACCGAACAGGAATTTCATTACAATTATTCATCGTTGCACCTTTTGTTTGTTTGGTATTATTTTTAGTTGGAATCACATCCTATGTAACATTAAAAAATGCGGAAGAATCAGCCTATCAAATGGTGGAAATTTTACACAAACAATGGTCTAAAAACATTCGATTACAATTATCAGAAATGGAATCGAAGTTAGGAGATGGTTTTGCCGATCCCAGTTTGATACAACAAGTTTTGGATACATCAATTGTGAATACACAGGGAAGGGTGTTTTTGTTGGATTCTCATTTGTCTCTTATATCAAGTTTATCGGCGGAACCTAAAACATCCCGATTGTTAGATACTTTACGTGTAGAGTTAAAAAAACAATCGAGTGACATTCGTTATCCAGAAACTAAATTGAGTTTTTCCGTTGTTACAAAAAAACCTTTATCGAGGGAAAATTGGAATGCCAATGTTTCCCGATATGAAGTGTCAAAAAATAAAGAGACCATCTACCTCGTTACACTGTTTCCATACTCTTTTTATTTAAGCGGTGTATATACGGGGAATAGTGAATCGGCAATGGTATTTGCATGGGCTATTCTTTTAAGTCTTATCCTGGCCGTTATTTTGGCGGAACTTGTAACAAGACCCATCTTACGTTTTTCAACTGCTTCCAAGTCACTTGCCAAAGGAGATTGGGATATCCCTGTTGGGGAGAGTATGATTGCGGAATTACGTGGTCTATCTGATGCATTTCGTTTTATGTCGAGAGAGTTGAAAACAAGTTTTGAACGTGTGAGTGCAAGCCAACGGATGGTAATGGAAACAAACACTAATTTAGAAAAAATTGTAAACGACCGAACAGTGGCTCTAATGGAAAGTAATCGGAATTTACTAGATACCATTGAAACAAAAGAAAGAATATTACTCGACCTTCACAATACACAAAACCAATTATTACTCAGCGAAAAATTAGCCGCACTCGGTCAGTTTGCCGCAGGTATCACACATGAACTGAAT
This sequence comes from Leptospira sp. WS39.C2, assembly GCF_040833965.1. Taxonomy (NCBI): domain Bacteria; kingdom Pseudomonadati; phylum Spirochaetota; class Leptospiria; order Leptospirales; family Leptospiraceae; genus Leptospira; species Leptospira iowaensis. Next base: position 1,354,774 of record NZ_CP162142.1, read on the forward strand.
ACACCACTCGGTGCTATATCTTCAAGTGTTCGAGCCATGTCTGAAATATTAAAAAAAGATATCATCCACCTCCCTAAATTTTTAGATTCTTTAAATTCAGAAGCACTAGAAGATTTTCAAACATTACTTTTATTAAGTGTCAATTTTGGAGATAAAAATTCAGGTTTACTAAGCCGCGCTGAAAAAAAAGAAAGATTAGCAGTTTTACAAGAAAAAAACATAGATTCACCAGAAGAGATATTAGACCATCTAACATCAATAGGTGTCACACATTGGGATACAAAAATTTATGAGATTATACGAAAACCCGGGGCAAATGTACTTTTGCAAAATGTTGTCACATTAGGGAGTTTGTATCGCTTGGTATATGTCGTTCAATCTGCTACGGAAAAAGCCTCACATGTAGTCAATGCACTCAAACATTACCTGTATACTGACCAAACAGTAACGGATACTAACTCACAAAAGGTGAATATTCCCTCAGAATTAGATTCTATATTGACACTTTACCAAGCAAAAATTAAAAAAGATGTGGAAATCATCAAAAACTATTTCACATCTGATTCTTGTTTGGCGGATCGAGATAAACTCAATCAAGTATGGATCAATTTAATCAATAATGCTTTACAAGCAATGGATTACAAAGGTAAGATTAAAATTTCTGTGACAACAGAATCAGAGTTTATCCTAACTTCTATTAAGGATAGTGGAAGAGGCATTGAACCAGAAATCCAAGATAAGATCTTTTTACCATTTTTTACGACAAAAAAACATGGAGAAGGGATTGGGCTTGGGCTTGACATTTGTAAACAAATCGTGGAAAAAATGAATGGAAAAATTGATTTTATTTCGGATCCCACTGGAACGGAATTCAGGGTGTACATACCAAAAGTATTGGAAGGGGAAAAAGTTTGAATTTATCACAGATCAAAAATGAGAAAAATGCAATTTTATGTGTTGATGACGAACCCATCCTTCTCTTATCTCTCGTACAAGAACTAAAAAGGGAGATTGGCGGTAGTTATACCTACGAAACTGCTCAAAATCCAGAAGAAGCGATGGAAGTGATCGATGACCTTTGCCAATCAGGTGTAGAAGTTATCCTCATTCTTTCAGATTGGCTTATGCCAGGGATGCGAGGGGATGAATTTCTCATCAAAGTCCACCAAAAATACCCACATATCAAATCCATCCTCATTTCTGGGCATGCAGATCGGGATGCGATCAATCGTGTGAAAGAGGAAGCCAAAACTTACGCGATTTTTTCCAAACCTTGGAACACCAAGGAACTTTTGGATGCTGTTCGTTTCTGTTGCAATTTGACCTAAGTCCAATTTTCTGGACTTACGGTGCGTACGATTTACATCCGCAAACTCCGATTCGAAGAAGCTCGGACCAAACTCGAAAGGGAACTCCATGAAGCATTTATGGACGGGGAAACCTATGTAGAAATCCTACATGGGATTGGGGAAGGGGTATTACGCCGAATGGCGATTGACTACGTGACCACCTCAGGGTTTTTGAAATTAGTGGAATCCGATCCAATGTTCCGACAAAATCCTGGCAGCACCCTTGTGGAAATCCTCGCTCCTTCCAAAGAATACATCAATCGATTGAAAGCATGACAGATCCAAATTCCAAAATTGAAATTTTAGACGTAACGTTACGGGATGGGGAACAAACCAATGGGGTTTCGTTTTCTTGGCAACAAAAGCTAAACATCACCAAACACCTTTTAAAGGATTTAAAAACAGACCGTGTGGAAATTGCCAGTGCGCGTGTGTCTCCAGGGGAGTTTGAAGCCGTTGGGAAAATCATTGAATGGGCAAAAGCAGAAGGCCTACAGGACCGGATTGAGATCTTAGGATTTGTTGATCAAAACAAAACGGTAGAGTGGATGAAAGGGACTGGTGTAAAGGTCTTAAACCTTTTGACAAAAGGGTCACTTAACCACCTAACAAACCAACTTCGAAAGACTCCCGAAGAACATTTTTCCGATATCAAACAAACTGTTGATTTCGCTTGCGAGGCAGGGATTACAGTCAATGTTTATTTAGAGGACTGGTCGAATGGATACTTACATTCCAGAGACTATGTCATTCAATATTTACAAACTGTTTCAAAGTTTCCCATCAAACGTTTTTATCTTGCTGACACTTTAGGTGTATTATCGCCAGAAGAAGTAAAAACGGCTGTGACAGATCTTGTCAGTTTATTTCCCAATTTATGGTTTGAATTCCATGGACATAATGATTATGACTTAGCGGTTGCAAATTGTCTAGAAGCTGTGAAGGCTGGGGTTCGAGGACTTCATGTTGCTGTGAATGGTCTTGGAGAACGAGCAGGGAATTCTCCATTAGAAGCTGTGGTGACAGCACTCCATGACAAAACCAAATTTAGAACTTCTGTTGTCGAAAAAGAAATCACAAGTTCGTCAAGGTTAGTGGAAGTGTTTTCAGGAAAACGAATTTCGGATAACAGACCCATTGTGGGAGAAGATGTATTCACACAAACGGCAGGTGTCCATGCTGATGGAGACAAAAAGGGAAATTTATATGCCAATCCCATCCTTCCCGAACGATTCGGAAGGAGCCGTGTGTATGCACTTGGCAAGTTAGCTGGAAAAGCTAGTATCACAGAAAACTTAAAACAGTTGGGAATGGTTCTCTCCCCTGAAATTGAAAAGAAGGTACTAACACGAGTGATTGAACTTGGGGACCAAAACAAAACGGTCACCAAAGAAGATTTACCTTACATCATCTCAGATATCACGGGGGAAAACTTAGAATCTAGTTTTCGGATCGAAACTTGTACGGTCACAAGTGGCATTGGAGTGAAACCAAAGGCAGAAGTGAAAGTGAAGTACCAAGGCAAACTTTATGAAGGAAAAGGGGAAGGGGATGGTGGTTATGATGCCTTTATGAATGCCCTCGGAACCATCTTAAGAACCTTAGAAATCAAAATTCCAAAACTCTTTGATTATGAAGTGAGGATTCCGCCTGGTGGGAATACAAATGCACTTGTGGAAACTGTCATCACTTGGAAAAAAGAGGGAGACAATCACCCCATCCGCACGATCGGAATTGACTCGGACCAACAAGTTGCCGCCGTCAAAGCCACCGAACGAATGTTACATATTATACTTGGGAATGTATGATACACTTTTTAATTGTTGGTCTTGGAAATCCGGGAGATAAATACAAAAACACCCGCCATAATATTGGGTTTATGATCTTAGATGCGTTGGCTTCTGAATTTGGTGCCTCCTTTAAAGATGCCAAAAAATATGCAGAAACCACTCATACCTATGACGGGGATAAAATCCATTTACTGAAACCCTTGGAGTTTATGAACCTTTCTGGAAAAGCGACCCAAACCCTTGCGAATTTGTATAAAATCCCACCTTCGCAGATCCTCGTGGTCCAAGACGAAGTTGATTTGCCATTTGGTAAAATCAAAAACAAAATCGGTGGAGGAACCGCAGGCCATAATGGTCTAAAAGACATCGTGGCAAAACTCGGTTCACAAGACTTCCATCGTTTGCGTTTTGGTGTGGGCAAACCTGAAAAAGGGGGGATGGAAGTGGCTGACTTTGTTTTGCAAAACTTCCATGCAGAGGAAAAAACAGAGTTGCAAACACTCATCAAAGACTCCGTTTCCAAAATAGAAGATTGGATTCGAACGAATCGTAACCTGCTATTAAAAGAATCCAAGGCATAACAAATGACGCCAGATTGTATCTTTCAGTTCTTACAACCGATCCAAAAACAATGTCCCACTGCGTGAGAAACATACAAATGACAAAAGAAGAAGACACTTCCATCAATCTAAGAACGTTATTTTTTCAAACCATCCTCTCTATTGTGATCGTTCTTGCCATTGTCTTTGGTCTTGCTTATTTTTTCCGAAAGGAACTACTTGGGTTTAGCGAACACTTTGTACGAATATTCGGCTTCCTCGGTTTATTTATTGGGATGATCCTTTCCGATAGCCTTCCTGCTTTTGTTCCTCCTGATGCATTTCTTGTTCTTGCTATCACAGGGGAGATGGACCCACTAAAAACCATCTTATCGATGTCAGTTGGGAGTATCATAGGTGGAAGTATTGCTTATTATATCGGCCTATACCTCATTCCTAAATTCCATTTGGGTCGTCAGATGGTTTTACACTATGAAGACAAACTCCTGCCATACATTCGTAAATTTGGGTTTGGTGCGGTTGTCCTAAGTGCTCTCACACCCATCCCGTATTCTTGGATGGCCTATACAGTTGGTACATTTAAGATGCCATTCAGGTTGTTTTTTTTGGGATCTCTTTTTCGGTTTGTTCGTATCTCTGTTTATTTTTATGCCATGTACATTGGTTGGATCACGGGAGGGTAAATTGGCCGAAGAACGACTATTCCCTAAATCAGTCGACGAAGTGATTTTAGAAAAAGTCAGGTTTTTCTTTTTGCCAGATCGGACTGCCGCGTTTGTCAAAAACCTCATCGATGGAAAGGTTTCTGAACGAGCTCTCATCTGTTGCCATTCCGGTTGTGATGTGTGTAATGAAACCATTTACAACTGTTATATGGCAGTAAAAAAAGAATTGGATTTAAACTAAATTGGACTCTTTATTTTCTAATTCCAAACAAGTCCCACTTGCCCACTTGGTGCGGCCAAAAACTTGGTCCGAATTTGTGGGCCAAACAAAAGTGGTCTCTGCTTTACAATCCATTACAAAACCCACATCCATTTTATTCTATGGTCCCCCAGGTACGGGAAAAACCACCCTCGCACACCTCCTCGCTGAGTCTTGGAAATTGGAAAAACGTTATTTAAGTTGTGTGACAAGTGGTGTGAAAGAAGTGAGGGAAGTGTTAGAAGAAGGAAAACGACTCGGTACCATTGTCCTTTTTTTGGATGAGATCCACCGATTTTCTTCCTCCCAACAAGATGCTCTTCTTTCTGCAGTAGAAGAAGGAGAGATCATCCTCATTGCCGCTACTACTGAAAATCCTAGTTTTCGAGTGAACAAAGCCTTACTCTCTCGGATGTTAGTTTACCGCCTCACCACTCTCACCGAAGAAGAAGAGGACCAAATTTTTTCTACGTGCCTCGCAAAACAAAACGCCAATCGCACCATCCCTGAAGTGGTAAAAGGGGAACTTTTCCGAAGGAGTGCGGGAGATGCAAGAAAACTCCTTGGGTATTTGGAGCGGATCTTAAGTGCCACAAAGGAAGGCGAAGTGGTTACAGAAGAAAGGTTATCCGTGATCCTTGGGGACACTCTCGTTACTTACGATAAAAATAGCGAAAGCCATTATGATATCATATCTGCCTTTATCAAATCCCTTCGTGGCAGTGACCCAGATGCCGCTTTATTTTATCTGGCCCTCATGATCGAAGGTGGGGAAGACCCACTTTTTGTTGCAAGGAGGCTTGTGATATTCGCAAGCGAAGACGTAGGAAATGCGAGTGTACATGCTTTACCACTTGCCATCGCCACTTGGCAGGCAGTGGAACGAGTCGGAATGCCAGAAGGAAGGATCCCTCTTGGGCAATGTACAACGTTTCTCGCATCTGCACCAAAATCTAATGCGAGTTATATGGCAATTAATGAAGCTTTAGCCTTTGTGAAAGCCAGGAATAAGTCGTTTCAGATCCCAAACCACCTGAGGAATGCACCCACTGCCACTCACAAAAACGAAGGTGCTGGTGTTGGTTACAAATACCCTCATGATTTCCCAGGACATTTCCTGAAAGAACGATACTTCCCAGAGTCCTTTTATCCGAACCCACCAACTTTTTATTCTCCCTCAAACCAAGGGATGGAAAAAAATCTGAAAGAACAATTGGAAAGGTTGTGGGGGGATCGGTATTGAGAGTTTATCTCAAAAATTGGTGATTTCTCCTCGAATCTCGAAAAATACACGAAAACAAAGGGGAAATTCTTTCTCATCTTGACAACTAACCCCTTTCGTGAGAGCATTTTCATACATGGGATCCGCACCGGATAGTTTTGCACCAATCCTCTTACAACTTTTGCTCGGAGTCGGTTTCTCCGCTCTGATCTTATCACTCGCCTTTCTTTTGAACCCAAAGAAAAAATCAAAACCACAAGATACCTTTGAATGTGGGGTTACGTATTATGGGGATGCTCGAGGACTTTTTAATATCAAGTTTTACTTGGTAGCTGTCCTTTTTATCCTCTTTGATATTGAAGCTGTGTTTTTATACCCTTGGGCTGTGAATCTAATTGGATTCAAAGAAGCGGGACTAGGCACGTTTTTTCTTTTTGAAATGTTTTTCTTTTTACTCATCCTTGTGGTGGGTCTATACTATATCTGGAAAAAAGGAGCACTGGAATGGGATTAACAGAAACATTATCCAAGCCAGGTGAGATGTTTGGTGACATGTTCCAAGTTGCCACACTCGACAATGTCGTACAGTGGGGGCAAAGTTTCTCTTTATGGCCTTATCCTTTTGCAACCGCTTGTTGTGGGATTGAATACATGAGCACTGCTTGTGCTGATTATGACATCGCCCGTTTTGGAGCAGAACGACCTTCCTTTTCTCCACGCCAAGCCGACATGATTTTAGTACTCGGAACCATCACTTATAAAATGGCTCCCGTCTTACGCCAGATATACGACCAGTTGGCAGAACCTAAATTTGTAATCTCTGTGGGAGCTTGTGCTTCTTCCGGTGGGATGTTTCACACCTACGGCGTGTTACAAGGTGTAGACCGAATCCTTCCGGTGGATGTTTATGTCCCTGGTTGCCCACCAAGACCAGAAGCAATCCTAGATGCTCTTGTGAAGTTACAAAAAAAAGTCCAAACACAAGGATTGGAAGCACGCCGCCAAGAAGTCATGAAAAAGATCCAAGAGATCAACGAACGTAACAAACCCCTCGTAGTGGCATGAAAGAAAAACTGACCGAATTTATCCAAACTCGATTTAACGATAGTTTACTCCCGCAAAGGGACATAAACACGAATCTCCTTTACTTTAGCATCAAAAAGGAAAGCCTGCCTACCGTTGTACAGACGTTAAAGGATGATCCAGAGTTTGCTTTTACTTTTTTGAACGACCTTACTTCCATCGATTGGTTAGGGAAACGGGAACCAAGATTTGAAGTGGTGTATCTCCTTCGATCTCCCAAAAACAACCACTTCCGATTCCAACTCCGTGTTCCTGTGGGAGAAGGGGAACCTGTACCAAGCATTTCGGGAATTTTCCCTGCAGCCAATTGGCCAGAAAGAGAAGTTTATGATCTTATGGGGATTTCATTTTCAAACCACCCAAGAATGGAACGACTCATTATGCCTGATAATTTTGTTGGCCACCCACTCAGGAAAGACTACCCACTCGAAGGCCCAGGCCAAGATTATCTCATCGAGGATTTACTGACCATTCACGTAGAAGAGGATATTACCGATTAGTCGGTAAACAATCATTATGGTAATGTACGAAAAAACAGCCGAACACTTCGGCCAGAAATTCAAAGACCTACCAGAAGGTCATTTACTTGTTAACTTAGGACCAAGCCATCCAGCTACTCATGGAATTTTACAAAACGTAATCCAAATTGATGGAGAACGAGTTGTCGATACAGAGTCTGTGATTGGGTATGTGCACCGTTGTTTTGAAAAGTTAGGAGAGAGATACGACTACAACCAGTTTTTGGTTTGTACGGATCGTATGAACTATGTATCCACTCCTCTGAACAATATTGGTTGGATTCTCACCGTTGAAAAAATGATGCAAATCCAAGTCCCGGATCGTGTGACTTACGTTCGAATGATCATCTCCGAACTTTCCAGGATCATGGACCATATCATTTGTAATGGGATTATGGGTGTGGACCTTGGGGCCTTTTCTGGACTTTTACACCTTTTCCACCACCGAGAAAACATTTACCAAATTTTAGAGAAACTCACGGGAGCACGCCTCACGACCACCTTTTGCCGAGTGGGGGGAATGGAACGAGATATTTACCCTGAATTCCAAACAGAAATCAAACTCATTCTAAAAGGCTTAAAACCGGCGTTAGACGAATTTGAAGAACTCCTCATTCGTAATAAAATCTTCAATGAAAGGACAAAAGGCATTGGTGGGATTTCAGCAGAACGTGCCATTGCTTATGGATTCTCTGGTCCGAATTTACGGGCAGCAGGGGTTCCTTGGGACGTGAGAAAAAATGACCCTTATATGTTTTATGATAAAGTGGATTTTGACATTCCTGTAGGAGAAGACGGATCCGCCCTTGACCGAACGCTTGTTCGTATGGAAGAGATGCGCCAGTCCATGCGAATCATCGAACAGCTGATCGATGGCATCCCTGAAGGACCTTATCATGCTGATGTTCCACATACCTTCCTCCCTCCAAAAGACCGTGTTTACAATAATATGGAAGAGCTCATTTACCATTTTAAAATCATCATGCATGGAGTGAAAGTTCCACAAGGGGAATACTACCATGCAACGGAAGCTGCTAATGGAGAACTTGGTTTTTATGTAGTTTCCGAAGGAGAAAAATCTCCTTGGCGGGTTCACGTAAGACGCCCTTGTTTTTGGTATTACCAAGCCTTCCCTGAGATGGTAAAAGGTGGGTTATTGGCAGATACCATTGCGACTATGTCCTCACTCAATGTCATTGCAGGGGAGCTTGATTGTTAATGGCGTATCAATTTTCACAAGAATCGGAAAAACGTTTCCAAAGACTCATCCCACAATTTCCAAGCAAACGTTCTCTCATTTTGCCTTGTCTCTTTTTGTTACAAACTGACAAAGGTTTTGTGGATACAGAAGGGATGCAGTACATAGCCGATCGCATTGGCGCACCAGTATCCCTCGCACAAGTTCACGGTGTAGCAACGTTTTACACCATGTACAATAAAAAACCTGTTGGAAAACTCCACATCCAAATTTGCGCAAATATCTCTTGTTATCTGGCAGGTTCTGATTCCATCACAGAACATGTTTGTTCCAAATTGGGAATAAAAAAAGGGGAAACCACAAAGGACAAAAAATACACTGTGGATGAAGTGCAGTGCCTTGGCGCTTGTGGGTTTGGACCTGTGGCTCAGATCAATGACAAATACTATGAAAATTTAACTCCAGAATCCATCGAAAAGATTCTTTCTGAATTGGAAAAAGAAGGATAACATGGGACTTAAAACCTTACTCACAACACATATTGGTGCCGGAGATTCTCATACATTAAAACACTACCAATCGGTGGGTGGGTATGAAAGTTTAAAAAAAGCAATTTCAGAAATGACCGCAGAACAAATCGTAAACGATGTCAAAAATTCAGGGCTTCGTGGTCGTGGTGGAGCCGGGTTTCCAACAGGAAACAAATGGGGATTCATCCCAAAAACAGAAAAACCGAAATACTTAATTTGTAATGGGGACGAAGGGGAACCAGGTACTTTCAAAGACCGGATGCTCCTCGAACGTTTTCCACACATGCTCATTGAAGGCATGATCATTGCCGCAAAAGCCATCGACTCCCACCAAGGTTACATCTATATCCGAGGTGAATTCCACAAAGGGATTCGGATTGTAGAAACCGCAGTGGAAGAGGCATACAAAGCAGGACTTCTTGGGAAAAACGTCTTAGGCCTTGGGTATGATTTTGATTTGGCTGTGTATTCTGGTGCAGGTGCTTATATCTGCGGAGAAGAGTCAGCTCTCATCAATTCTCTCGAAGGTCGGAGGGGCCACCCACGCCTCAAACCCCCTTTCCCAGCAGTATCGGGATTGTATGCCTGTCCAACCGTTGTGAACAATGTGGAAACCTTTTGTAATGTCCCACATATCATCCGTATGACGGGCGAAGAATACAAAAAAATTGGGACAGAAAAATCACCTGGGACTAGACTTTTTGCAGTCAGCGGGCATGTGAAAAAACCTGGGATTTATGAAGTGGAAATGGGAACTCCTATGAAGGAACTCATCTACGACATCTGCGGTGGGATCAAAAACGACAAATCCTTAAAAGCAGTAATCCCTGGTGGAAGTTCCTCACCGATTTTAACGGCAGAAGAAGCGATGACGGCAACAATGGACTATGAATCCATTGCTTCCCTCAAATCCATGTTAGGTTCTGGGGCTGTGATCATTTTATCGGAAGAAACAGATCTCGTGGAAACCACATACCGATTGGCAGAATTTTATTCTCATGAATCTTGTGGGCAGTGTACACCATGTCGGGAAGGTACACACTGGGTCAAAGACCTTCTGCATAAAATCAAAGTGGGAGAGGGGACAGAAAAAGATGTAGAACTCATCTTTTCACTTTCTCGAAATATGGAAGGTGGGACCACCATTTGTCCGTTAGCGGATGCTTGTGTGATGGCAGTTCGGCCTACAATGACGAAATTTAAGGAAGAGTTTTCTCTTCGATTGAAAAAGGAAGTGAGTGTTTCTCACTAAAGGTCACCAAATACGATGGACTGGGCTTTAATACTTGCTTGGGGGATTAAAATCCTCTCTTTGTTTTTTGTAATCTTAACTGGTGTGGCGTATTATACGCTCGCTGAACGTAAGTTTGCTGGATTTATCCAGGACAGACCAGGACCTAATCGTGCGGGTCCTTTTGGAATTTTCCAACCATTGGCGGATGGGATTAAGTTCATCGCCAAAGAAGAAATATTCCCAAAAAATGTATCAAAGGGAATGTATCTCCTTGCTCCCACAATCTCTATGACTTGTGCGATTATGGCTTGGGCTGTGATTCCCTTTGGTGGGACTCTTCCTGCACCAGAGTGGTTAACCACGCTTACGGGTGTTACAACCATCGACTTACAAATTGCAAACCCTGACTCTGGGGTTTTGTATCTGCTTGCGATTTCCTCTTTGTCTGTATATGGAATTATGATTGCAGGTTGGTCCAGTAACAACAAATATTCGTTACTTGGTGGTGTTCGGTCGACTGCTCAGATGATCAGTTACGAACTTCCCATGGGACTATCCATTGTTTCCATTGTGATCATGACAGGCTCACTCAAACTCACAGACATCAGTGACTCTCAAAAAGACATGTGGAATATCCTCTCCCCTCCAGGATTAGTTGCCTTTTTTATCTATGTGACAGCCATGTTTGCGGAAACAAACCGATTGCCTTTTGATCTAGCAGAAGCCGAGTCAGAACTTGTGGTGGGTTTTCATACGGAGTATGGTGCTTTTAAGTTTGCTTTATTCTTTTTGGCAGAATACATGAATATGATCACCATGTCATGCCTTACCACCTTACTTTTCTTTGGTGGTTATAATGTTCCGTTCCAATTGGGTGCGGGTTCACCATACCAAGCCTTCATTGGACTTGGGTTTTTTGTTTTAAAAGTCTTGTTTTTTGCCTTTTTGTTCATTTGGGTACGTTGGACACTTCCCAGGTTTCGTTATGACCAACTCATGAAACTCGGTTGGAAAAAGATGATCCCTTGGGGGCTCTTTGTTGTCATGTTTGCTTCCATCTACACGGTGTATTGGAAAGAAGGATGGATGAAATTATTTATATGAACCTAGAAACTTCACCATCTCTTTTGCTTTTTGTGTTTTTTGGAACAGTGACTGTGATCACGGCGTTAAGTGTGATTTTCCAAAAAAATCCAGTGGTTTCGGCTGTATCTCTCGTCTTTACCTTTTTTTCCCTCGCAGGGATTTATGGGATTATGGGAGCCTTATTTATTGCCACCATGCAGGTGTTAGTATATGCGGGTGCCATTATGGTGCTTGTTGTGTTTGTTCTGATGTTACTTTCCCAAAGGGCAGAAACACTCTCTCGTTACCGCAAACACCCAGTTCGTTTGGTTTTATTAACCGTATTTGTGATCGGATTTTTTTTCCTACTATATTCTGCACTCACTACCGGTGTCCCTCATTCGGAACAAATGGGAAAAGGTTATGAGAATGCGGAGTATTCCTTCCCCATCCAAGGAACAGCCACTGTGAATGCCAAGGGGAATGTTGCCACTGTTGGTGCATCCACCTATTTGGATTACCTTTTGCCTTTTGAAATGATTTCTATCTTACTTCTTGTGGCAGTGCTTGGGGCAGTGATCCTTGCCAAAAAGAAACTCACAGAAGTAAACCAAACAAAGGATACGGTTTTATGAATCCACTCATCAACGGAATTCCCATACACTATCTCCTTGGCCTTGCGGGAATCCTTTTTTCCATTGGGGTTCTCGGTGTTCTCATCAGACGTAACATTGTGATCATCTTTATGTCAGTGGAACTCATTCTAAATTCTGTGAATTTGGTGTTTGTTACCTTTTCGAAAGCTTTATCTCATATCAATGGGGAAACCATTGTTTTCTTTGTGATGGCAATCGCTGCAGCGGAAGCAGCTGTGGGCCTTGCTCTTGTCATTGCTATCTTCCGTCATAAAAAATCCACGAACGTGGATGAACTCCAATCGATGAGATGGTAATCCTATGTTAGATTTATTTCCAATCGTTGTTCTACTCCCTCTCCTTGGTTTTTTGCATAATGGACTCCTAAAAGATCGGATCCCACACAGGTTTGCAGGTGCCATTGGAACCCTCGCGGTTTTTATCCCTTTCCTTATCACCTTAGGTGCGTTTAACGAATTTAACCCGATGGAAAGAACCGCACCACATCTTGTGCCAGTGTTCGATTGGATTGTGATTGGAGATTTCAAAACCTCTTTTGGTTACCAAATCGACCAACTTTCTTTGTATATGACTCTCATCATTACAGGCATTGGATCCCTCATCCATTTGTATTCGATGGGATATATGAAAGGGAATAAAGGATACAACCGGTTTTTTTCTTACCTCAATTTATTTATCTTTTGTATGTTGAACCTTGTCCTCAGTGACAATTTGGTTTTGACCTTCCTTGGTTGGGAAGGTGTTGGTCTTGCTTCCTACTTACTCATCGGTTTCGATTATGACAAATCCTCGGCAGCAGAAGCAGGGATGAAGGCATTTATCTTAAACCGAATTGGGGATGTTGGTTTTATCTTAGGGACAGGGTTTCTTTATTGGTTAGGTGGGAGTTTACAATACCTTACCTTACAAACCAATTTGAGTGAACTATCCGAGTTTGCAAATTACGCAAATCTCATTGCCCTTTTCTTTTTCATTGCAGCAATGGGAAAATCCGCACAGATCCCACTGTATGTTTGGTTACCAGATGCGATGGCGGGTCCAACACCTGTATCGGCACTCATCCATGCGGCCACAATGGTAACTGCAGGAGTGTTTCTCATCGTACGACTCAACTTTGTATTTTTCCTCGCTCCTGATACTTCCTTTTTCATTGCTTGTATTGGAGCACTCACTGCTTTATTTGCGGCAACAATTGGGCTTTTGCAAAACGATATCAAAAAAATCCTTGCTTACTCAACCGTATCCCAACTTGGTTTTATGTTCCTTGCCATGGGTAGCATGAGTTATGTGGCGGGACTTTTCCATTTAATGACACATGCATTTTTCAAGGCATTGTTATTCCTTGGTGCAGGTTCTGTCATCCATGCCCTCCACCATGAACAAAACATCAAACATATGGGGAAACTTTTTGGAAAAATCAAAATCACATCCTTAACCTTCTTACTCGGAACGTTAGCAATTGCAGGTTTTTTCCCGTTTTCTGGATTTTTCTCAAAAGATTTGATTTTAGAAAAAACTTACACCTACGGTGCGTTTGGTTCTGTTCTTTGGACAGTGGGTGTAGTGGCTGCCTTTTTCACTTCGTTTTATATGTTCCGTCTTGTGTTTGTTGTTTTCTTTGGAAAGGACAATACAGACTCGCATCACAAAGTACATGAGTCTCCTTGGACCATGACATTCCCTCTCGTGGTATTAGCAGTGGGAGCAGTAGGAAGTGGGTTTTTTCTCACTCCTCATTTCTTTTTGCACATCGATACACTAGAACGATACTTTGCTCCTATTTTGGAACGAGGAACGATACTTGCAAACCAAACGGGAACGTATACCAAACATACAGAACTCAATCATGGAGTTGAGATCTCCCTTGCGGCATTTTCTGTTGGAATCGCAAGTTTAGGCCTTATTTTAGCATATCTCATTTACCAAAGGAAACAAAGTCCGATCCTCGAGGAACATACTGGTTTTCGTAAGATCCTCTTTCATAAATACTACATCGATGAAATCTATGATGTGCTTTTTGTGAAACCTTATGTTTTCCTTTCAAAAGGAATCGCTTATACCTTTGATATCAAAATCCTAGATCGTTTTTTTCTTGGGATTGGTGGGAGTTTTGGAGTGATCGCCAATGGATTACGTAGGCTCCAATCTGGATTCATCGGTGATTATGCATTGTATGTGGTTCTTGGTACGTTTTGTATCTTAGTGTATATATTAACAAGGGGGGTGTAAGGTGCCGGAACAAATTTTATCCATCATTATCTTTTTACCAATAGTTTCCTCTTTTCTCATCGTAGTGCAAAAACGTGTGGGAGCAGTGGTTGTCATCTCTGCTTTATCCTCTGCATTTACGACGATCCTTTCAGTGGGCCTTTTTTTCTTTTATGATACTTCTAAGTCTGGGTTACAGTTTGTACATTGGATTCCAGATTGGATCCTTTCAGGCAAACTCAGTGTGGATTACCATGTGGGTCTTGATGGTGTGTCTCTTCTTTTATTTGCTCTCACAGCCTTTATGTTCTTTTTATCGAGCATTGCTTCTTGGTCAAATATTCCCAAAAAAATCAAAGAATTCCATATCTGTTTACTTGTATTGGAAACAGCTGTGCTTGGGGTATTTGCTTCTGGGAACTTAGTTTTGTTTTATGTATTTTGGGAGCTAATGGTGCTTCCGATGGTGCTTATGATTGGAATTTGGGGTGGGGAAGAACGTACAAAAGCCGCACTCAAATACTTTCTATTTTCCATGGCCGGATCCTTATTTATGTTAGGTGGGATTCTCACTCTGTATTTCAAAACAGGAAAAACATCCATTGAATCTCTTTCCACAGCAAGTTTGGCTATGTATTCCGAACCACTCCAATGGTTTTTGTTTCTTAGTTTTTTTCTAGCTTTTGCGATCAAAATCCCTCTTTTCCCATTCCATACTTGGATGCCAGATGTGCATACGCAAGCACCTACCGTTGGTTCGGTGGACCTTGCAGGTGTATTGCTTAAGATTGGGGCTTATGGTTTCATTCGGTTTTGTATTCCATTTTTTCCAGAACAAAGTCTTTTTTCCCAAACAGGGGTACAAAGCTTAGCTGTGATTGGGATTGTTTATGGATCGATGGCAGCCCTTGTCCAAACCGACATCAAACGAATCATTGCTTATAGTTCCTTATCTCACTTGGGGTTTTGTATTTTAGGGATCTTTTCTTTTACGACAGAAGGTGTGGTTGGTGGGATGTTACAAATGGTATCCCATGGAGTATCCACGGGGATGATCTTTCTTATGATTGGTATGATTTATGAAAGAGCCCATACAAGGAACATTTCTGAGTTTGGTGGTCTTGCGGGTCAAATGCCAGTGTTTTCTACTTTTTTTCTCATCGCAGTTCTCTCTTCCATTGGCCTACCCGGAACAAACGGGTTTGTAGGAGAATTTCTCATCCTAATGGGTGCGATCAAATCCAATGTATGGCTCGGTGGGATTGCGGCCACGGGTGTTGTGCTTGGTGCCTTATACCTGTTATGGTTTGTGAAACGATTCCTTTTTGGAGTGAGTAAAACCATACAAGCCAAACCTTATAAAGACCTTAGCTTTCGAGAAATTGGAATTTTAACACCGCTCCTGGTGTTTATTTTTTGGATAGGAATTTATCCAAAACCATTTTTAGAAATTTTACAGACCTCTTCGAATGTCTTTTTAAATGTTTCTTCTGTGGAGTCGGTTACCGAACGAAAATCGATCCAAAAAGATTTTTTAGACCCAGGTGTTGAACGGTTGTATCCTGATTACTTAAGTTTAGGAAAAGAACCAAAATCCTATGAAGAAAGGTTAGGGGTGTTTAAATCCCCATTTGCCTTACCTAGTTTTGTTTCCATACAGAAACCAATTCCACATCCAAACGACAATTTGGAAAATTTAGAAAACTCCATTGAGTCCGATTTTGATTTGGAACATACCCCAAGCGAGAAAAAAGGAAACTAACATGTCGTATACTCCTTCTTCCAATGATTTAATCGCAATTTCTCCCATGCTCATCCTCTGTGGGGTTGCTTTACTTTCCCTCGTTGTCCAGTTTTTGATTCCCAAAGAAGAAGAGGCGAAACCTCTTTGGGTACTTTCTGTTTTTGGAATCCTAACGGCAATGTATGCGCTCTATCACATTACAAACTCGCCTGGATACGGCAAATTTTTTGGATCCCAAATTTCAGTAAGCCCTCTGACAGTCTGGCTCAGTGCGATTTATTTAATTGCAGGGCTCATCACTTTACTCATTGCTCCTCCATTTTTGTCGGAACACAAAACCCTTTTTCCAGAGTTTTTTCCCTTACTTCTGTTTTGTTTATCTGGGATGATGTTTCTCACTTCGGGTTATGATCTGATCGTCATCTTTGTTGGTTTGGAAATACTTTCGCTTTCTTTGTATGTGATGATCGGTATGGCAAGGACATCTGTTTCTGCTTTGGAAAGTGCGATGAAGTATTTTTTACTTGGAACGTTTAGTTCAGGTTTTATGTTACTTGGGATTGCCTTTTTATATGGTGGTTCAGGGACAACAAACCTTGATGGTGCACTTCGTGGATTATTTTTAAAAGGCTACGAATCAAACTTTTCCAAACTTGGACTTGGACTTTTTCTTGTGGGTGTTTCTTTCAAAGCAGCACTCGTCCCTTTTCACTCGTGGACACCAGATGTTTATGAAGGTGCACAAACACCTATCACAGGTTTCATGGCAAGTGCAGGAAAGGCATCGGCCCTTGGTCTTGTTATTGTAATCTTCAATCATGTTCCTATAGGCGAAATTGGAAGTGCTTGGAAAGTCCTAATGGGAACAATTGCATTAATCTCCATGACTTGGGGGAATATCGTTGCCCTCAAACAAGAAAATTTAAAACGAATGTTAGCTTATTCTTCGATCTCTCATGCCGGATACATTGTAGCCGGGATTAGTTGCGGCGCAGGGCTTGAAGCTTTGTATTATCTTTTTTCCTATTCTTTACTCAACCTTGCTGCCTTTGCCATCATTTCCTATTTGGAACAAGGGAAACATGAAGTGACGGTGAATGGAATCTCTCATTTAAGCGGTGAACATCCGTTAACGGCACTAGCACTCAGTGTGATCTTTTTGTCCTTTGCTGGATTTCCTCCTCTTATAGGTTTTTGGACGAAACTTTTCCTCTTACAAAAAATCGCAGAGTCCGACCTCCTATTCAACCGGATCTTACTTTTTGGTGCAGTCGCAAACTCTTGTGTCGCCTTTTACTATTATATGAAAATTACGATCCAATCCTATATGAAACAGGAAACAGGCAATGTCGCTGGTGTACGTGACTTGCCGAATATGCCAACTCTTGGATTTTTAGTGTTTTTGCTCTGTGTGTTTTTCACGGCAGGATGGATTTTCTTCCAACCAGGTGCCTTGCTTTAAATCTGCTATAACGGAATTACATCCAGGATAGCGAAAAACTAGTTGATTCCCAGGAGAGTGGGAAAAGGGTAGTGGATAAGGTGGTAAATTCGAATGGCAACGATTGTAAAAAAACAAGAAACGATCCAGGACAAAGACCAAGTGAAGGCTTTTCTCACCAAAAAAGGTCTCGTGTATGAGTCTTACAAAACTCCTGAATCCTTGGATCTCATCCTTAGCCAAAAAGGTTTATCCGATGCGGAAAAAGAAGAAGTACTTTCTGGTTTGGAATACCGTTTTGACCAATTGAAAAAAGAACATGGCTACAAAGCAAACGACCTCGTGGTTTTACATGATGAGGTACCTGGCATAAGCGAAATGTTAGCGAAGTTTGACAAACTCCACATCCACACGGATGAGGAAGTTCGTTATATCATTGATGGAAGCGGAATTTTTGGTTTCATCATCGATGGAGAACGTTTTGAAGTGCATGTAGGAAAAGGTGATTTTATCTCCATCCCTGCCAATACCAATCATTGGTTTACTTTGGACAAAAATTTACGAATCAAAGCTGTGCGTTACTTCAAAGACAATTCTGGATGGACTCCTGTGTATGTTGACGAGTCAAAAGTCCTCGTAAACGCCTAATCACACTAATTTGAAATTGAACTTCTAACGAAGTTGGTCACAATACTTTTATGACTTTCACCTAAGTTTAACTTAGGTGAGAGATACGTTCCATTTTTCAGATAACAATTGTAAGTTTTCTTTTTCTTTTAGGTTTCCGATTTCCCAAACCACTCGACGATGAACTGCAAAGTTGTCCTACCTTGGTAAAAGTTTTCTTCCAAATTTCCCACCAAATCAAAACTTCCGTGTTTCGACATATAGTTTTGGAATTCTTCCCCTTTGTTCCAAATCATAAATTTTAAGGAACCACTGCCTACTATATGAAACCGAACATGTTTTCCTCCGCTAAGGGGAGTTAGGTGAATCGCCTTTGCTTTTCGAATCCCCAGTTTGATATCGGGATTTCCTTGGCCAAATGGTTCTAAGTCTTTCCATTCTTTTAAAAGTTTATCACCCATTTCTTCGGGTAGTACTGTAAAATCTGTTTCAATTTGATGAACTTTGTTACTGGTAATATCTTCCTCTAACCAAAGTTTTGCTTTTTCATACAATTCGGATTCGAATTTGGGAAGCTGATCGATCGTAATCGAAAATCCACCTGCTTCTGGGTGGCCACCAAAATGTAAAAAATGGTGTGATAGGGATTCAAGCAGTTCTAGTACATTTTCTGGTCCGTAAGAACGAATGCTCCCTCTCGCATCACCATTATCAGGTGCTACGAAGATGGCAGGTTTTTTATAGGTATCTACCATCCTTGTGGCTACAATTCCACTCACACCTGGTTCCATATCAGGTTCGTAACAATACACAACTTCATGCCCAGTGCGTTCTGGTTTTCTTGCAAAATAACGTTCCACCCGGTCCATATTGCGTTTGGTTCGTTCTTTTCGTTCTTCATTTATCGAAAGGAGGAGTTTGGCCCGTATTTTAGCATCTGATTCTGATTCGGATAATAAGAGAGAAACTGCTTCTTCGGTTTTTCCCATCCGACCAGCAGCATTCACAACAGGTCCGATGGACCAACCCAAGTCTTTTGTTGTGATTCCATTTGGATTGAGTTTCAGTTCTTTTAATAGTTCTTTTAAACCTTTTCTTTTTTTGTCGCCTATGTAGAGTTTGGTTAGTGATTCCAGGGCAAGTTTGACAAAATGTCTGTTTTCACCAACAAGGGGCATCATATCTGTGATCGTACCAATTCCTGCAAGATCTGTTTCTTCTTCTAATTGTTCAAAAAAATTTGGGATTTTTTGGCATTGGTAAAAGAATAGTTTTCGTTCGTCATCTAACGGAATATTGGTGGTGAAATCTTCGGGATAAGGCAGAATTTTCGCATTGGTAAAATCAATTTTTAATTCATTTTGGATTTCCAGATGGGTATTGTTCGGATTTGACACTTCTTTGGAAGTAGAATTAACCGTGGAAGTGAATGGGCTTTCATTGAGTTTTTTTCCATTTTGGAAATAGACAATTTCTTTTGAACCATCTTCGTTAGTGATGGTTTTTTGATACAACTGGTTCCATTCAGAACTTTGGTGGAATAAAATTGCCGATACCAGTTTAAAAGATAGGGCAGCTGTGCAGATTTTTTTTTCAGGGTAGTTTGAGTCGGTCCGCCTTGGGTTTACCAAAGCACAGTTTTTGGGAATGCGAACAGGCACTTCATGGTGGTCAAGGACAATGACTTGGATTCCAATAGATGTTAATTCATCAATTTCATCTGCCTGGCTTGAACCAAAGTCAAGTGTGACAAGTAGATCTGGTTTTGCTCTTTTGATTTTTGTGACAGCTTCTTTGCAAAGGCCGTAAGGATCACTCTCCGAAGAAACCATCACTTCTAAATTAGTTCCTTGAAACGCAGGGTGAGATCGTAAAAAGAAAGCAAGTAAACAAGTGGAGCTCACTCCATCAGAGTCTCGGTCTCCATAGAGTAAAATCTTTCGATTTGACTTTGCATAAGTAATGAGTAGGTCAACTGCCTCTGTGATATCAGGTAGAGAGAAGGGGGAATGGAAACAGGAAAAATCAGAAACAAGAAGTTCTTTCGGATGGGTGTTTTTGAGTCCCTCCCTTCGGTCTACTAGGTATCGAAGGATGGGTCTTTTTGAATCAACTTTGGTTCGAACTTCGGATAAGAGTGGTCCGAAGTGAACCTTTGTTACATGATGCAATTGCCAATGATTTTGGAACCAAATTCCACTTCAAGACCAGGAGTTTTGATATCACCTACAACCTTTCCATTTTTTTTGAGTTCCACTTTTTCTTTCGCATCGACATTCCCTTTTAGATTGCCAAGGACAACTAAACTTCCTACTTCCACGTCTGCTTCCACATCACCTGTTTCATCAATGATGAGTTTGCCATGGGAAGTGATTGTGCCTTTGAATTGGCCTTTTATTTTTAAAGTTTGGTTAAAGGAAAGGGTTCCGCGAAACGTGATGTCATCGCTAATTATTGTGTCTATCGATTCGTCTTTCATCAGTAGGGATAGTGTTCCTCTCTAGTACAGTTTTGGCAACTCTATCGTTCTTAGCATTTTGTCATAAATGGAAAAAAGTTCATATTTGCGAGGGAATTCTCTTGTCGCATCGGTTCCATCTCTGAAACTGGGTCTCAAGAATAGGAAACGGCAGTGAAAATTAGGCGCTTCTGGAAGTCTGGGTTCATCCTACTTCTAGCGGTTTTCATCAATCTAAATCTGGTTGACGACCGGTTTGTTTCACCCCTCGAAGATTTGGACTTCCAATACCAAACTTACGAGTTGGAAGAGACGACTCGTGTGCTCTCTTCCTCTAAGGAATCCAATCAGGTCCTAAAACTCGTTCCAAACAAACGAGAACACTCCTTTGTCAAAATTTCCCTCAATCGTTATGCGATTTTGACAACAGAAACAGAATTTTTTACTGAAATTTCCATATTATTTTTCTTTCTCTACCTCCCTCCGCCTACTTTGGCGTAATCGTTGCATGCAATTTACGTCTGTTCCCTACCCTTCGTTTTGTAGGGAGAAATCATATTTGAAATAGGTATTATGTTAGAAAAAATCATACAGTTTTCCATTCACAAAAGGGCTACGGTTCTTGTGATCACCGCAGCTCTTACCATTGTGGGTTTTTACAATGCTTTGAATTTATCCATTGATGCAATTCCGGATGTAACAAACGTCCAAGTGTCAGCTGTCACATCTGTCCCAGGTTTATCTCCATTAGAAGTGGAACAGTTCATTACTTATCCCATCGAACTTGAGTTTAACGGGATGCCAAAAGTCACAGAAATCCGATCCATTTCGAGAACGGGTGTGAGTTCTGTGACTGTCATCTTTGAGGATGGTACAGATATTTATTTTGCAAGGCAACTTGTAAATGAACGACTGAAACAAGCTGAGAATTTCATTCCAAAGTCTTATGGTAAACCAGAACTTTCACCGATTGCTACAGGTCTCGGTGATATTTATGAATTTGCATTAGTTTCCGAAAGTCATACCCCTGAAGAACTACGAACAGTTATGGAATGGGAAGTGGCAAGACAACTTCGTTCTGTCAAAGGGATCATTGATGTAAACGTAGTGGGGGGAGATGCAAAACAATTCCAAATCAAAATCGATCCTAAACGACTGTTATCTCACAACTTAACACTTTCTCATATTACTGAAGCACTGGAAGGGGCAAACGTAAACCTTGGTGGTGGTTACATCCAAAAAGGGGAAGAACAATTTGTCATTCGGGGTGAAAGCCAATTCAAATCGATTGATGACATCTCACGTTTATCAGTCCGAACATCGAAGGACGGGATCCCACTCACATTGGGTCAAATTGCTCGTGTAGAAACAGGGCCTGCACTTCGTTTTGGTCTGAGTACGATGAATGGAAAACGTGAAGTGGTTGGTGGAACGGCGATGATGTTACTTGGAAGTAACTCATTACAAGTTGTCGGAAGAGTAAAAGAAAAGATGAAAGAGATTGAATCAAGACTCCCACAAGGGATGAAGATCCAAGTATATTACGATCGGTCAGAATTCATTGGCCGTACTCTTTCCACGGTTTTTACCAATTTAGTGGAAGCTGCCATCATCGTTTTAGTTTGTCTCATCTTAACACTTGGCACTGTCAAAGGTGCGTTTGCAGTTGCCCTTGCGATACCTGTTTCCATGATGATTGCCACAATTCTCATGAATGCTTTTGGGATTGTGGGAAACTTGATGTCCCTAGGAGCTCTCGACTTTGGACTCCTTGTAGATGGATCCATTGTGATGTTAGAATCCACTCTCCATGGATTTTTGATCCGGAAAAGTTTCCTTCTCTCTAAAACTTCTGCCCAGGACATGGAAGATGGAATGGAAGAAGTGATCATGGAATCTTGTATCAAAGTGGTACGAGCTTCTGCATTTAGTGTGGGTATTATTTTACTCGTATATTTGCCACTGATGACACTGGAAGGAGTGGAAGGGCGGATGTTCCGACCAATGGCAATCACCGTTGCTTTTGCGTTAGGTGCTGCTCTTTTATATTCGATTACAACTTTTCCTGCCCTCATGTCATACATTTACAAAAAACCAATATTACATGAGTCAGCGTTTTGGGAAAAGTTCCAAAACAAATATGCTGAGATTTTAACTTATGGTATGAAATTCAAACGCCAATTTACCTACGCAGGGATTGGTGTGGTGATTTTATCATTCATGCTCGCCTCAACTTTAGGTTCGGAATTTTTACCGAGGATTGATGAAGGAGAGATCGCAGTCGATATCAAACGCCTTCCTTCTACAGCCATCAACCATTCTCGTGACCTCAATTTGGAGATGGAAAAAGTCATCTTAAAATTTCCAGAAGCAGTGAGTGTCGTTTCAAGACAAGGTCGTGGGGAATCCGCCGCAGAACCAATCGGTTCGGAAGAAGGTGAGATGATGGTGAAGTTAAAACCTAAAAAAGAATGGGTCACCGCCAAAGACCGAGAAGAACTGATGGAGAAGATGAAAATCTCAATCAACCAAAATGTTCCTTCTTCCTACATTAGTTTGTCGCAACCAATCGAAAACCGCGTCAATGCTTTGTTATCTGGGTCAAAGGCAGACATTGTGATTAAAATTTATGGAGATGATTTAAAATCCTTAAAAGCCATAGCAGACAACTACGCATCCAAAATCAAAAAAATCCAAGGTGCTGCAGACTTACGTGTGCAAAAACTCCTAGGTCTTCCACTTTTAGAAATCAAAATGAACCGTGGGAATATGGCAAGGTATGGAGTAAGAGCCGAAGAAGTTCTTACTACCATTGAAACCTTGCGGGTGGGATTTAATGCTGGAAAAGTATATGAAGGATACAAACGCTTCGACTTAATTGTTCGCCTTGATGCCGATGTAACAGACATTGGAGTCATCGAAAATGTTCCCGTTATGACGGAGCTCGGTGGCACTGTTCCTTTGGGGCAGGTAACTGATATCCAAATGACAGAAGGTCCAGCTGCGTTGTATCACGAAGGTCTGAAACGAAGGATCCTTGTTGAAGTAAACGTTCGTGGACGCGATATGATTGGTTTTGTGAATGATGTACAAGCAGCAACAGAATCCATCGAAACAAACTTACCACAAGGGTATTATGTGGATTGGGGTGGGCAGTTTGAAAACTTCACTAGAGCCAAAAACCGATTGGCCATTGTGATTCCAATTGCTGGTGCCATCATCTTTGGTATGTTATTCATTGCCTTTGGTAGTGTTTATTATGCGTTAGGTGTATTTATCCTAGTTCCATTGTCTTTATCGGGAGGGATATTGTCTCTTGTGATGAGAGGGCTTCCGTTTTCAATTCCTGCGGGTGTTGGCTTTATTGCTGCTGCCGGTATTTCTGTGTTAAACGGAGTTGTGTATGCTTCCGCCTTAAAAGACCAATTGAAAATCACTAGAGATCCATCGATTGCCGTGGTAGACGCCGCAGTTTATACTCTGAGAGCTGTTGCAACAACAGAACTTGTTGCCATCATTGGATTTTTACCAATGGCTATTGCCTCTAGTGCTGGAGCCGAAGTACAAAGGCCTCTTGCCACTGTGGTAATGGGTGGAGTTCTTGTAGCAACGATCTTATCTCGATTTTTATTGCCTATTGCATTTGAGTTTTTAGTCAAACTTGCACAAAGACAAGAACTAAGGCAAATGGAACGTGAAAGAAATATGAACGATTACTTTGTTGAGGAAATGAAAAAGTACAAATCATCTGATTTGGTCCATTCTTCTTCCCACGGACATAGTCATGCGGATGAGATGGAAGATAAAACAAGTAGTATAGAAGAAGATGGGAAACCATCCAAAGAAAATCAAAAATCAAAACGAAAGAGGAAATAAATGAAACCGAATTATTATGTAGCACACCCTTGGCATGGATTGGAATTAGGTCCCAAAGCACCAGATGAGTTAGATGTTTTTATCGAACTCACACCACAAGACACTGTGAAGTATGAAATTGATAAAGCTTCCGGTTTTATCCGTGTGGACCGTCCGCAAAAATATAGTAACCGTTCCCCAACTTTGTATGGATTCATCCCTCGTACATTTTCAGGAGAAGCATCAGGAAAACATTGTTCGGATGTGGTTGGAAGACCTGATATCGTAGGGGATGGAGATCCAATCGACATTTGTGTGTTAAGTGTTAATCCAATCACACATGGGAATATGATCCTTACCGTCATTCCTATTGGAGGATTACGGATGATTGATAAAGGGGAAGCGGACGACAAAATTGTCGCAGTGTTAAAAGGAGATGAAGTGTTTGGGCAAATCAAAGATATTTCTGAAGTTCCCAAAGCACTCATCAACAAACTCCACCATTATTTTCTCACTTATAAATTAGATCCGAACTCTCCTTCCACAGGAACAGTCGAAATTACAGAAGTGTATGATCGAGCGGAAGCAATCAAAGTCATTCAATTTGGTATAGAGGATTATATCAAAAAATTTGTAACTGTATGAAGCATTTAATTAGATTTTTACTCATTTCCTTTTTGGGATTCGTCACAACTGGCCTTTTTTCAAAAGAAAAAGCTGTTTATGAATTACATTCCAAAGATGAGTTATTTTATTTGGGTGAAGATTCAAGAGCCCAAGACGCAAAAGAAAAGTGGAATTTGGAAGAACTGGAAGAGTTTGCTGTCACAAGTAATCCTTTGTATTTGAGAGAAAAACAAAACATTGGAATGGCAAGGGGTGACGTGATCACTGCTAGTTTGTATTATAATCCAATTTTGAATATGCAACAGCAGTTTATGGGTGCATCATCCAAAGCAGCAACTGGACTTCCCGAAACATCATTGATTTACAACCAACCATTCGATATGAGCGGAGTGATCCCTCAAAGAGAAAAAGTTGCCAAACAAGAGTTTTTGGCAACAATTGCGAGTTTTCGTGATTTTGATCGGTTGTTTCGCTTACGCCTCCGCCAAAACTTTTGGACATACTTGTATGTAACAGAGCAGATTAATTACCAAAAAGAATTTTTGGAAAATTATCAGGATCTTCTCGACTTAACGAAGTTACGTGCAGAAAAAGGAGACATTTCCTTTTTGGAATATGACCGCTTGGCATTGGAACGTGTTCAAATCGAAAGAGAATACCGGAATGCGAGGATCCTTCGGGCGCAAGTTGTTAAAAATTTAAGAGTTCTCATTGGAATCTCTGACATTAACTCTCCACTTACGATCAAAGGTAGATTGGAATTCATTTCTACAAAAGAATTTGGAATTGATCTCAATGATTTTGATATCGAAGAAAGACCAGACCTTGTTGCGTTAAAAATAAGACAACAAAGAGAACGGATGAATATCGAATTAAAAAAACGAGAAATCATTCCACCGTTAACACTTGGGGTCGAGTTTTTGAATAAGGGAAATGAAAACGTTGCGGGTATTTATGCGGCCACTCCTCTTCCACTTTTTGATCGGAAACAAGGGGAAATATTAAAATCGGAAGAGTCTTATAAAAAATTAGGTTTTGATGTGGATGCAAAACGTAATGAGATTTTATCAGAAATTTCTGCTGCTATCAAAGAATTACAAGCGCGAGAGTCACAACTTTTGGATTACCAAAAAATGGGACTTTTAGAAAAAAATAAAGAAGTCCAAGAAAAGTCCAGACTTGCTTACATTCGTGGTGCTTCCAATTTGGTAACATTTTTGGAAGCTGAAAAAAACTATCTTAGTGTTTTACGGAGTTATTATGAAATCATATACCTTTACTACAATGCTTTGGAAGGGTATAAGGCATCCATTGGAAAAATGGATAACTCGGAGTATTAAACCATTATGCAAAATGAATTGAATTTAAAAAAAATCAGAAACATCAGTATCCTCGTATTACTTGTTAGTTTATTATATTTTGGATATTCTAAGTTCTTTGGATCTGGTAAAAAAACTGAGGCTCTCACAGATGATAAATCTAAATTTATCATCTCGAATGAAATCCAGAAAAACCATCCATTCTCTGTAGTTTATTTACAGGAACGAGCATTAGAAGAGGAACTACAACTACCAGGAACTGTTTCGTATGACATGAATAGTGTGGCCAAAGTTGGATCAAGAGTGAATGGTCGAATTTTGCAAGTATTCGTTAAAGAAGGTGAATACGTAAAAAAAGGTACCGCCATAGCATCTATCCAATCAGTAGAATTGGGAACAACGGAAGCAAATTACTTAAAAGCAAGAGCAAGACTCGAAGCCTTAAAAGTCCAAGCGGATCGTGCAAAAGATTTGTATGAACGAAAAGTTACTTCAGCAAAAGAATACGAAATGTCTCTCATGGATTATAAGTCTGTTAAGGCAGAGATGGAAACGTCAAGGAATGCATTAGAAAACTTAGGTTTGAATGAAACGGAAATCGCAAACTTAGAAGCTGGAAAATACAATTCAAAGAATTTGTTCATACGAACTCCCATTTCTGGAACAGTGACGGAAAGGGAAGCCATCATTGGACAGGCTGTAAATGCTCGTGATAATTTATTCACAGTAGCCGACTTATCTGTTCTATGGATCAACTTAGAAGTGTA
This sequence comes from Leptospira sp. WS39.C2, assembly GCF_040833965.1. Taxonomy (NCBI): domain Bacteria; kingdom Pseudomonadati; phylum Spirochaetota; class Leptospiria; order Leptospirales; family Leptospiraceae; genus Leptospira; species Leptospira iowaensis. The sequence goes on from NZ_CP162142.1 coordinate 1,381,949, forward strand.
TGAAAAAGATTTGGCTTCCATCAGAATGGGTAATGAAGCGAAAGTAATTCCTATTGGATCAAAGGACGAATCATTAAAAGCAGTTGTTTCTCATGTGGGAGATGTGATTGATCCAGTGAAAAAAACTGCAGAGATTCGATTAGAAGTTAGAAACTCAAAAGGTAGACTTCGCCCGGGACAAAGTGTAACCGCAACGGTTGTTGGGGCAATGATAGCCTCTTCGGTAAACAAAACAAAAGTCATTCCATCAAATTGTATCCATAAGATTGAAGGGGAAAATTATATCTTTGTTCGTAACAGTGATGGTTCATTTTCTGCTAAAAAAATTGGAGTGGGAAAACTATATGACAATTGGGTAGAGGTCACCGAAGGAGTGGAGTCGGGAGAAGCCATTGTAGAAGAGGGAAGTTTTGTTTTGAAAAGTGAATATTTAAAACTATAACAACTAGTTTTTTGTTGACATAACGCCCATTTCCTATTTATCTGTTTAGTATGAAAGACCTCACGGAAAAACAAGAATTTGTTTTACAATACATTTCGGACACGGTCCGAGAAAAGGGATTCCCTCCCACAATCCGTGAGATCGGCGACCAGTTTGGTATCACTGCTAAAGGTGCGTATGACCACCTCAAAGCCATTGAAAAAAAAGGCTACATACGCACTTCTAAAAACCAAAGCCGTGCCATTGAACTGCTCAAGGGGAATGCGGACGAAGCACTCCTCGTGCGAGCTTCAGGGATTCCCCTGCTTGGGCAGGTGGCTGCGGGATCTCCAATCCTTGCCGAAGAAAACATCGAAGAATACATCGCCGTACCAGATGATTTGGCAACAAAACCGGGAACATTCGCCCTAAAAGTGAAAGGGGATTCCATGGTGGAAGCTGGGATCAGTGACGGTGACATTGCCATCATCCAAAAAAAAGACACGGCCCGGAATGGGGAAATTGTGGTGGCAATGATTGAAAACGAAGCCACACTCAAAGTTTTTTACAAAGAACCAGACATGATCCGTCTGGAACCGAGGAACTCAAAACTCAAACCAATCCGCACAAAGAAAGCCACGATAATTGGAAAACTCATAGGTCTCTATCGTATTTACTGATTGACCAAGAGTAGGTTTCCATCGATCTTAGAAGGGATGTCGAAACATCTCTTCTCACTTGCCTGTATTCTAATCTCCCTTTTCCTTTGGAGTTGTGCTCCCAAAAAACAAGAAATCAACGCTTATGATTTGAAACGTGTTTTGGAACGATTTGCACAAAATCGAATCCAAACGGGACTTATGGCTGACACCAAAAGACCAACACCAACTGATATTCAACTTTTTGAAGAAGCTTGTGAAGTGTATCGATTGTCGATCCCTGAGGCAAAAGTGATGTTAAAAAAAGACAACAAGGCATTATACGAATCAATTTATGGGAATGAATAAAGTGAAATTTTCAGAACGTACTCTTTGGGTCTCAATCACATTGTCTTTGTTAGTTATTGTATTTGCTTTAAGCATTCAAAAGGTAAAAGCAATTTCTACAGATGGAGAAAAATACCTCCAAATTTTACATGAAGTGGTTGCTTATATTGAAAACGACTTTGTTGAACCCCAAGAAGAAAAAAAAATATACATTGGTGCCATCCAGGGCGCTTTACAAAGTTTAGGTGATCCGCACACACGTTTTATTGATGTAGAAGAAGCGAAAGAACTTGAAAATGAAACCAAAGGAAGTTTTGGAGGGATTGGTGTAGAACTTAACTACCAAGAAAATTCCTTTGTGATCGTTGCCCCCATCGAAGGAACACCTGCTTGGAAAGCTGGATTATTACCTCAAGATAAGATAGTTGAAATCAATGGGAAAAAGGTAAAATCACTCTCGCAAGCAGAAGCTTTTGCGATGATGCGAGGTGATGTGGGGACTTCTCTTTCCATGAAAATTGAACGAAAAGGAATCAAAGAACCTTTTTTAGTCAATTTAGTCAGAGAACTGATAAAAATTCGTTTTTTACGTTCCTTTTACCTTCCTGAAAAAGAAACAGGTTACATCAAACTAGTTCAGTTTATGGGAAAGGAAACTGGTAAGGAACTTGCTCTCGCTGTCAAAAACCTTCGAGACTCTGGTGCCAAAAAACTAGTCATCGATTTACGAATGAACCCTGGTGGTCTTTTGGATTTGGCAATTGAAATTGCTGATTTATTTTTACCATCAAATTTAGAAATTGTTTCTGTCAAAGGACGCGGTGGGGAACTCATTAAAAGTTTCAAATCGGAAGTAAGAGAAAATAAGTATTTGGATATCCCTATTGCAATTTTGGTGAATGGTGGATCTGCCAGTGCTTCCGAAATTTTAGCGGGTGCCTTAAAGGACAACAAACGAGCAATAATTGTGGGAACACAAAGTTTTGGAAAAGGAAGTGTTCAGTCCATCATCCCTCTTTCTTATGGTGCAAAAGTTGCCATCACCATTCAAAAATACTACACACCATCTGGGATTTCCATTCATGGAATCGGAATTACACCTGACCATATTGTGAATCCAGTTTCTGCCAATGAAGATGAAAAGTATGCTTTGGAAAAACTGTTTAAGAAAAATTTAATTCGTCCTTTTTTAGAATCTCATTCAGAGTTTAATGAATCTGCCATTGGGGATTTTAAAGAAATTCTCAAAAAAGAAAATTTAAAAATTTCAGATTCAGTTGTGAGAATCTTTTTATTCAATGAATTGAGAATGGGTTCCTCCCAATCCAAACCAAGATTGGATCTGGACATTCAATTATCGGAAGCCATCAACCTCTTAAAATAAATGGTCTACGGATTAGGGATCGAATCCAGTTGCGATGAAACATCAATTGCCATCGTAAAAAATGGTAAGGAATTAATTTCCCATAAAGTTTATAGCCAAATCGAAACCCATTCTCCATACCGGGGAGTGGTTCCTGAGATCGCATCTCGCGCTCATTTGGAAAAAATCAATTCACTTCTAGCTGTATGTATCGAAGAATCAAAACTTACGTTTTCTGATTTGTCATACGTAGCTGTGACGGGTTACCCTGGCCTTGTCGGTTCACTTATGATTGGTGCTCAACTTGCTAGGTGTATTTCCCTTGTTCACTCAATTCCTATTGTACTTGTGAATCATTTGGAAGCTCACCTTGCTGTTATTGGACTTGAGAATGAACTTCCCCCCTTTCCTTGGTTAGGTGTTCTTCTTTCTGGTGGGAATTCTTCTATCTATATTTACAAAGGTTTTGGTGATTTGGAATTACTCGCTGACACTCAAGATGATTCCTTAGGGGAAGCTTTTGATAAAGTGAGTGCCGTTCTAAACCTTCCATACCCTGGCGGACCCATCATAGAAAAAAAAGCATTCGAGTATGTGAAACCAAAGGGTGAAAAAAGTCCCTTTCCAAAACTTTTGAAAGAAGATGGACCAGATACCATTCGGTTCTCTTATAGTGGTTTAAAAACAGCTGTTCTTTATTATATCAAATCCCTAACCGAAACTGAAACTCTGCCCATCGAAAAGATCACTTATTACTTTCAAAAAACAGCGTTTGAACTCGTTGTACGAAATATTCGTAAGGCAATCAACAGAACCCAAATCAAAACGGTTGTGGCTGCGGGGGGAGTGCTTGCCAACGAAACTCTTCGTTCTTACCTGCAAACGGAAGCCCAAAACCAGTCGTTCCAATTGTATTACCCGCAAAAAAAAATTTACTGCACGGATAACGGAGCGATGGTGGCATGTCTTGGATACCATCTTTGGAACGAAAAAAAATTTGTAGGACTCGATTTTAAAGTCAGTCCAAAACGAAACTTTGAACAAATATTATGAAACTAAAATTAACTTGGATCCCGAATACCTTAACTCTTGGAAACCTAACACTAGGTTTTGTTTCCATGTTACTTGTCTCAGAGACAAACCCAAGCCAACCAAATTCACATGAGTTGTATTCCCTCGCAGGAGTATTTATCATCTTAGCTGCGTTATTCGATGGTTTTGATGGAATGGCTGCAAGAGCTCTCAATTGTACAAGTGAGCTTGGCGCTGATTTAGATAGTCTCGCTGACTTAACCACTTTTGGGATTGCGCCAGGATTTTTGGCGTATAAAATGTTCTTCTTTGATATCAAACTCGATATCTTTGACAAACCCGATTATTTTCCACTTGGTATGTTTATCGCTGCCCTTTATCCAATTTGTGCGGCTTACCGACTGGCAAGGTTTAATGTGGCACATGATCCTAAATCCTTCAATGGACTCCCTTCGCCAGTAGCGGGAGTAGTCATCGGAATTTTTCCACTCGTATTTTCTGTATCCCAAGTTCCTTTATGGACTGCAGTTACATTTTTTGTGATCACTGCGCTTCTAATGGTTTCCACTTTACGTTATAGCAAACCGCAAGTAGCAATGCGCGGACTTTTTTCTTGGAAAAAATTAGGGATTAGTCTTTTGGGTCTAGGTCTTATCTTATTTGCCATTGGATTTTACCGTTGGCCTTATGTAATGTATGGAGCTGTTGGATTTTATGTTTTTTCTGGAATCGTATCTTTTCTCATCCAGACCATCCAAGACTACCGAGTTTAATTCATTCGACTTCGAAGATTTCTAATAAATTTGCTACACTGAAAATGGTTCTGATTTCATTGGAAAGATGGACCATCTTTACCTTTTTATTTTTTTCTTTTGTCCAACTGTAGGTATGGAGTAAAATTCCAATCCCAGACGAGTCCAAATACGTTAGATGTTTAAAATCCAAAACAAGTTCCTGCATTGATTCGGAATCTAGTAGATCCTTAATTTCTGTTTTTAATTTAGGTGTGTCCCGAAGTGACATGGAACCATTCAAAAGGATGATGGCCTTTTCATTTTCTCTTTTGATTTCGTACTGAAACATAACTTCAGTTAAGACAACATCTGAAAGAGGAAATACAATCAAAAAACGTTTGATTTTTTCAAAAAGGACTCTAGAAAAAGAGCAATGAAAATTAAGTTTTGGGGTGTTCGAGGTTCTATAGGTTCACCCATCAGGCCAGAAAACGTTAAACATAAAATCGAAAAAATCCTCTCATTGGCAAGTCCTACCGACATCCAAAACGAACAAAGTATTCATAGTTTTTTAAATAGTTTAAGTTTTTCATCTTCTTCAACTTACGGTGGTAATACGACCTGCGTTGAAATCAGAGACAAAGAGGGGAATTTAATCATCATTGATGGTGGAACGGGTTTACGTGAACTTGGAAACCAAATGATGTCTTCTGATTTTGGAAAAGGAATTGGACACGCCTATTGGGTGCTTACCCATACACATTGGGACCATATCCAAGGCATCCCATTTTTCATTCCATTATTTTTACCAGGGAATCATTTTGAATTTATCTCTTCTATGAATGATGCAGAAAAAAGGTTAGAACACCAGTTTGTATTCACACATTTTCCCGTTTCATTTGATCATTATGCAGCAAACAAAACCTTTCGATTTATCGAAGAAGGAGAGGTTGTTTCCCTTGGCCCAAACATCCAAGCCTTTAGTAAAGCAGTCCGTCACCCTGGAGGTAGTTTTTCCTACCGGTTTACAGAAGAAGGGAAGTCCATCATTTTTGCGTCGGATGCGGAATTCAATTTAGAAGAGATGGAAAATATTGATACATACATTGATTACTTTCGCGATGCGGATGTTTTGGTTTTTGATACCCAATATACATTTGAAGAGTCATTACAAAAAATTGATTGGGGTCATAGTTCAGCTTCCATTGCCACAGACATTGCACTTCGGGCAAAAGTAAAAAAACTCGTGATGTTCCACCATGATCCTTCTTACGATGATGAAAAGTTGGATTTGGTTTATTTACGAGCGTTAAAGTACAAAGAGATGTTTGATCCACACGGAAAATTAGAAATCATTATGGCTTATGAAGGTTTGGAAATAGAGGTATAAAATGGCAAAAAAAAATTACATCATTGGAATCGATGCAGGAACAACTGGGATTCGTACGTTTTGTTTTAATGACAAAGGGAAAGTGATTTCTTCCGCATACCAAGAATTCAAACAATACTATCCAAAACCTGGTTGGGTGGAACATGACCCAGAAGAGATCTGGCAAAAAACTCAAAAGCTCATTTCTCTTGCCATTAGAAATGGCAAACTCGATCCTAAAGATGCCATTGCCATTGGGATTACAAACCAAAGAGAAACATCTGTTGTTTGGGATAAAAAAACGGGAAAACCAGTTTACAATGCCATTGTATGGCAGTGCAGAAGGACTTCGGATATATGTAAGGAATTAAAAAAACAAAGTTTGGATTCCAATTTCCGTAATAAAACAGGACTTGTTTTGGATGCATACTTTTCCGGAACCAAAATCCAATGGATTCTCGACAATGTCAAAGGCGCAAGGGAAAGAGCAGAACGTGGAGATCTACTATTTGGAACCATTGATACTTGGTTATTGTACAAACTCACAGGTCACAAAGAACATAAAACCGATCATACCAATGCTTCTCGCACTTTACTCTTCAATATCCAAACCAAAGAATGGGATGAAGAACTTTGTAAGATTTTAAAAGTCCCAATGTCCATGTTGCCTAAGGCATATAATTCCAAAAACCTATTCGGTTTTACTTCGAATGTGAAAGCCATCCCCGATGGGATTCCCATCTCTTCTTTAGTCGGTGACCAACAAGGGGCACTATTTGGCCAGTTGTGTACTGAACCTGGGGAAGCAAAAAACACGTATGGAACAGGTTGTTTTTTACTTTTTAATGTAGGAGATGAATTCCGTATTTCAAACCAAGGTCTCATCACCACACTCGCTCTTGGACCAGAAGGCAAAACTGTTTATTGTTTAGAAGGATCAGTTTTTATCGGGGGAGCAGTTGTTCAGTTTTTACGAGACAATTTAGAATTTTTTAAATACTCAAAAGATTCAGAAAAATTGGTGAAGTCCATCAAAACGAAAGATGATGTTGTATTTGTTCCTGCTTTTGCCGGACTCGGTGCCCCTCATTGGGACCAAGAAGCACGTGGGGCGATCTTTGGTCTCTCTCGTGACACAACACCAGCGCAGATCACAAGGGCAGCCTTAAAGGCGATTGCATTACAGTCCTATGAACTTGCCAATGCCATGGAAAAGGAAACAGGAAAACCACTGAAGTTTTTACGAGTGGATGGTGGTGCTACATCAAATGCATGGCTTATGCAATTCCAAGCAGACATCCTCGGAACAAAAGTCATCCGACCACAAAACGTAGACACAACAGTGCTTGGAGCTGCCTACCTCGCAGGGCTTGAAAGAGGATTTTATAAATCAGTCGCACACTTGCGAAAAGAAGAAACAAAAACCACTCAATTCACTCCTAAGATGAAAGAAGCAGAGCGAAAGGAAGAAATTGATAAGTGGAATTTGGCGATTGCAAGGGTGAAAACTGAAAACTAAACAAAATTTAATTTCTAGAGTCGATATTAGTTAAGTTCGGTTTGGTTCTTTTTTGGAATTCTGGATTCTATTTTGATAAGGTAGATTCCAATAAAAAGTAACCAAATCGGAAAACTCAATTGGCATACTAAGAGAACCCCTGGTGTTAGGAACCAGGGATAACTGGCTATCATCTGGAACCCAAATCCGAGTATTGCTGCAACTAAAATCAAACTTCCCATAGTCTTTTTCCTATACGAAACTCCATACATTAAAATCAATAGGGCTAAAATGATAGAGATCATATGCATAATCCCTGTGATGAAACTTAATATGAAAACAATTGTATCAACGGTGAGTGGATAAACATTTACGGGATAAACAAGTCGTCCTAAAAGTAAATCAACAAGAACAAACAAAGGAATAATGAATAAATAAAACAAACCAGAAGCATATAAGGAAAGTTTTGATTCGTGTTTTTGTCTCACATTCGTTAGGGTATAAATTGCTGGGAGTAAAGAGATTGTGGCAAAAATCAAAACCTCATCTGCAAATTGAAGGTAAGGCTTCCATTCCGTAATCCATGAATGTAAATCTGATGTTTCACTAGGTGGTGGCGGAACGATATAGAGGAGTGAATCGTATATCGCAAATAACAGACTTGCGATAAAAAAAGGAAGTCCCTTTTGGGTATAATATTTGTTAACTAACTCTTTCATGTTGGTTAGTTTATTAAGAATATATTAAAGTCCACTGAAATAAAAAAATGAATCTAAGATTAGTAATCAAACCATAAGAGAGAGAATTCAAATGGTTTTTTGTCTTTTGTAATCCCCGCTCCTACAAGGAACAATCCCGTTTCATAATAGGAAATCTCTAAAATCAAATCTTTTGGCAAACGGTGGTATTCTATTGTTTCCATTTCTTTCCGTGTGAGAAAAAAATCAAATCGGATGGTATCCATCCATTCTTTGGTTTTGAAAAATAGTTTGGTTTTGGTTTTTCCATAAAATTCTAAAAACTCACCATTTGCACAAAAATCAAATCGTTCCGAATCTTCAAACACGATGGTTTCGATAACATTCTCTTCACCATCTTCTCGGTAAGTGAAAACGGTTCCTTCTTCATAATACAAATTCCGAGCAAACCGTTTGTAAAGTTCAGCTTCAATGATTGAGATTAGATCTTCACCCTCTGGTGGTTTGACCTTTGGTGCAGTCTCAATTTGTTTCATTTTGTTTTTTGAAATGGATCTTCGGATCACTTCTAAGACTGGTGGAGAAAGTTTTGGTAATATGTAACGGAAGAATCTTTCATCATGGTTTCTTAATATTTCCTGAAGGAAGATCCCATGAATGAGTGGGATTAGTTCAACTGTGAACATTTGGTGGTTTAGGAAATGGGCAAAGTCTGTTTCAAAGCGAAAGAGGTTTGTTACAATTTTCATTTCCTCTTCTTTGGTACCCGAATAAAGAATGGCGACCAATCGATTCAGGTAGAGTTTACTTTTTTTGTCCATGTATAAAGATTCAATTTCCTTTAGTACCATTGATTCATCAAATTCAGGGTTTACGATGTCGCGGAGAGAAAGATACTTTGTTTGGTTAAACTTATCCCGTTTACTTCGATACAAATTTGTTGGGTTTTGTTTTTTTCCACCTACATTACGTTTGGCGGAAAAAAATCCAGTTTTTGGTTTTTGGAAAAAATCTGTTTTTTGGTCGGGGTTTTTGTAATAAGGAGGAGTGATGACTGGTGTCTTTTCAAATGATTGGCGGTTGTAAATCAAATCGTATAAAAAACGTGGGAATAAAATAGGATCGGTAGATACCGAAGGTAGAGTCGGAATTTTGTGAATGGGAACTGGGTAAAAGGGGTTAGGATTCGCTACAAAACGAGCGACGGAATCCAAATCAGCTAGAAAAAAGTGGTAATTATTTCCTTGGTTGTAAATCAAACGGGTGGTGATTTTTTTAATTTCTTTTGGATGCGAATGCGAAAGTGCTCCCAGTTATAATCTTTTTTTAAAATTTCTAATTCCTGGTCCACACCAAATCGCATAAAGTCAAAAATCTCTTCGTGTTCCATACCTACAACAATGGATAAGTCTTGGATCACCCTTTGCAGACGTCTTGCATCTCTGTCACTTAAGCTAAATGTTTCTAAGAGTTTTTGTTCAAATTCAGTGAGTTGGATCAAAATTTTCCTAAAACGCAGCCACTAGGATGGTTTCGATTTCATTTTTGGGAAGTTCTCTTGGAAGACAATCAAGAAATGAATATGTGGCCGCAAGTGTCGCAATCCCAGGTAGGTCGATTTTTTTCACTTCATACTCAGAGAGACGTTGTGGGATTCGTAACTCCAGATAAATTTTCCGGATTCCTTCCACCGCTTTGATCGCAGCTTCAATTACGGAAATATTGGTCACATCTTCGTCTAGTGCTCTTGCAATCATCACATACTTACCTGCGGAAGAAGTGAGGTTGTATTCCATAACGTGTGGGAGTAGGATCGACATACTTTGAAAAATATCTAAATTGGTGACAGTTGTAACTGCCAAAGAAAGTGCATAACAGAGTCCAAGACTGCTTGTGGATTGAGCAATACCAGCAAGTAAACTTGCCGCATAAATGGAGTTTTTCGGTCCTAAGTTTCTTGGTTCCCGAATGGCAGGCACTATGTTTTTGGAAATGAGTTCTATAGAACGTAAAGCAGTGGAAGAGGTGATTTCGTTCGCGTATTTAGAGAGAATGCTATCAACGGCTGCTGATAAAATAGATATTCCTGTTTTGGCTGTTTCTGAACTCGACATACCAGCACCAATTTTCGGATCAGAGACTATGAGTTCTGGAAACGCCCATTCATGAGCGAAGTACTTTCTGTTTTTGTCTTTGTCATCTACGATGGAAAAAAATGGGGAACACTCATTGCCGAGTAGGGGTTTTGTTGGAACAACCACAAGAGGAAGTCCTTTTTTTTTCGGTTGTTTTCTTCCTACTAATAGTTCTTCAGCAAACAAATCATTGGTGGCAAGTAGAGAAGCCGCTTTACCAGCGTTCATCGATTCAAAGGAACCATAAGCCACAACACAATCCGCATTGGAGATTCGTAAAAAATGAGCACAAGTATCTAAATCTTTAAAATGCACACGGTCTACTATGTCATCATAAATGATCACACCTTCTGCGTGTTTTTCTAAACTTGTTTTAATAATCGAAAGTTCTTCGGAGTTTTCTAACTCTTTTTGAGTCGTGATGAGAACCACTCTAGATCCAATGTTTTTAACAAAAGATCCGAGTTTGTATCCACAATCGATTTCGAAATGTATTTTAGGTGGAAATTGAAAATTAATCCATTCGGGGAGAACTGGCATACGATCCCCTAACTATGAATGTACGAAGCGTGAGAAATCCTCGGAGAGGACAATAACAAAGGATCCCTCACCACCTGTCCTTTTTACTGTTGTCCGAGGAAAGACGTTGCAATTTGATCGGAAATTTTATCTAACATCTCTGGTGAAAGAGTGTCATAGTCTCCGTTTTTCAATCGTTCTTTGATCGCCTTGATTTTTTCAGTGCGGTCTTCTTCTGGAGGAGCTTGAACGATTTGTTTTGCAATTTGTTTCACTTCAGCTTGGAGTTTTGCTTCCGAAGCTATTTTTTTAGCAGCATCCGAAATGGAAATTGTATCCACTGGTGCTTGTGATTCGGTTTCTTTTGGTCCTTGTGGTTTTTTTGGTTCATAACCGTAACCACCAACTCGACCTACTTTATCGATGTTCATATATTTAGTCCTCTTCCTACATCACATATCGGAGGAATCTGAATTTCCCTTAAGTGATTTTTTTCGATGGTTTAAGAGAAATACAAATTCTCCCTTCGCATTGGGAGGTTTTTCCGCCAATTCCCTAGGATTTGCATAGTAAAGTACCTCTTCAAAGGCCTTTGTCAACTCCCTTCCCACAAGAACTTCCGTTTGTGGGTACAATTCCTCGAGTAAGGGATACAACCTAGGGAGTTTGTGAACGGATTCGTAAAACACAATGAGCCCTTCGGTTTCCCTTGCTTTCTCTAATTCTCGGCGTTTTTTACTCGGTTTTTCAGAGAGAAATCCTAAAAAAAGTGTGGGATTGACTTGGAACCCAGAAACAGATAAAAGCGCTGTTAGTGCCGAAGCCCCTGGTATCGGGACAATGGGAATTCCATTTTCCCGAGCAATGCGAACCATTTGGCTACCTGGGTCGGAGACACCAGGAGTTCCTGCATCCGATACAAGAGCCATAGACTTTCCTTGTTTCAATTGTTCTAGGACATTGGCATAAGGAGTTTCGGAGTGGTCTTTGTATAGGGCAAGGACTGAGGTTGCAATTCCCAGTTTATGGAAGAGGGATTTAGTTTCCTTTGCAGATTCACAGAGGACAAGGTCTACGTCTTTAAATACTTCCAAAGCACGGAGGGTAATGTCTCCCATATTGCCAATAGGAGTCGCCACCACATATAAATTTCCGGATTCGCGTTTATGGGCCAACGGATTGGCATCCTGGAGGGGTTTGTCCGGAAGGACAAGTACAACCCAATTCATTATTCCCCTTGGTACATGGGTTACAAGCGGTTCCGAGAGCACAGGCACTCGGTGTTCCGCACGCCGGGTTTGAACAGGTGGTTGTATTACATCCGACACCCACAGCACAGACCGTTTGGATGTCATTCACTCGGTTTGGAATGGCACAGGTACTCACCGCAGTGGAAGGGTTAGAAATCAGTCCCCCCGTTAACATCGAACGAATGGTAAAATTGTAAATTTGGCATTTTTGGAAAAACTCAGTCCCAGGTGGTGGGACAGCAAACCGAATCCGTTTGGTGATGACACGGCTGGAAGATGTGGATGCTTCATAAGGCAAATGGGGGAAACTAGGTTGGACCCCATCTTCTAACCATTCCCCTTGGACGGTTTGGATGACCCCTGGGAAGGCGGTTGTCACATACAAATTATAACCAACAAACTGTGGTTCTCTGTTTGTCACATAGTATTTGATGACGTATTCTGGCCTGGGATCAGCGTTATAATTGAAAAAATCAGTTTGGAAATCAGTTGTGATGTTACTATTTACAGCTACCACGGAAAGCAGCTGCGGGACATTGGGTGGCACTAAAAAGACAAAAGGAGCCACGGGAGTGTCTGTGTTCACTCCACAATGAAAAAAAGAGAGAAAAGATACGCAGACGTAATATATTGGATGTAAAGAAGGAAAACGCATTCTGTTTCTCGTTTCCCTTCCAAGTTTTCAGGAATTCAATCTATGGGAATCCAAAAAAAATTACTATTTGTCTCCATTTCACTCATTGGACTTTTTTTTCTCATCCTGCTTATGCTCGGTGGTGAGGACGAAGATGAGATCCGGCGTAAAAAAGAAAAAAGTTCTCAGGCCCTTGCCTTATTTGGTGGTGGGTCAAGTAACCCAAAAGGCACAAACCGACTCGGTGTTCGGGGTGAAGAGTCAGGGTCCATTTTTGATTCCGATTATTATAATGCTGGTGGGATGCGTTATGAAGACGATCCGAACATTGCTACTGGCGAATCCGGTGAGATCCCAATCAACCCTCAAACAGGGAAACCATACCCTCCTGAAGCCATGCAGGCCTTTGAGGAATTAAGAGAACAATTCCCTGAAAATGACCTCATCCCCAAACGGATGACTGCAGAAGACAAGAAAAAACAAGCAGAGTTCAACCAAAAACTCACAAGAGCCACTAATTCAGTGTTTGGTGGAAATGCAAATGCCACTGACATCACTACTTATTACAGCCATGTTAGGAAACAAGGGAAAGATAGGCTTGAGATCATCAATTACCTGATTGAGTCACAAGGCGGTGATGATTCCGAAATGGATAAAAAATTCCAAGAAATTTTGAAAAACATCCAATACCAAAACGAACAAATTGAAAAAGAAGCTGCAAATGCTTATGCAAAGGCTGGGCTTGCACCACCCAATTAAGTTTCGTTAGAAAGGATTGGAAACCGGTAACTGGATTTAGGATCCAGACCATAATCATCCAAATGGAAAGAGGGAGGTAACCTTTCTCTTTTCCATTGGGAGATTCCAAATAATTTTTTGAATTTTTCTAAACAAACCATTAGGTGTTCCTTGGATTCCCAAGGAAATTCTTTTATTAGTTCTTCTATGACATTCGATTCTTCCATACCCAAATACACTAATTTCCTTTCGATGGAATTGAGGATTGGGTATGGCATCAGGTCTTTTTCGTCTTCTTGGTGTTCGGCGAGAGGTTTTAATTCTGCAGTTGGTTTTGTATTCCTTAATAATTGAATGGAATGTTTTGGTGTTATAAAACGATTATTCCCTTTTTGGATATCGTCAAGCCAATCTAACAAAAATTCCTTACTCACTCCTGCGAGGGGAGCAATGGAACCAGAAGAATCTCCATCCATTGTTGTATAACCTACAGCTGCTTCACTCCTGTTCCCAGTTGAGAGTAGTAGGTGCCCATTTAAGTTTGCGAGTAACCAAATCAGTGGAGAACGAACTCTCGCTTGTATGTTTTGTAAAGCAAGGTCATGTTCCTTCCAATTGAGTTTGGTTCCTTTTACCGATTCGATGATGGATACGGAACTCGAGACCATTTCATCAATGGATATGGAATGAAATTCACATCCTAGTTCTTCACTTAAGGTTTTTGCAATACCTTCTGTTTCTTCCGAGTTGTTTTTTGTTTTTTGGTACAAAGTAACTAGGATATTTTTTTCATTGATTCCTAATTTGGTGAATGTCTCTTCCCCAATTTCGGTTTTAGCGATGGAAACCATTGCGGAGACAAGTAAGGCACAAGTCGCACTATCTGCTCCACCTGATAAAGATAAGGTATAACCTTTTGTTTTTGATTTGCGTAAATAGTCAAAAAGGCCAAGGCATACAGCTTTTGTGAATTCTTCAAATAAACTGAAATCTTCGGTAAAAATTTGTTTTTCTGGGTTCGGAATTACTAAATTGGATCCTTCTCGTTTGTCCAAAACTTGTAAGTGGGTCGGTCTAACGAAACTTTGATTAGATTCCTTTCCAAGTGTGATGGTTTGGATTTGATCGTTATGGAAATTAGGATGAGGTTCTCTAAAACTTCGTGCTTTGGACGCTTGGATTTCCTTCGCTGTAAACGTATGAGTGGTGATGGCAAAAGGAGAGAAGTGTAATCTTGGTCCTTCATTTCGTAATTCCCCGCAAGAGGCAAAAAAAGATCCACCTTCAAAAATAATCCGACCCGATTCGTTCCCACAGAGATTGGTGAAGACTTGTATGTTGTTTTGATTGCGACTAGTTTCTTTGAAAATTTGTCTACGGATAGATTGTTTTCCCATCGCAAAATGAGATGCACCTGGGGATAAAATTACATCAGCGCCCATCAAATTATAAATTTGTGATGGTTTAAAGGATGACCAACTGTCTTCACAAACCTCAATGGCAAAAATCCAATCATTGCATTTGAATAAAAAATTTCCAAAAGGAATCGTTTCGTTACCAAAGGAGATAGATTTACTTTGAAACTCCTTTGCCGAATGAAACCACCTTCGTTCATAATGTACGCCAGTGTTTGCTAAATTGAGTTTTGGAATGATTGCTTGGATTTTTTTGTCATACAATACGGCCATACAATTGTATAAAAATGAATGGGCAAATACCGGAAGGCCAACAACTACAACTTGATTTGGAGATAAGTTTTTGATTTTATTTAAAACTTCGATCGATTTTTCCCAAAGTTTAGGTCGGTAAAATGCATCTTCACAACCATAACCAGAGATACAAAGTTCAGGAAAAAGAATGAGGTCAGCATCTGCACAGCCTTTGTTTTGGATGGCAGAAGAGATTGTTTCAAAATTGCCTAAAAAATCAAGTGGTGTGGTATTTAAGGAAACAGCGGCAATTTTAGATTTTGTCATACGGAAAAACTCGGTTATAAATCTTTTCCGACGCACCTCGATTTTCTACAACAAAGTTTCGATTTATATTTCCCATCTTTTCCCAAAGATCTGTGTTTTTGGTGAGTAAATGGAAATGAGTGATAAAATCAGTTTCTGAGGTTGTTCTGAATAGACCACCTAATTCTTGCATAACGATAGCTTCTGGTGCGTTTTGGATCCTTGGTCCTGTAATGATGGAAAGTGCCAAAGCAGCTGGTTCTATTGTATTATGAATTCGGTTATGAAAACCACCACCCACATAAGCAAAACTTGCATATTGGTAGGCAAATGCTAAGATACCCAAAACATCAAAGAGTAGAAATTTAGGAAGAGGATCCTTTTCATCCAATTCAGAAAAAATGGAAACAGATCCAAACTGTGATAGTTTAGTTTTCCATTCGTTCATACGAATGTATTCCCATTGGTGTGGGAATATCCAGTAAAAGAGGGAATCCGAATGGGTCTCTAGGTATTTTAAAAAATAAGATTCACATATTGGATAGGTGGAACCAAGGATTACAGGTTTATTTGAGTTCATAAATTCATTTTGTTTTGATACAAAATCTGTGAATTTTGGATTTGGTTTTTTGGTTGTTAACTTATTCCAAACTGATTCAAACCTAGTGTCACCTAAAATTGAAAAATCCGTTCCATCTGCAACCAGTCCTTCAAATTCCTTAGCCATCAATTTGTGGCTTGGATAAATTCCAGTAAGATACCGAAAGGAAGTTTTGGTTAAGATCTGTACGAGTGGGTTTTTTCGGGAGGACTGCGAAGACAAACTTGCACAACATAAATAGGTTTTTGTTCCATATTGATGAGCTTTTTTTAAAAGATTGGGCCAAGTGTCCCAAGCCATAATGAAAAGATATTTTGGTCGAAACAGACGAAATATTTTTGTATAAGCGAATGGTAAATCAAAGGGAAGGTAAAAATATACATCAGCCAATGGATCAGAAAAAGCAGATTCTTTTACGGAAGAAGAAAAGACTGATTGGATGATAAAAACATTTGGTCTATGTTTACGTATGGTTTCAACCAAAGCTTTTGCTTGGTCTAATTCCCCAACACTTGCAGAATGTAACCAAATTACTGTTTTTCCATTCGGCAAACGTTTGTATAATGATTGGATTGAGTTTTTACGTTTGGTTAACTCTTTTCGAATTTTTTTGGAAAATAAGGAAACAAACTTCAATAAAATCCAAATCTTAATCAGTAGTATATTATAAAAAAAATAAACCATTTAGCGTTTGTTACCCCAAGTGTCATTTACTTCGGAACCTGGGTAACTAAATGTACGTTTGTCGATCACAAAACATAAATTATCAAAATACAAATGAAACTCTCCTTTTTTTTGAGAGGCTAAACTTTTCAAACGAAAAGAAGCAAATGAAATGGGAAAAGACATAGATTGTATGAGTCTCGTATTTTCTTTTGGTAAATTGATTTTGAATTCCAACCGGCGCCATCCTACAAAATTGAGTGTTCCTAAATCAAAGTATAAGTCCTTTGATTTTTTTTGCGAAAGCCCCATACTCAAATTGATATGATGACCTTCTGAATACACCCAAAGGATCCCTTGGATAGGCATTCCGAGTGGGAGTTGGATGGGTTCTTTTGGACGGATTTCCCAATGGTCAAGCCGTGGATTTTCCACATAACTTTGTAATAGGAAACTCGTTTGGTTTTGTAAGTTTGGGTATCCAGATTCTCGTAAGAGTTTTGATTCTTCTAAAAATGCTTCAGACTTAGCAAGGGAAGAAGCAAATTGGGTTTGGGCTAAAAAGGAATCCACTCTGTAAAATTCCCATGGCCTTTCCCCTTCAAAATCTTCCACCAAATAGAGTAGGTAGTGAGTATCGATGGCCAATGCAGATCTTAAAATTTGAACACTACCCAGTTCATCTGGGTCGTGGGGCCTCGGAAGAGACAAAAGACTGGCAAAACTCAGTAAGAAACCTAGAAAGAATGTAATTTTTTTTATGTTTTGCATGATTTCTCACTTTTCGAAAGCGCAAAAACGTGTACTCTATCCTTATCAAAGGAAAGGAATCCGCACGTCATGGGCCGCCGCGACAATTTGAAAATACTCACAACTGCCATTCTAGTGGTCCTACTTCTTTCATCGTTCATTTTCGCATTTATCTATAGAAACGAAATTTACCAAAAGCTCCAAACCATAGGAAAAAACAAAGAAGTGGAGATGGTCGATCGGGAAATCACAAAATCACCTGACACAATCCCACCTCCAAAAGACCAAATGGATGGGTCCGAGGCTCGAGACTCTTTAGAAGACCGTTCGAGGCTTCCAGAACTCCCGAGTTTGGATGATATGGAACCTGAATCGGAACGTCCAAGATCGGTATCTGTAACGTCTGGTGCCAAAACGAAAGAAACAAAAGACAGCGGGTCAAGGTTACAGGAAAAATTAGACAAAGTCGAAGAAGAGTTCACTCCAAAAGAAAACACAACGGGTGTGAAATCGAATCCCAAAGAGACTGTTAAAAAACAACCTGATATTGAAAAATCAAAACAAACGAACCAAGAGAAAGAAGATAAGATAACTGAGCCAAAAACATCTGTCTCCAAAGTAAAAAAATCAAAATTAGAAAAAGATCCCACAACTGTTAGTTACAAAACAAAACGTAAAAAATCAAATTCCAAAACTTCGTCAAAATCACAAACTACTTACTACAAAGAAACAAGTGTTAGTAAAAGAACAAGTTCCAAACAAAGTGGTTCCTCTTCTTCGTTAGAAGTAAGAGTGAAAGAAGTGGAACAAAAACTAAATACCCAATCAGATCGGAATGAAAAACGATTTATGGAAATTGAACGTAGAATTGATTCTTTAGAAAAAGCATTAGCTAAGTAATCGTGTCTGATTACATTTCGATCTATAATTCTATTCAAAACGAATTCAAATCTTTGAAAGAGGGAAATCCTCCTACGCTCATAGCGGTATCCAAAACCAAACCCTATCAAGTGGTAAAGGATGCCTATTTACAAGGGATCAGAGAGTTTGGAGAAAATTATATCCCTGAAGCAATTGAAAAATTTACTAGGTTACGAGAGGAATACCCAGAATCTGAAACTACGGTAAATGTCCATCACATTGGACCCGTGCAATCCGGAACTTTACGTAAGTTATTCGGAGTTTTTTCGTATACACATGGTGTTGGTTCGTTTTCGAGTCTTTCTGAACTCTTAAAACGTGCTGAAAAAGAAAAAAAGAAAATTCACTATTTTTTACAAACAAACCTTACAAATGAAAATACAAAACATGGTTTTAATTTAGAAACAATTCTAACAAACAAAGATGAGTTAATTAAATACCAAAACGAATATTGTATTTGGGAAGGGTTTATGGGGATGGGGCCTTCTTCAGGAGACCTAACAGAAACAAAAGATGCCTTCACTCACTTAGCGAATTTGCGGGATGAATATTTCCCCAATCAAAAACTTTCTATGGGTATGAGTGGAGATTACGAGATCGCAGTAGAACTTGGATCCAACTTTGTTCGGATCGGATCAAAAATTTTTGGAGAGAGGGATTATGGCACACACTCCGTTTAAAACAGTAGGTATGGTTGGTCTTGGGAAAATGGGAGGAGCCATAGCGAAGGCACTAGTCACTCAAGGGACACATGTTTTTGCCTTTGATCCAAATCTAAAAGTTTCACCGATCGAAGGTGTCACACTCGTTTCCACATTGGATGCATTGATGAAAGAAGCAGGACTTTTTGTCATTGCTGTAAAACCAAATTTTGTCCAACCAGTCCTTCGTGAATTCCAAAAGCCAGGGATATTTGTCTCCATTGCCGCGGGGATCACTTATGACCAATTGGTGACATCTACTCCGAAAGGATCTACTTGTGTGAGGGTTATGCCAAATTTACCCCTTGTGTCCAATCGTGGTGCCATGGGGTACTATTGTGAGGAGGAGGGAGTCTCGCATACGGAACGTCTCTTTTATGGGATGGGGGAATGCATTCGTATTTCCAAGGAAACTCTGATGGATGTTGTCACCGGGTTATCTGGTTCGGGTCCAGCTTATGTACTTACATTTTTACAGGCTATGGCAGAGGCAGGTTTACAAGAGGGTTTAAGTTATGAGGAATCTTTGGGTCTGGCAATGGAAACCATCGAAGGAACCTTGGTTTACTTCCGTGACCTCAGAACAAAAGACAAGGCTGTCCATCCAATGGAAGTGCGGAATTGGGTAACTTCCCCGGGTGGGACCACCATTTTTGGTTTGGATGCTTTGGAACGAGGTGGATTTTCCACCGCGGTCCGGGATGCCGTTCGTCGTGCAACGGAAAGAAGTCGGGAATTAGGTAAGGGATGATAACGGTTGCGCGGACAGGATTCGAACCTGTGGCCTTTGGGTTATGAGCCCAACGAGCTACCAGCTGCTCCACCGCGCGGTATACGACCATTGTTTTTAAGATTAGTTTATTGTCAACACAATGAAAAAAGAAACTATCAAATCACAAGTCCTTTGTAATTTTATCGGTTTCCGCCAAAATCTTACTTTACAGGTGTCAAATAGAGCGAATGATTCCTATCTTATATAGAATTCTGGCGGTGCGTTTTGTCTTTTAAAGAAAACACTGATATCGTTTTTGAGCATTACGAAAAAAAAATCTACGACCAAAAACAACTACTGGAAATCTCCCGTGCATTAAATTCCACGTTAGACTATAAGTATTTAATTGATGCAATTCTTAACATCTGTTTGGCGCAGCTGCAAACCCTTCATGCAGCAATGTACTTAGAGCCAGAAATTGACCTAGGTTTATTCAAATTAGAACCACAATCCATTAAAGGTTTTGAGCTCAGTTCCGACGAACAAAACTACGAAATCAAAATTGATAGCCCTCTCATCCATTATTTTGAAGAAAAACCAAAAGCCATCACGATGGACCAAATCCTCCAGATGGAAGTTTTGAACAAAATCCCAGACATTGTTTACCTTCGTAAAATGGGCGCGGAAATCCTCGTTCCTCTCAATGCTAAGGGCAAGGTAAATGGTTTACTTGTCCTTGGTGACAAAATGACTTCCGAAGAATTTTTGGAAGATGAAAAAGAATTTATGACAACCCTTGCAAATCTCGCAGGGATCGCTGTGGACAATGCAAGGCTTTATGAGCTTGCCACAGTGGATATGATGACAGGTTTAAAAATCCACCACTACTTCCAAACCAAACTAAAGGAAGAGATGGAACGTTGTCGTAAAAAAGGTACAAAACTATCCCTCCTATTTACAGACGTAGATAATTTTAAAACCTTCAATGATACCTATGGACACCAAGCGGGGGACGTTGTCCTCATCGAAGTGGCAAAACAACTCATTGGCAAAGCACAGCGCCACCATATCCCAGCCCGTTACGGTGGGGAAGAATTTTGTTTAGTGATGCCAGGTGCGACAGAAGAAGAGGCCATTACCAAAGGGGAAGAAATTCGTAAAGCTGTGGAAGAGATGGTCGTAAAAAATCCGAATGATGGTTCTGATTTAAAGGTCACTCTTTCTGTAGGAGTTTCTAGTTTTCGTTCCACTGATCGTAATAATAAAGATTTGATTGAACGTGCGGACAAAGCCTTGTACCAAGCCAAACATTCTGGCAGAAACCGCACAATTTGTTATAAAGATTAGGAAATTTGCCGATGGGTAGAGTATGGCAGAACCAGCATACCTACTCAAAGACCTCTCACCTTCCGTTTCTTCGGATGTTTATGAATCCATTCGTAACCGTGCTCTTGGGTTGTCTTCTTTCAATTTCCAACCTTACTCTTGTTTCATTGAATACAAATCCAAAGATACAAATACAGGGATTGAATACAGAGATTGTACGGTAGATTATTCCAGATGCCCACACTCTCGTTGTATCAAAAAATTGGTTTAGTATTCCTCTCCCTCAGTGTTGGGATGTGTCTGCCAAACCCAACACAATACCAAAAAACAAAACTCCCTTTATCTTCTGACCCAATAACTCCGACACCATCTCTCACTTCGTTTCCATTTCCAAGAACCCTTCCTCCTCACACCAAAATACAAGTGTTAGATACTGGGATTTCCCTTTTGCTTCTAGGGTTTCAATCAGGGAATGAATCTTATTCCTTTTTATGGGATACTGGTTCCGACATCAGTTTTTATGAAGGATCTGATACATCCTATTCCAAAGAATTCCAAATTGGTGAGAAAATTTTAGAAATCAGAAGGGGAGAAGGGATTTTACCAAAAGGCATCCAAGGTTTATTGGGAATTGATGCCTTCCAGGGCACTTGCCTTTTTTTTGATGGGACTACCCTCTATTGGTTTTCTGGTGATTCTCCGTTTTGTGCACACCCTGATGCCTACCTAGGCACTGGATTAAAAATCCTTTCTACAAAACAAAAAAAACTACATTCCTTCGTTTCCTTTGAATACCCAAAATCTTTTATTTCTTATGCACATTTGGATACAGGGGCATCTCTTAGCATCCTGCCCAAAGGGGAAGGGGATGTTTTCCTCGGTCAAAAAAGAGTCTTCCGTCCAGGAAATACCATTCTCAACTTAGAACATTGGGAATCAAACGAACCTCTCACCCTGCTAACCAAGTCAGGATTCCGAGAAGAATACCGAAAGGTTCAGTTTCTCACAGGAATTTCACTTGAGAATTTCCATTTATCGGGGGACAAGGATAAGGAAGAGGTTTGGGTGATCGGACTTGGTGTACTTAGGACTCGTCCTCTGTTTTGGGATTTTTCCAGGAACCGCGTCGGGATCATCCACCAAGAGAACTAAGGTGAAAGAAAAAGAAAAAATCATAGTGGCGATGAGTGGTGGAGTGGACAGTGCCGTTGCGGCAGGACTCCTCATGGAAGAAGGTTACGATGTCATAGGTGTGAACCTTAGAACTTGGGAATATGAAGCACCGGCTTGTGATACCACTAAAAAATCCTGTTGTTCCCCTGAAGACATCCGGGATGCTCGTGATGTAGGCCTCTCTTTAAACATTCCATTTTATGTTATCAAAATGGAAAAGGTATTTGGGGAACGAGTGATCGATCGTTTTATCAGCGACTACAAAGATGGTCGAACTCCAAACCCATGTGTGGAATGTAACACCTTCGTAAAGTTTGGCGCCCTTTTCGAACAAGCCAAAAAATTAGGTATTGATAAAATTGCTACGGGCCATTATGCCCGTGTCATTGAAGTAGACGGGCGTTATGCGATCCGTAATGCCGTGGATATGAAAAAAAACCAAACTTATTATTTATACGGTTTGTCCCAAGAAAATATCAAAAATACAGTTTTCCCATTGGGAGAAATGGACAAATCCCAAGTACGGGAAATTGCAAAACGAATGGGACTTCCTGTCGCTGAAAAACCTGAGTCTCAAGAAATATGTTTTATCCCTGAAAATGATTATAGGTCTTTCCTGAAAAAAAAGGGAATCCAGTTTACACCAGGATTTTTTAAATTGGCCTCCGGCCAAATCATTGGCAAACACCAAGGGAAAGAAGGATTCACCATTGGCCAAAGGAAAGGACTTGGAATTGCTTGGAAAAATCCACTTTACGTACTATCGATTGAAGATGATGGAACAGTCATTTTGGGAGAAGAGGAAGAAACGGTTTCAGAATCCTTTGTATTAGAAGAGATCACTTACCAAGCTTTGGCTCCATTATCTCTTGGACAGTCCCTTGAGATGAAAGTCCAAATTCGTTACCGAAGTGCACCTGTTCATTGTAAGGTGACATCTCTCGGTGATACCTGGCGAGTAGAATTTTTAGAAGATGTAAAAAGTGTCACACCAGGCCAATCCGCAACATTTTATCCAACAAACGGAGATTATTTGTTTGCGGGTGGCATCATCCAAAAAGGTTCTATCACTCGTAAAATCAAATCAAACGTGAGTAGTTTTCGGGAGAGTGTTCCCATTTGAAATCAGTTGAAGGAAAAACAATCCTCATCATCGGAGGAGGGTTGTTACAAGTTCCCATCATCCAAACGGCAAAAACGATGCGCCTTCATACTGTCGTTGCTGATATGAATCCCTCTTCGATTGGATTCCAAATTGCAGACGAAACCATCATCATGTCCACAAAGGACGTGGAAGGTATGGTTCGTGAGGCAAAAAAGTTTTCTCAAAAAACAACCATCCATGGAGTGATCACAGCGGGAACCGATGCGAGTATGACAGTCGCTGCAGTAGCCTCCGCATTACAATTGCCTGGGATTCGGTTTGTGGATGCAGAAGCTGCTTCCAATAAAGTGAAGATGCGCCAAAGGTTGAAGGAATTTGGTCTACCTATCCCTCGTTTTGCTCCTGTTTGGTCCATGCAAGATGCAAAAGATGCCTTGGATGAATTAACCTTTCCTCTCGTGATGAAACCAGCAGATAATATGGGAGCACGTGGAGTGATTAAAGTCACAAATCGCGATGATTTACAAGTGGCGTTTCGCCATGCAAAACGATTTTGTCCCACGGGGGAATTGATTTTAGAAGAATATATGGAAGGCCCAGAACTTTCTGTGGATGCTTTGGCATTCCAAGGGCAAATCCGAATGACAGGCATTGCCGATCGAATCATAGAAAGAGAACCTTATTTTATTGAAGTGGGGCATAACATGCCTTCGGCGATGCCAAAAGACGTGTTAGACGAAGTAGAAAGAGTGATGGCAGGTGGAATGAGAGCCCTTGGCATCCATTTAGGTGCTGGGAAAGGGGATATCAAAGTTACAAAAGATGGTGTAAAAATTGGAGAGATAGCTGCAAGACTCTCTGGTGGTTTTATGTCTGCATTTACCTATCCATTGTCTACTGGGGTGAATCTCAACCGTGCGGCTCTACTCATTTCTCTTGGAGAAACTCCTGACAATTTAGAACCCGTTGTCAACCGAGTATCCATCGAAAGGTCTTTATTGTCCAAACCAGGAAAACTGATTTCGATACGTGGTGTTGAAGAAATCAAAAAAATAGACGGTGTATCTGAAGTTTTCCTTCAGTCCAAACCTGGAGATATTATTAAAGAACCGACAAATAACATTGATAAGTCGGGCCATGTCATCATTGTAGCCAATACATTACATGATGCAGACATTGTTTTTCAAAAAGTCAAACAAACCATACAATTTGAAGTAGATGAACAATTTTCAATCACCGAAAAAGAAATTGGAGACCAAGCACGGATTCGATTCGGAAAAGATATATGTTGGGTATGTAAGGTCTGTGATGGGAATAATTGTGCTTCTGGCATTCCGGGTATGGGTGGAGTTGGCCTTATGGAAACCTTCCAGGATAATCATGAAGCCCTTTCCGAATTTAAAATATTACCAGGATATATCAGGGAACATGTAAGTCCTGAAATTCATACCAAGTTTTTGGGGTATGACTTAAAAACTCCCATCATGGCAGCACCAATGACTGGTGTTGGGACCAATATGAATTTTGTCATGACCGATGCAGATTATGCGTTAACTGTTGTTCGTTCCTTCTCTCAAAATGGAAGCCTCGCATGGCTTGGTGATGGTGCCTCACCTGAAAAATACAAAATTATGTTAGAAGCTTTAAAAAAAGTTTCTGGAAAAGGGATCCTGATTTGTAAACCAAGACAAGACGAATCGTTACTTTTCGAACGATTTATGCAAGCGGAAGCGGACGGAGTGTTCGCCATAGGAATGGACATCGATGCCGTAAATTTCAAAACTATGGTCCAAAAGAATTTATCGAGTGTCACTAGGCCTTTGGAAAATCTCATCAAACTAAGAGAAAAAACAAAACTTCCATTCATTTTAAAAGGGGTGATGAATCCAGAAGATGCAAAATTGGCAGTTGAAGGTGGATTTTCAGCCATTGTTGTTTCCAACCATGGTGGCCGGGTGTTAGATGGAATGCCAGGGACAGCAAGGGTCCTGCCTAAAATTGCGGAAGCAGTTAAAGGGAAAATCCCAGTCCTTGTGGACGGGGGAATTCGATCTGGAATGGATGTGTTTAAGATGGTGGCACTTGGTGCCGATGCAGTTCTTGTTGGCAGACCAGTTGCCATATCTCTTGTTGGTGGCGAAGATGCAGGAATTCGTTTTCTTTTACAAAAATATTCGGAAGAACTAAAACAGTCAATGAGTGTGACAGGTGCAAAAACTTTGGTGGACATCAAGCGTTCGATGTTACTTCATAAACAACACGGTTGAGTATGGATAAAGAAATCAAAGATCCTGAAGGTATTTTGAAGGTAATTACCGCTTTATTCGGAAAATTACCTGCTTATATCATTAACTCAGAAAAAGAATTCCCTGTCAAAATCATTGCCTTAAAAAACAAAGCACTCATCATCAATACAAACCTAAAGTTTCCAACGAGAGATCGTGTACTCACTGTAGTGCATAATGGTAGTAAATTTTACGCACATTTTAATTTGGCTGGTGGAGATGGGAATGGGATTGAAATTCTAACTCCAGTAAAAATTCAAATCACCGCTGCATCAAGACAAGGGGCAAGGGTTGAAGTGAACCAGATCCAAACGGGAATGGTTGTGAATAATATCATCAACGTAAATGATGTTTCCAAAGCAATCGGATTTGATGATAAAAAAGTAGATACCATTTTACTAGCATACCGTACAAAACTTGCCAAAGCCTTTCCATTATCTTCAATCTTTTTTGCAGGTAGGATGGACAACCGACTACGTTTGATGCACCACTATGACAAAGATATCTTTATTGTGGATAGAAAGGAAAAATCAACGGCATCTCCTGCTTTTTTTCCTTTTGATGAATACCTTCGTATCTTTGAAAATTCAAAAATCCCAGATAATTATATTTCTGAAATTTGTGTCCCTATCAAATATAAAGGGTATGTTCATTTAGGTTATGTACAAGTTCTCAGTGAAAAAAATCTTGATTTTGAAGTGTACAAACAAATCCAAACCTTTGCCAGTGCTGTGAGCCGCGATATCATTAGTACAGGTGTATTCCAAGAATCAAGGGATGTCTGCCAAGTGATGGACTTAAGTATGGGTGGGATTAGTTTCATCCATGCTCCCTCCCGTTCCTTTTCAAGATCGGTCACACTGAATGGTACAATCCTCTTTGATTTGAATTTGGAAGCTGGTAAAAAAGTTACAATACGTGGTATCATCAAAAACATCAGAAACCAAGAAACAAACTTTCGTGTAGGTTGCCAATTTTATAACCTAACAGAAAAAGATACAGAAATTCTGGAAGATTTTTTGAATGTCGGAAAAGAAGAAGAACCAAATTCGGAATCACCTAATGAAGTTGCGGAAACCAATCCAAACACGTCTAATTCTGAAGAGAATGAAATGGACCAAGAGTCTAGTTCGGAAGAACAAAATGAATCCATTGAAACCGTGATGGAAGCTGGATCATCCGAAGATCCTTTTGCCGAACATATGGACGACAATTTCGCTGACACTCCTGAAGAACCCAGTTAAATGACAACTTACCAGTCTTTCATTCGTCCACCCTATGTAGGGAAAACGGTGATCAACTACTTGGTTCAAAAATTTCCCTACCATAGTCTAGAGGAGTGGGAGTTTTTAATTTCAGAAAAACGCATCAAAGTTCAGGGAGAAGTGGTTTACGCAGAAAAGGAACTTGCGTTAGGTGATATTTTAGAGTATGAACCTATCCCTGGCAGAATCACCGAACCTGAAGTAGACGGGAATTATACCATTCTAAAGGAAACAGAAGGATTTCTTTTTGTAGATAAACCTGGAAATCTCCCGATGCACCCAGCAGGAAGATATCGAACAAAAACTCTTCTCAGTTTTTTAGAGAAACAATATCCCAAAATCATCCCTGTGCACAGACTCGATAGGGAAACATCGGGCATCGTGATTTTTGCGAAGTCAGAAGTGAGTCGTAAATGGTTGCAAAAAAAATTTGAAGCCAGGGAAGTTTTTAAGGAATACTTTGCCATTGTTTTAGGACGTATTGACAAAGAACAGAGATTAGATGGGTTTATTGGAAAGGACATCCATTCGAAAATTCGAAAAAAAATGGTTTATTCACCAACAGTTTTCCCGAACTCAAAATCCTGTTCCACCTTAATAATTCCGATTTCTTATAATACCAAAAAGGATATGAGTTTGGTGCTTGTTCGGCCAGTAACAGGACGTATCCACCAAATTCGTGCCAGTTTATTGTATTTGGGATTCCCCATAGTGGGAGATAAAATGTATGGGAAAAGAGAAACTATTTTTTTGGACTTTGTGAACTATGGAATGACAGAGTCACTAAAAGAAGAATTGGGCTTCGATAGACAAATGTTACATGCATATAGCATTAGTTATATGGACGATCGGGAAAATCAAGTGATAAAAGTATCTTCTTTGCCACTGAAAGAAATGGAAGATTACTTCCCAGATTGGAAAAACTATGTCCCATAGATTTTAATAAAAATCCACCGTAAGAATCACTATTCCTCCGATCTTTTTAGAAAGATAGAGGAGGCTTTTGCAAGGGATGGCAGGAGCAGGCAGATTACTTAAGGATTCTGATAAAATCATATTTGGTGAGTTTTGGACAGCAAAACAAAGACAGGGACATCCCATCCACCATACCGTTAGTTATAGAGCATCTTTTAAACCAGAGCTTCCTTCGTTTTTTATGAAGGAATTTTTAAAAAAGAAAAATCGAGTTGTTTATGATCCTTTTGGTGGTCGAGGGACAACTGCGATCCAAGCCAATATTGAAGGTCATGCGGCTATTCATAATGATATCCATCCACTTTCTATCTTTTTAGCGAGTGCAAGGCAATACGTACCTAAACTTGTCGATTTGGAAAAAAAGTTGAATTCTTTAGATTTAGAAATGGATGTAGAAGAAGATCCATTTGATAAAAATTTACTTCCTTTTTTCCACCCACGGACATTAAAAGAAATTAAAAATCTAAAACATTATATGGCTATTGATGATTCAGTTGAAATGAAGTTTATTTCCCTGATCGCATTGTCTCGGTTACACGGGCATAGCACTGGATTTTTTTCGGTATATACTTTCCCACAAGTTTCTATACCACCTGAAGCTCAGGCAAAGAATAATGCCAAAAAAGGGATTACTCCAGAATATAGACCAATCAAACCCAGGATTTTCCAAAAGATGAAACGTGATTTGGCTATGCCAATCCCACCGTTTTATCATGAGTTTTCAAAGAATAATTTGTATTCATTGAATTCTGCAAATTCTGTTCCAAATGTTGAATCAGAATCTGTGGATTTGATTGTGACTTCACCACCGTTTTTAGACAAAGTTGATTACGAAGGAGACAATTGGTTACGCCATTGGTTCTTAGACATCGAGAAATCAAAAGACAGAAAACTCAGTATCTTTAGTAATATAAATGATTGGAATGAGTTCATTCGTTCTACTTTGAAAGAATCATCACGAGTTTTAAAAAAAGGTTCTTATATGGTGATGGAAGTTGGGGAAGTGAAAAAAGGAAATTCGATTCTGTATTTGGATGAAGATGTTGTTCGAATGGCGGAAGGGACTGGCCTTGTTTGGAACAAAACCTATGTCCATACACAAAGTTTTACAAAACTTTCGAATTGTTGGCAAGTTTCCAATAACGAAAAAGGTACAAATTCGAATCGATGTGTGGTCCTTCGTAAGGTAAATTAAGTCTAATTAACATGAACCGGAATTTAGTATCGTATTTTTTGATTTCAATGTTTGTATTTGGTCTTTTTAGTTGTAACGAATCTAAAGAAATCCAAGCAGGGGAAGTATTAGAATCCCATCCTATTGAAGTATCAGTGAAAGAGAAGGGTTCTGGTAAATATGAATTGGAATTGTATTTACCAAAAGATTTTGGTTTTCAGATTGAAGCACCACATAGAATATTTTTGTCAGGTTCAGAAGGTTTGAAGGTAAAGTCCGCCGAATTGAAGTTAACTGGACCAATCCATCCGAAAAAACGAGAATACTTTGAGTATGTAAAACCCTTAACCTTCCAAGTGGAAGGGAAAGGGAAATTACTTATGGAAGGAAAACTTTTTTACTGTAACTTTTTAAAGAATATCTGTATACCCGCAAAGGTTACAAAAACTTTTTCCATTTAATAGACTATTCTAAGTCTTTTGTCACAAGGCGTTTTAAGTTGGGTCTTTGGATTTGGTAGAGAAAAAAATACCTTCCACCAACCGAAACGTTTTTGTTGACGATTTTCCCCTCTTTCGAGATCTCTCGGAGTTCTTTTTTCCCTTTGTCTGATAAATTTGGTATGGTATAAGTTTTTAATAGATTAAGAGACTTTTGTTCTGCAATGGATTTTGCTTCTTCTTCTCTTTCTTTTTCTGTTGGCAGGACACTTGATACAGCAACTTGGAATAAACTTTCGGATAAAAATCCTTCTTTGGCTTTTGTAAATTCAATTACAAGCTCAGATTCTTCTGGATTTGTTTCAATGGTTTCTTTGACTTCTTTAATTTCCTTTGTTTCTTTAGACTTACATTGATAAAAATTGAAAAAAATTGAGACAGTCAAGATAGCGATTGTTAGGTGTTTATTCATCTATTGTTTCCTAGGTTCTGAGATCGGTGTTTTCTCCACACGTTCCATTAATTTAGGTTGAATATTCCGAAATAGGAAAGCACATTTTGTTGGATCCGAATAATCTTCCTTATACAAATGCAAACTGTCGAAAAACCATGCAAAGTTGTGGAGATTTTCTATGTCGTTCGTTTTTTGGTTTTGGGGATTCACCCTAACTTCCTCTAGGTTTTGTTTTTGATTGGAATTTGGATTTTGAGAAGGAGTAGGTGCACTGGGATCAACGTTTTGTGCGTTCGTTGGTGTTGTACTTGTTGTTTGTATCGTAGCAGATGGTTGGGTCTGCGTCGTTCCAGTTCCTGTTGTACTTGGGAATTGGGGTGCATTCGAGATGAGCCTTGTTTGCCTGTCTTTTCCTTCTAAGGACTTGGAATAAGCATCAATACCTTCACCGAATTTATGTTTCTGGCGTTGGATTTTGAGAAGGTAGGGTAAGGTAAGAGATTCACGGTTTAGGTACGCTCTTTTTTTACAATCCTCTCGTCTTTCCCTTCCTGCAATTTCACGGTAGGTCACTGGGATTTCGACTTTGATTTGAAAGAATTCTCTCGAGATAAACCCTTCATCGGTTTCATTTTGTAAAGCACGTTCCACATAATTGGGATCAGCAATGGTAAAGAGGCGGCAGGAACTAAAGAGAGTTAAAATTAGAAGTTTACGAACCATTTCCAACTTCAAGACTAGTAGATGATGTCGAAATTACGAATCTTTTTCCTTTGTTTCCTCCTACAATTTTTACCTATTTTTTCAGAAGACGCTTTTTTTGGAACCTCTGAGAGCCAGTTCCGGGAAAAAATCAAAACCATCCAATTGGAAAACGGACTCACCGTTGTCATGATGAAACGTGGCACTTCTCCTACTGTTGCACTTTATATCAAATTTTTAGTCGGAGCTGTGGATGAAACTCCAGAAGAAGCAGGAACAGCCCACCTCTTAGAACATATGTTGTTCAAAGGAACCCAAACTGTTGGAACAACGGACTACCAAAAAGAAGAAAAATACCAAAAACAAATCGAAGTATGGGGAACAGAACTTGATAATTTAAAATTACAACGAAGGGATTTACTCACACGAGGGGAATCTGTTCCAGATTCATTAGAATCAGAAATTGAAACATTAAACCGTCGGTTAAAAAATTTAATCCAATTACAAGATGAGTTTATTGTTAAAAACGAAGATTCTTATATTTATGAACAAAATGGAGAGGTTGGGTTCAATGCATATACCTCTCAAGATGTCACCAATTACCAAATCCAACTTCCCAATAACCGAATTGAAATCTGGGCAAAAATTGAATCTGACAGATTAAAACATCCTGTTTTACGCGAATATTATACGGAACGAGATGTTGTCATCGAAGAAAGAAGGATGAGAACTGATGATGTGGGAAGTGCCGTCCTTAGGGAAAAGTTTTTTTCTTTGGCCTTTGAAAATCATCCTTACCGAAAACCTATCATCGGTTATTCGACAGGGATCCCGTTTCTCAAAATTGAAGAAACAAAAGAATTTTTTAAAAAACATTACACTCCGAATCGAATGGTGATTTCCATTGTTGGCCAATTTGATATGGAAGAAACGGAAACGATCATCCGTAAATATTTTTCTGATTTAAAACCTGGGAAACCAAGAGATCATTATAAAATTGAGGAAAAATCATTTCCTGGGGAAAAACGTTTTAAGGTATTCCATGCATCTGCTGGCCAAATGATGATGGGTTTTATCAAACCACCTTATCCTCATAAAGATAATTCTAGCTTCGATGTTTTATCAAACATACTAACTTCAGGAACCGGATCTCGTTTATACAAACGTTTGGTATTAGAAGAAAAATTAGTTTTGAATATTGGATCAGTCAATGGATATCCGGGTGAACGCTATAAAAACTACTTTGTATTTTTTATCAGTCCGAATGAAGGAGCTAGTGTTGATAAAATTGAATCTATCATTTGGGAAGAAATCAATCGTATCAAAGAAAATGGCATTCCAAATGAAGAATTAGAAAAAGTAAAAAACCAAATGGTCTCAGATTTTATGAAAACATTAGACCAAAATGGGACCATTGCAGATTTACTAAGTTATTATCAATTATTGTATGGCGATTGGACAGGTTTGTTCCGCCAATACCAAACAATTATGAATACATCCAGTGCTGAAATCCAATCGTTAGTTCCCAAATACCTCAAAAAAGAAGCCGTTGTGATTGGTGTTTTGGAAGACGTAAGGAAAAAATAAATATGAAACGATTACTCTTAGGATTCATTTTTTTACTCACACCTCTTTTTGCCCGTGAAATGGGGGATTTTGTAAAAGACATCCAATTCAAACCTTTGGAGTTTGAAGTACCAAATATTACTTCGACAACGGATACAAATGGTGTTGAAGTATTTTCTCTTAAAAACGCAGAGTTTCCCATCGTATATGCTGATATACTCATTTACCATGGTAAAAAACATTTAGGAAAACGACCTACTGAAATCGCCCGTTTATTAGAAGATAGTTGGGAATTGTCAGGTTCCGTAATTTATCCCAAAGAGAAGTTTTTGGAAACATTAGAGTTTTATGGAGCCTCCTTTTCTGTTTCAGTTGATTATGAAAAAACAACATTTACAATTGCTTATTTGAAAAAAACAGAACCAATTGTTTTGCCTATCATCCATTCATTTTTTGAAAAACCAAATTTAGACGAAGGGCTTATCACAATTACAAAAGGTAAGTTAACCGAAGAGATCAATAGGCGTAATGACAATGTTTCGTCTCTTGCAAAACGAAAGGCTAAAGAATCTTTGTTCCGAGGAACCATTGCTGGAACTTCAATGAATAAATCCAAATTGGATGCCATCCAAAAAAGTGATCTTGTTGAATTCCAAAAAGAAATCCTTTCTGAATCCAAACGTAGATTGCTCATCACGGGAGATTTTGATTTAAAATCTTGGGATCTTTTTTTTCCAAACCTGGAAAAAGGAAATCCAATTGCAGAAGAAAAAATCACTCCTGCCATTTTGAGTGCCAATGTAGACAAGGTGGATAAACAAATCCAATTGGTAGAAAAGGATGTGACCCAATCTTTTATTGCGATGACAGGTGTCCTTCCTCCGCACAACCATCCGGATTTTTATGCGATTCAAGTATTGAATTATATTATTGGAGCAGGTGGATTTAATTCGTATTATATGAGGGAGATTCGAAACAACAGAGGGCTTGCTTATTCCGCTGGAAGTTTTACAGACTTCCAAGAAAATTACGGCACCATCCAATTTTTTGCTATGACAAAAACCGAATCCGCAAAAGAAGTTTTGTCTCTTATGAGAGAACTCATTGAACCAAAACTCATCAATGCTTTGACGGAAGAAGAATTACAAAGAGCAAAGATTGCGATCATCAATCAATTTGTATTCCAATTCGAAGATGATAAACGGACTTTAGCAAGTGAAGTGAGACGACGTGACCACAAAATGCCAGAAGGGTATTTACAAAACTTCCGGGCCGAAATTGATAAGGTCAGCTTATCCGATCTAAAACGAGTGGGAAAACTTTATTTCCAATCAAACCAAATGATTACAACTGTTGTAGGTCCAAAATCACTGATGAGTTTTTGGAAAGGTTCCGTAACTCTCATCCAACCGGAAGATTGATGGTAACAGCAAGTTTCGAATACAAAGGAACTAAATTTGAGGGGATCTCAGAAGGTGGGATCCGCACTTCCATCATTTGTCCTTCTCTCGATTTTATGTTCGATTTTGGATTCATCAATCCTGATAAAATTCATATTGGAAAAATCCTCTTGTCACATGCTCATTTGGACCATTCCTGTGGGATTCCTTATTATGTGTCTCAGAGGAGTTTAAGAAAACTCCCCATTCCCAAAATTTATGTACCCAAGGCACTTGAACCTAAACTTTCCCAAATCTTAAAACTCTATTCGGAAATAGAAGATTTTGAATATGAATGTGAACTCATAGGACTTTCTTATGGAGACCGAGTGGAATTAAAACCTGGTTATTTTTTTAAACCCTTACAAAGTTTTCACAGAGTTCCATCACAAGGGTATACTGTTTACGAAACCAAACGTAAGTTAAGGAAAGAATTTTCATCTCTTGGTTCTGAGGAAATACGTAAGTCAAAAGAAAATGGTATCGATCCAACGGAAGAAATATCATCTCCTTTGGTGTCATTTTCCGGTGATTCTAAAATTGAATATGTTTTAGAGAATGAAGATGTCAGAAAAAGTAAAATACTCTTTATGGAATGTACTTATTATTGTGACAAACGAGATGTAAGCCGAGCAAGAGAATGGGGACACACACATTTCGATGAAATTATCGAACATGCATCCTCTTTTGAAAATGAAGCCATTGTCCTCATCCATCCTTCGAAACGGTATAGTTACCGTGAATTAAATGATCTACTTAGGAAAAAAGTTCCTAATATTTTAAAAGATCGAATTTCTTTGTTTTTACCTCCAAAGGCATGAAACCAAGACCAAGTATTTATATCGAAGGTTTAGAACCCTTTATCGATTCTGAACTTGTACATAAACCAAATACTGTATTTTTGGAAATGGAATCTTATGCCAAAGAAAAAAATATACCCATTGTCACTGCAGCAACGGGCGGAGTTTTGTCCCAAATTGTATCATTGATAAAACCAAAAACAATTTTAGAATTAGGGACTGGGCTTGGTTATTCGACACTTTGGATGGTTCACGGATCGAAGGATTCCAAAATCACTACTGTCGACCGGCATGAAGAACAAGCAAAGGCCTTAGACATGTATGCCAAAAAAATGGGATTGGAAAGCCAAA
Organism: Leptospira sp. WS39.C2; assembly: GCF_040833965.1. Lineage (NCBI taxonomy): Bacteria > Pseudomonadati > Spirochaetota > Leptospiria > Leptospirales > Leptospiraceae > Leptospira > Leptospira iowaensis. The sequence goes on from NZ_CP162142.1 coordinate 1,416,684, forward strand.
TGGATGTTACTCGGGTGACTGGGTCTGTCTTGGAATATTTAGAAGAAGAAGGTAATTGGAGAGAGACAGATTTTTTCTTCATCGACTGCGATAAAATTACCTACCCTACGATTTTTCGCACTTTGTGGCCTAAGGTGAAAGAGGGAGCCTGTTTTGTAATTGATAATGTCCTTTGGCACGGTCGAGTTTTGAATCCGGATCCAAAAAAACCATCCGATATGGCAGTGATGGAACTTTGGAATGAGGTGAAATCCCAAGTTTCTGACTATACTTTGTTCCCAGTAGGGGATGGATTACTCTTTTTTCGGAAGTAGAAAAAATAGTAGTCAAACCTAGAACTTTTCGTGTATTCTGCTCCTTGGTTTAAGGAGAAACGTTTCGTGTTAAAAAAAAGTTTTTTGATTCTTTCCATTTGTTTGTTTAGTCTTTCCATCACCGCACAGGAATCGGGTGCACCGGAAAAAGGAAAGGAATCCTTTGAAGAATTAGACAAATTGGACCAAGGAACCAATTTAGAACGCAAACAATACAAGAATATTTCTGAGAACAACAAAGACCGGGTCATCAACTCGATCAAATTGTTAACAATTGTTACTGCCAATTTTGGTGAAGAAGTTCCTGATTCAAAAACTGCATTAGATAAAATCAAAAAAGACTACCAAGTTGTGTTACGGTACTATTACCGAAGGGCATACATTGCTTCTGGTAAAGCGATGGTCGCACTTGAAAAAGACATTAACTCCCTTCTTGGAAAGTTTGCAAAAACATACGATACCAAAACTCAAAACCTACTAGCAGATTGTGCAGACACAATCACAGCCCAGGAACAAGCACAACTTGTCGACACTTCCACTGAAGGCGCAAAACCAGTGGTTCCATACCGTGAGATTGCAGAAGCCCAACAAAAATTACGAATTGCTTATGGACAATTGGGACTTGCAACAGACATGATTCGTGATGATCGTTTTTATGATGCCATTGTCCACTACCGTATCTCAAAAGATTATGGGATCAAAATTCTAACCGATTTCAAAGAACAAGACGCAGACAAAAAAGTGATCACTGATAAATATGCAAAAGATCTGGTAGATAATAAAAACCAAATCGTTAGCCAAAATACAAAATAAGATCTTTAAACTTTTCTTTTCTCCGCTCACCATAGGGCGGAGGATGGCACTACTGTGTCTCTAATTCCATCCGTATCCTTCCGAAATTATTGCCAATTTTTGTTACTTTGTTTTTTCCTTCATAACATTTCTTTATCTTCAGAACCAAGTTATCGCATAGTGATTGATCCAGGCCATGGTGGGGTGGCAAAAGATCCAAAGGCCCAACATGGAGATAAGTATGACAGTGTTTCACAAACCTTTTTAGAAACCTACAAACAAGGGACAGAACACGGAAATACCACGGAAAGAAAAGTGGTCCTTGATTTAGCAAAGGAAGTTCATAAAGTTTTAAAGTTAACCGAAACAGAAACGGGATGGAAAGAATTCGAAGGATACCTAAAACTTTTTTCTAAAAAAAATGAATTCACTAGGGTTAAATTGATTAGCCATCTAACAAGAGAAACATCGTTTGATGATGATGTAACTTCTGAGGACCCAAATGCACCTTACCGACTTTATGATTTTCCAGATCCTAAATCTGGAGTCAGGAAAAAAGGAAGGTTATCCAAAATCAATGAACTGAAACCCCAATTAGTTCTCTCTCTTCATTTGAATCCTGCAAGCAAAGGCCAAAAAGGGGGAATGGCAGCAGTGCTCACTCCAGGTTATAAGACATTCTCCAATCTGAAAAAAATTTCCCAAAAAGAAAAATCACCTAATTCTTTTTTGAATGGTCCTTGGTCGGATTGGCTCATATTCCAATCGGGTTGGAGTAAATTGGAAAATGCTACAGCAGATACATGGATTTACCTCCATGGGTATTGGTCCAAAAAAAATGGAAAAGAAGCTGATCTATCCAAGTTTGAAGGTTACCGCCAAAACATGATTAGTTGGAAATATGCAGATGATCCCAATTGGGAAAAAAACATTGGGGTAAAGGGACCTTACGCCAAATCACACGAAGAGTTTTTGGCCACTGGAAAATTTTGGGAAAGAGAAATGGGGAAAAAAGAAGAATGGAGGAGGGAAGGTGGTAAAGAAGGTTTTGGCGGAGATAATCATTATGTGTCTAGAGAACTTATGAGGTTTGTCCAATATGGACTACCTATCCAATTAAAAGAAAAAGACTCCCCTTATCCAGAACTTGGTCCCATCCAAAAACCTTATATCTCTACGTATAGTTTACCTACTTATACCAATGCTCTTTGTGCTTTTATTGAAATTGGGTATGTCAATCGAAGCCGTGACATGAAATACCTCACCCAAAACAAAAAAGAAACTGCAATTTCACTCGCAGTTGGCATCTATTCCTTGTTTGTTGGACTTGATGTGAAAAAAAATCCAAACCTTCCTTACAACCCCAAAGGGAAAAAAGTAAATTGGGAACGGTATGAAAACTATTTTGAAGATGTTTTATAAACCTTACTCACTATGAAACCAAAAAAAGAATCATCAAAAGTATTACACCATCCTTTATTCCCAGAGTTTATCCATTTGTACCAAAAGTCTTTGGTGTCGCGTTACTCAAAAGAAAATTTAATAAACTATCCTGAATTCCAATCGATTTCAGATCGTACGATTCAGGAATTACTTCAATTTTTTTTAGAATACTTATATCCAACTTATGAACAAAGAATTAAATTAGATGCCGCCTTTGATGCGTTATCTGGATTTGTAAACCATCCTTCTAAAATTTGGGGTATTCTTGGAAATTTGGCAATGTCCATCTTTCGGTTTGGAAAACATTTTCCAATGGCGTTAAAAGCAGGAATGTCAGCCTTACATTCGTATGTGACTGCACACAATTTTGAAGAAGAATTGGTTTTTGCACTGGATGGTCAGGAGAATCCAAAAACCTTTTTAGAAGGAAACTATGCCATGGAGAAACTCATTTCCTTTGTTGAGAAATCAAAAGCCGATGTTTTTCGAAAAGATGTTGGCGCTCTATTTTCAATTTTTTCAGACAAGGAACTGGTACGTAAGATCATACTCATCATGGAAGATATTTTAGTAAAGATGGAGTCCAAAACTTCTCTTTATACAGAGAATGATAAAAATGGGATCTCACTTGGAGTTTCGATTTTAAAAGAGGGAAGGAAGATATTTGATTTATTAAAGAAAGAGGAGATGGTTCTCGTTTTACAAGCGATTGATAAAATCGAAGAGGATTTTTATCAAAAAGCTTGCGAACGATTTCGAACTAAATAACTTTTGGTACCGATGGCCGGAATCGAACCGGCATGATGTTACCATCGGTGGATTTTGAATCCACTGCGTCTACCAATTCCACCACATCGGCATAATCAGTCTTCAGCTTCGATATATTTACCTTTTCCGCGGGCCACTATTTTGCCGATCTCATTTTCAATTTCAGCACGGTTTTCGATGATTTTTTTGTTCTTTTTCACAAACCATCCGCGTAAGTGGAGAGGTTCATTCACCTTAGCTGGTTGTAAGAAACGAATGGTGAGTTCCCCTGTTGTGGTTTCGAAATTCATCGCTTCGTTGATCTTGACCATGATCTCATCTAGGATAGTAGAAATAATCCCTGGGTGGATTTGATCTGGTAAACCCTGGTATTTTTCGGGGCAGGTGTAATCACCGAAGGCAGTTTTTGTGTCTTCGTCGAAGGTGATTTTTAACTGCAACCCGTCTGCATTGTCCGGTGAGGAGGCAAAGCTGAGATTTTTTTTCGCAACGGATTTCATGCCACCATGGAACGCAAGAATTTCTCTTGTGTCAAGCAGAAAAAGAACTTGCGGTCAGTTTGGCTTAAAAAGCCTCGTAAAATACTTGGAAATGCAATATTCTTTGGTATTTTCTTAAGTTACGGCTCTCTAAACCTCGAAAATAAAGAGTAGAACCCTTCTATGATAACCACCCTAATGATGTTACTCGGTCTCTCTGGTACAGGCGCTGATCTCGATGAGATCAGTCGTGGTGAAACGAGTGGTGGGCCTCCTTCAGACTTAAGTCCAAGGCAAAAACGTAGACTCAAACAGAAGCAAGGTGACGATACAAATCCTCCGCCTCCACAATCAAAACGAAATGGTGGAGGAAAACCTTTACGAGAACCCAGTCCCAAAAAAGGAAGGGGAGAGGAACTTGGTTTTCAAACGGAGAACAAATCTCCTTCCAAAAAAACAAAATCATTATCTGATAAACTTTCTGAATTTTCTGATGATGGAGGAGATGACGACGAACCAAGCTTAGGTGAAGAGGAACCACAAAAACCATCCAAAAGGAAACGTGATAAACAAAAAACTCCAAAAACATTGGATGAACTTCCGTTAGGTGATTTTGGAGAAGAAAGTCCTGGATTAGATACTTCTTCTGAAAGGCCTAGGAGAGAAAGTCCAGAGATTAGTTTTCCTGCTGACGATATCATTTCTAAAAACTCTAAGTATAGCTTTCACCGAAGACCCCTCCTCAACGCAGAAGCGCTTGTGGAAGCAGAACAAGTGGAAGAAGCAATTGAGATCTTTGAGCGCACTGGCAATCGTATCCCCGATGCTGACATCAAAGAAAAAATCAAAAAGAACATCCAAGATTTAGAAGAATTTTTAGAAGACAATCCGCAGAAAAGTCCTTCGGAACCTGGGAAAGATGGCAAACCACAGGACAAAGAACCAAGTAAAAAACCAAAACCACAGGGAAACCTCGAAAAATCTGATAAAGACTTAAGTGATTTGGTACATGCGTTAAAAGAAGTTTCGGAACTTTTTGCTGAATCCATCGCTCGTGCCATCCAGTTTGCGCAAAACGCACCACCACCCAATTTCCCAAATTTACAAAGAGAACCAAATGTTTCTCAACCTCCACAACCTCCGCAAAATTTAGGAGAGTTTCCTCCACCTCCTCTTCCAAAAGGGAAACAGGACTCCCAACCACCAAGTGGACCACAAATCAACCAAACAGTGGAAGGTGGAAACCAGTTGGTACACCCCATTGTGTATCAGTTTTTACAATCAAGTCCAGGAGTCCAATCTCCGAGTGCAGTTGATCCAAAACTGTTACAAAACCAAGACCAATTATTACAATCATTAAACCAAGGTTTGACGACAGGTGGACTTACTCCTTCTTATCCAGGGACTCCTATGGTTCCACCTGCGGGATCAGGAATTGTTGGACCTTTTTTTGTCCCTCCTGAAAGTAAACAAAGTCCATTCGAAGAAAAAAAGCCTTTCGACTTGCAGGAGTTAGCGGAACAAATTTCTAAAAAGGATGTATCAGAGCTTGATTTACCTGAAGATACATTTTTTTCAAATGATTGGAAACAGTTTAAAGATTTACCTCTTGTTGATAGAAGGTCTGGTGAAGAACGAAGGAAAAATGCAGACCGAAGAACCAATATCGTTGGCAGAAAAGATAGAAGGTCTGGTGAAGATCGGCGCAAACGTGATCGTTTTCAAGAAAGGGAAGAATTTTTAAAAAACCAAGCCCTGCAAAAACTAGAGAAAAAAGCAAAAGAGTTTGAACAAAGAGGGGAAGAATCTTCCCTCAATGATTTGTTAAAACCTTATTTTCCGGAACAACCAAATCTCAAACTTCCCTCATCTTGGGACTTGGAACCGATTGGATTACCTGATCCAAATGATTTACGTCGGGACGAAAAAGAACCTCTCCTCCACCCTGAGGAAAGAAAATCATCCGGGGAAGAGCCTAATTGGTTCCAAGATGCCACAGATTCTTTACGGAAAGAATTAGAACTTCCGGATCCCATCGACCCACAAACTGATGAACTGATTTCTTCTAAAGTAGAACTTCCAGAAGCGGTTGATCCTAACAAACATAAGTCGGAAACAATCATTGAAACTGATATGCCGATTCAGGTGGAATTAACGAACAGACCACTTGTAGCAGATGACATCAAAATTGGTTTACCTGATGCAGATGAAGTGTTTCGAGACAGAAAAGGGAAGGAGGGAGGTGGAGAAAAGGAAGGTCCATCTTTTGATGATGCCGATGGGCCAGACATTGAAATTGTGGATGGGAATTTGGGGGAAATTGCAGAAGAAGAACCTCCTATGCCTCTCGATGAGATGGCAGAAAAAGCCACCGAGGATGAACCTGAAAAAATCATCCATGGGGTTTTAGAATTAAAACCTCCAGAAGCCGATGATGCACCGTTTCTCACTCTTACCTATGATTTTGGTAAAATCCCACATGCCTTCCGGCTATCGAAGAATTATTCTATTATGGAATATTCATATTATAAATACAAACCGATGCTTATGAAAGCACAAGAGTTTGCACGTCGGAAGATGTTAAAAAATGCTCTCAATTATTACCGTGTGATCAAATCACAAAACATACCACCTGAGCTTCGTAAGATGATCAATCGTAACATACGAGACATCACAGAGTTTATGGAAAAATTCCTAATGGCAAAAGGGAACTAACCAAAATTTTTGTTTCCAAATGTTTGACAACATAGTGAAATAAAATGAGTCTAACATTTTGAGACGAGGTACACTCCGATGAGATTACGAATCACAACAAATAGGTGAACAAAATTAAAAAATTAAATCCAATCTAATCCTAAACTCTTAGGACAAGACTTGTTTGCCTATTCCCCTTGGAAACTACAGGAGCAAGTCGTATGCCACATCATATAAGCATTCATAATTTAACATTCCAATTTGAATCACAATCGGAACCGTTATTTCAAAATCTAAACCTTCATTTTTCCAAAGGATGGACAGGGATTGTTGGGAAAAACGGAAGTGGAAAATCCACTCTTGCAAAAATCATCAGTAGAGAACTTGTGCCATCCCAAGGTAAGGTTGTTGGTAATGGAAGTAGTTGTTCTTTATCGCAAGGAACGGAGATTACAAAAGAAGAAATTTATGAATTTCTCTCTTTAGAAAATAAGGTCTCTGGGTTTTGGATGAGCCTCTTTCAAATCCAAATGGATACGTCAGATGATTATGAAAGATTTAGTTTTGGAGAAAAACGAAGGTTCCAATTGACTATGGTTTTATCAAAAGAACCAGACGTTTTGATTTTGGATGAACCAACCAATCATTTAGATACCACAAGTGTAAAACTCATCCGAGAAGCGATGGACCACTACCAAGGTATTGGTATCCTCATCAGCCACGACAGAGATTTACTAGATGGTTTGGTTTCCTCATGTATTTTCCTAGAAAAAAATTTTTACTCCCAACGGATTGGGAACTATACTTCAGGGAAAAAAGAAATAGAAAGGGAAAAAGAAGAAAGAATACATAATTGGGAAAATGCAAAACGAGAACATAAAAAACTCGAATCTGAACTAAAACGAAGGAGAATGGAAGCGAGTCTTTCACATAAACAGAGGTCCAAAAAAGGTTTGGATATACATGACCATGATGGTCGTTACCAAAAAAACTTAGCAAGGTTGAGTGGTAAAGATGGGCAAGCAGGACGTTTGAAAAACCAAATTCAACGTCGCGTTGAAAATTCTGAAACAAAAGAAAAAGGAATTTGGGAAACACTCCCAGAAAAAGAAACAATCGGTTTCGAATGGAAAACTACAAAATCCAGAAAAAGAAGCTTATGTTTGTTAGATGATAAATTTCTGGATTTTGGTTTTATGAATTTAATTTTAACAAAACATTTTGAAATTAAATCTGACGCAAGGATTGCGATTACAGGGAAAAATGGAGGTGGGAAATCTACATTTCTCAAATATTTAAATGAGCGATTCCAAGTGAATGGCATTCGGTCAATTTACCTTCCACAGGAATTTTCCAAGGAAGGGCTTAAGGATTTGTATCAGGAATTCCAAAACTTATTGGGTGCGAAGAAAGCAAATGTATTGTCTCTTATCCACAGGTTGGGAAGTGATCCAAAACGATTTTCCGAATCGGAAGCCTTAAGCCCTGGAGAAGGGAAAAAACTTTTTGTATCCTTAAGATTCGAAGAAAACCCTGAAGTCATTTTATTAGACGAACCCACAAACCATTTTGACTTAAAATCTTTAGAAGCTTTGGAAACTTCCTTACGAGAAGTCGCTGCAGCTCTTGTCTTTGTCAGTCATGATCGGAGATTTGTTGAAACAGTAGCGGACAATGAGTGGGTTTTGGAAAACTTCCGGCTCACTGAAAAACATCTAGACAGAATCTAAGGACTGTACTTAGAATAATTCTAAGGAGTGACATTATGCCACAAGTGACATCACATGCCCCTGATTTTAAAGCAACCGCAGTGATCGGGGACAGTTTCAAAGAAATCAAATTATCCGATTACAAAGGCAAATGGGTGGTTCTATTTTTCTATCCACTTGATTTTACTTTCGTATGTCCAACAGAGATCATTGAATACGATGCAAAACTAGAAGATTTTAAAAAGATCGGAGCTGAAGTTTTGGGAGTATCCGTTGATAGCGAATTTTCACACTTAGCTTGGAAAAAAACGCCTAAAAAAGAAGGTGGTATTGGTGAGATCAAATACCCACTCATTGCAGACAAAACAAAAGAAATTGCAAAGTCTTTTGGTGTTCTCATTGAGTCAGGTCCAGATGCAGGAGTTGCGTTACGCGGAACTTTCATCATCGACCCACAAGGTATCATCCGCCAAGCAACTGTTAACGACCTTCCAGTAGGACGTAACATTGAAGAAGCACTCAGACTCATCAAAGCTTTCCAATTTGTGGAAAAACACGGTGAAGTTTGTCCTGCAAACTGGGATGAAGGGAAAAAAACGATGAAAGCGGATCCTACTGGATCAAAAGCTTACTTCGCTTCCGTCAATTAATTGCAATTTCTCTAAACGAGAAAATGGGAGAACCAATGGAATCTACAACAAAGACCGAAAAACCGAATGTCGAATTTTACCAGGCTGATAATTTTCCAAAGGGTTTGACTCGAAAGGTTGTAGAGTCCATCTCCCATATCAAAAATGAACCAAGTTGGCTTGCCGAATTTCGATTGAAAGCCTTCGAGGTTTACGAACAAAAACCGATGCCCGCTTGGGGGTTTATCCCTCAGTTCCAAATCAACATTGATGACTATGTGCATTATGTTGGTTCCAACCAAAAAAAGAAAAAATCATGGGATGAAGTGGATCCCGAAATCCTCCGTAGTTTTGAAAAACTAGGAATCCCGGAACACGAACGTAAATACTTAGCAGGAATCGAAACGATGAACGATTCCGAAACCATTTATGCCAATGTCAAAAAGGAACTCACTGATTTAGGAATTATTTTTTGTGACATTGACACTGCCATTCGCGAATACCCAGAACTCGTTCGTGAGTATTTGGGAACCGTAGTCACGATTGGTGATAATAAATTTTCCGCACTCAACTCTTGTGTTTTTAGTGGTGGGTCATTTGCCTACATTCCGAAAGGCGTTAAAACTCCTATGCCACTTCAGGCATATTTTAAAGTAACAGCCGCTAGTTCCGGTCAATATGAACGAACGCTTCTCATTGCTGATGAAGGTGCACATTTGGAATACAGTGAAGGTTGTACTTCCGTCCAAGATAAGGGTACGAATTTCCACACAGCGGTTGTGGAACTTGTCGCTAAAAAGAATTCTAAAATTTTTTATACCACCATCCAGAACTGGAAAAAAAATATGTATAACTGGACCGTGAAACGTGGGATATGCGAAGAAGCAGCTCACATTACTTGGACAGATTGTAATATTGGTGCCAACACGATCAAATACCCAGGAATCATTTTACAAGGGGACCATTCCACAGGAGATGTACTTTCCTTAGCATTTGCGGGCAATGGCCAAGTGCAAGATACGGGAGCTCGTATCATCCACGTAGGTAAAAACACACGTTCTAATATTTTAGCAAAAGGTGTAGCACTTGACGGTGGGATCAATTCTTACCGAGGTCTTGTGAAGTTTGAGCCATCCAGCAAAGGATCTTATAGCCACATCAAATGTGATGGACTTATGATGGACAATAGGTCCCAGTCTCATGCCTATCCTTATAACGATGTTTCGGGTGAAGAGGGAACTCTGAACTACGAAGCCACAGTTTCCAAAATTGACGATGACCAATTGTTTTACTTACAATCTCGTGGGATGAGTGAAGACGATGCAAAACTACTCATCATCAATGGATTTTGTGAAGGGGTCACGAAACACTTAGATGTGGAATATTCGGTGGAGATGACAAAACTCATTCGTATGATCCTAGAAGATGGAAAAGTCATCGCGGAAACCTAAATTCCGCGAAAAAACACACGATTTACTTCTTAAAAACTAAAACCCAAAGGCTTGCGCTTGCGATGAGTAGGCCTAAACATTCTCTCACTTCTTCCACCTCCATTCCAAAATAAGGTGCTTCCATTCCAAAATAAACAGACAGGAGAATGTAGGCAGGGATAAGAATATATCCAATCCATTTGGGAAGCCTTTGGAAAAAACGAATGCCTGCGAGAATTCCTACGATGGCATACAACGGAAACCATAGATAGGGATCAGGATCATTTAGTTGCAAATAAGCAAATAAAGAAAAAATGGGGATACAAATCAGAGAGAAAAGTTTCATCACAGTTTCCAAAGTTTTTTGATTGCGGATACAAATCCAAGCGAATTATCCTAATAGGGGAAGCCACCGTATGAAAATCCAAATCCTAGTTTTTTTGTCCTTTTTTACCGTATCTCTTTCCACTCTATCTTGTGATGATTTAGGCCGTAAGATTTTAAAAACGTTTAGCAAAACGTATGAAACCGATGGAAAGGTTTTGGGATCCAAACCAATTTTCATTGGCCCTGATGCCACGAGGAAACAAATTCTAATCTCTCTCCAAGAAGTGGTGAAGGTCAAAGAACCAACAGATATACAATTTCCACCAAATGACAGTCCCTTTTTATTTATTTTGGAAAAAGCAGGGGATCTCATCTTGTTTGACAGGGAAAAGAAAACCAAACGAGTGTTACATAAATTTTCAGTCATCACAGACAGTGAGGAAGGCCTACTTGGACTTACCTTCCATCCTAAGTATCCAAAACAACCAAAAATATACACACATACTGTAATTTCGTCTGCGAATAAAGATATGACAGTAATTGCTGAATGGGATGTGGAAAATCCAAGTTCCTTTTCCACTATGGTTTTAAAAAATGAGCGTGTTTTATTGCAAGTAGAACAACCTTACCCCAACCATAATGGTGGGCAAATAACCTTTGGACCCGATGGGCATTTATACATTGGGCTTGGGGATGGTGGTTGGAGGGCTGATCCTAAAAAAAATGGACAAAATCCAAACACATTACTTGGTTCAATTTTACGGATTTCACCTACACCGGATCCCGAAGGGAAAAAACCATATTCGATTCCAAAAGACAATCCTTTCCTTGGAAAACAAGGTTTTTTACCTGAAATTTTTGCCTATGGAATTCGTAATCCTTGGAAAATGAGTTTTTCACCTGATGGTCGTTTGGTTGCCGCTGATGTGGGACAAGATGCTTATGAAGAAGTGGATATCATTCTAAGTGGTAAAAACTATGGATGGAACCAAACAGAAGGTTTCCATTGTTTTACTGATGGTTGTAATCCATCCCTTTACCAAGATCCTTTTTACGAATATGGAAGGGATGAAGGACAATCCATTACCGGTGGTTATGTGTATTTTGGATCATCGATTCCTGAACTGAAAGGCAAATACGTGTTTGGTGATTTTATCCAAGGCAAAATTTGGGCCATTGACTTACCGAAACCTGGGGAAAACAACAAAATTACAGAAACCATAACCCTTGGAAAATGGAACTTACTCATTCCAACATTTGGACAGGATCGTGATGGTGAAATTTTTGTCGCCGACTACCAATCGGGAACCATTTACAAATTGGTCAAAGCCGTTCCTTAAAAATTCAAAGTATTCAAAATGAAATTTTGATTTGGCAAAACAGAATAGAATCTAACCAAACTTTTGAAGGCATAACATTACTCCCTATATGAAAAAATTCTTCTCCCATATTCCTTTTTATATACGATTCCACCTACTTCTCGCAGGCCTTGGAATTGTTTTTTTAACCATCTACCGCGTAGCTTTTTTTCTCATGTATTCTTATCGGATGAATGACAAGTCCTTTTGGATCATTTTGAAAGCATTTGCAAAAGGGGCTCGGTTTGATATTTCCGTATTATGTGTGTTACTTGGTTTTAGTCTTGTTTATTCCACATTTCATTTTCTAAATCGGAATCGTTGGTATAGGGCTGTTTGGAGGACAATTCCGGTTGTTTTTATCATCCTACTTCTTTTTTTACTCATTGCAGATTTGATTTATTATGAAAATGGAAATAAACACTTGGGATACGAAGCTTTTGCTTACTTGGGGTTTGAGATGTTACCACTTGTAGGTTCTGCCTTTTCTCAAAATCCAATTTTGTTTTTATTAGGACTTCTTGTCATCGGTGGGATCGGATTTGGGATTTATAAAATCCAATCTAAATTTCCATACTCCCATGTGAATATCCATTATAAATGGGCAGGTCTCCAGTTTCTTATTGTATTGGCATTACTTGTGCTTGGAATTCGGGGTGGGATCCAAACAAGTCCTCTTAGGACAAGTGATGCCATCATCACAAAAGAAACCATTACCAATGATTTGGTGTTAAATCCTGGGTTTACTGTCATCACGGATCTCAAGATGACAAAGGTAGACGATCGTCATTATATGAAATTGTCAGATGCGACAAGTTTTGTACAAAAGGAAGTGACATACCCTGGTGCCAGTTTTGTGAGTGATGAATTTCCTTTACTTCGTAAAACAACTGTTAATTCCAAAAAGCCTTTGCCACATATCGTTGTCATTGTACTTGAAGGTTGGACTGGTAAGTTTATTGATATCATTGGAACTGGGAAAGTGGAAGGAAAGGTAGTAACTCCTTATTTCAACCAACTCATTCGCCAAGGGATGTTCTTTAAAAACTTTTTTGCAAGTGGGGGAAGGACAACCAATGGCCTCATGGCTCTTATGGGTGGGATCCCTGACAGACCAGGGCTTACGGTGGTAAGAACTCCGCAAATCCTCAATCGATTTTCTGGTCTCGGGAACATTGCAAAAACAATCGGTTACCAAACTCTTTTTGTCACAGGTACTGACTTAAGCTTCAATAATAAGGGTAGTATCATGTACCACTGGGGTTTTGATACACTCATCGGAAAACAAGACCTTGAAAAAAATCCTGAGTACAAAACTGGGCCTTGGAGTTATTTAGACGAAGCATCTCTGGATGCAATGCACAAACGACTGTTAAATGTGAGTGCAGACAAACCAATTGTTTCAGTGATCCATACAGGAACCACTCATTATCCATACAAAGTTCCAGATGAAAAATACCGTTTATTTGGAAAGGATACCCAAGATAGCGAATATTTGAATGTATTACATTATGCGGATTTTGCTCTTTTTGAATTTATGGAGAAAGCAAAAAAAGCTCCATATTTCAAAGATAGTATATTCTTTTTTGTCTCCGACCATAGCCACCACCGATTTCTCAATTATTATGAGGATCGAAATGTTCCCTTTCTTATCTACGCACCAGGGAAAATCAAACCCGAGTTAAGAGAAGACATTACCTCCCAACTCGATTTGATTCCAACCATCCTAGGTTTCATGGAAAGAGAAGTCTATTTTAGTGTGATGGGCCGAGACCTACGGAAAGTGAAAGGAAGCTCAGCTTATTTTGCGTATGGGAATATTTTTGGATGGATTGAGGATGATTTTTTGTATTACCAATCCGTAACAGGGGGGCAAGGGGAAACAAAAACGATCAAAGAGCCGTTTGTGGATCTTGGACTTTGTTATCGAGATATGAATCTCTGCAAAAAACACGCGGAAAAAACAAAAGCTTATTTGAATATGGGAGACGAACTCCTGAAGTCGAACAAACTGTTCCCTTCGGAATCCGTCTTACAAGAAATAAAATCTAATACCAAGTATTAGAAATATTACTGAGATCAAAAAAGGTTTTTCGTTTGAGGATGATCCATAGAAGGGAAACGAACGAAAGACCAATGAGTGGAATCGCAAAAATTTCAATATTTGGAATCTGCGAATAAAGGAGTGTGATTACAAATGCAATGATAAATAAAACATTGCGAACTACTTCTGTCCTTCTTGACCAACGTTTCATCTCCATAGTTCTATCAATTGAAAACAAACTAAATATGATCACTGTTGATAAAATTCCAAGCATTGTCATATCTTGTTCTAAATTGATTTTTGCAACTTTCCAAATCACAAGACCCACAGCCATTAGGACAGCTGCTTGTAATGCCACATATACCATAACACCCATCGGTGGTTTTGGATCATACTTTTCTGTATATGCAGGTTCTTTAAATTCATCATCTGGAGTTTGTAAATAATTTGGTTTCCAACCTGGAGGTCCAAAGATGGTTTTGAAAACATCACCAAAGGATTTACATTTTAGAATCTGAAAGAACATATCCTTAAACACGTGTAAGTTGACAGTGATTGGATTAAAAGAGTTAACTGGTTTTGTTAAACCATAAATGGGTTCATCTGTTTCCCATTCAAAAGATCCAAACATTCTATCCCAAATGATTAAAATTCCACCGTGGTTACGGTCGAGGTACTTCCTTTGGGTTCCGTGGTGTACACGGTGGTTGGAAGGGGTCACCATAAATTCTTCAAAAATTCCTAACTTACCAATGAAACGAGTGTGCACCACAAATTGGTATACTTTCAATATTCGATGGCTGAGTAAAAACATCGCCCATGGGATCCCAAGCAGAGCCATAGCAAGAAAGTATGTATATTCAAAAATCCTTTGCAGGCCATTTCCACGGAAAGCAACCGAAAGGTTCATTTCTTGGGTCGAATGGTGGGTGACGTGAGTTGCCCAGAAAAGATTGATTTCGTGGCAATGTCTGTGGAACCAATAGTAGATAAAATCAGCAAATACAACTGAGAATGTCCAAGCTCCCAAAGCGTGCCAATTGACGACAAAGTTGGGTGAAAATTGGAATGGACTTGTCAGAGGGAAAAAATGATAACCGAGGGCAGATAAAGAATAATTCTTTTCCACAATGTCGTAAACATATAAGGCCCCAAGAAGAATGACAACACCTATGAGAGCGAAGATGACTCCCGTGCTCACATCAGCAATTAAAACATTCAAACGGTAGAATTGTTTGCCCTTCATATAAGAGACAAAAATTTCAATACCGATCAGTGCGACCATGACGATAAAGGCGTATTCCATAAAGGCATCGCTATTCATGCGTTTATTTTCCTCACTAGATACAAGGCTTTTGAATCACGTCCTCTTAGTCAATGTCCATTTCTTCCAAAGAAACTTCATACTTTGTGACGATTCTGTGAATTTAGACTTGTTCTAGTAGGCTTTTTGGAGTAAGACTTTTAGAAAGAGTGTAATTTCTTGTCCCGTAAGGTGGCAAAGAAAAGATTGGCTAATGGTGAAAGGACCTACACAATGAAAGAGGAAATACCTGTTCTCAAAGGGAAAACCAAAAAAGAACTAGAAGAGATATGTGTTTCCTTAGGTCTCGAAAAGTACCGCGCAGCACAAATTTATACTGGAATTTATAAGAGTCGTTATACGACGATAGACCAATTTACAACCCTCTCTAAAGAAGTAAGAGAAAAGTTAAAACAACATACATCCTATCCCGAAATTGAAATAGGTCGGGATTTGGTTTCCAAAGATGACGGAACTCGAAAGTTTACATTTTACGTAGGTGAAAACAAAGAGATTGAAGCAGTTTGGATCCCTTCTGGGGACGGTGGTAGAAAGACCATTTGTATTTCTTCACAAATCGGATGCACCTTAAATTGTAAATTTTGTGCTACGGGCCTATTAGAATATAAAGGTAATTTACACACATGGCAAATCCTCGACCAAGTTTTGCAGGTGGAACGCCTTGTGGGAGATCGTGCCACTAACATTGTATTTATGGGAATGGGTGAACCCATGCACAATTATTTCTCTGTGATGAAGGCCGCTCATATTTTAAGAGACCAAGAAGCTTTTGGCCTTGGTGCCCTTCGCATCACCATTTCCACAGCAGGTGTGACAACGGGGATCAATCGCTTTATTGAAAACAAAGAACCGTTTAATTTTGCCATTTCTCTCAACCATCCAAACCCAAATGCACGTTCTTCTGTTATGGATGTAAATGATAAACATCCATTGGATAAACTCGTAGAATCAGCAAAACGTTTCACAAAGGAACTCGACCGAGCGATCACATTCGAATATGTGATGATCCCAGATGTGAATATGGGACGTGACAATGCCGAACGACTCGCAAAAATTGCAAGGTCTGTGAACAAATGTAAAATCAATGTGATTCCATTAAACACAGATTTTACGGGATGGCGTAGACCAACCGATGATGAAGTTAAAGATTTTGTAATGCATCTCAAAGCAAAAACAACAGCTCCTATCCTCAATCGCCGCAGTCCTGGAAGGGACATCAATGGCGCCTGTGGGATGTTAGCTCTCAAAGGAATTCGAAGTGAAACAACAAAATAAGTGGATATTGATTTTATTTTTGGCTCTAAGTGTTTCCCATTGCCAAGACATTGTAGAACAAAAATGCCAACTGGCTTGTGAAAAATTTGTCACTTGTACGGAAGAGGAACTCAAACTTACACTTGCCCCTGATGTCAAACGCACAGGGAGGATACAATGTATGGATGGATGCACCACTCATAATAGCGATATTTTACAGTGTTTTGACCAAGAACCAAATTCCTGTAAAGGTTTTGGCCAATGTTTAGTCCAAATTGGTACATTTGAATGAAAGATTCCCTCACACATTCGGAACGTATTTTTTATCGAATTTTATTACTAGTGGCATCTTTGCCTATTCTATTTACTTTACCACTCGATGTGATCGACATAGACAGCGCTCAGTATGCAGGAATTAGTCGGGAACTTGTTTTATCGAATGATTTTTTTACTCTCATTGATAATGGACGAAGGTATTTAGACAAACCAATCCTTACCTTTTGGACGATTGCAACTTCGTTTTTCTTTTTTGGAATCAATAATATTGCCTTTCGTATCCCTGCTATATTCTTAAGTTTCCTTTCGGTATATTCGATTTACCGCATTACGATTTTGACAGGAGGAAAAGAAAGACAAGGATACCTTGCATCCATTGCTTATTTACTTGCCCCTGGTTTTTATGCGATGGTGGTAGATCCAAAAATTGATGTGTATCTTACAGCGTATTTGGTATTCACTTATCATTTTTACTATTTGGGGAGAAAACAAAACCCAAATTATTTTTACTTAATGTATCTCATGATGTCTATGGGATTCATCACAAAAGGACCAATTTCTGTAGTGATCCCGGCTCTTTCCATAGGAGGAGATATTTTATTCCGTAGGGATTGGAAACTACTTCTTTCGATGAAAATTCCAACGGGGGTTTTTGTCCTAATTTCTTTACCGGCTTTATGGTGTTATTTTTTATACCAAAACTTCAATTCTTATGGCCCAGTTTTCTTTTTATGGATCCAATCATTTGGTCGTTTTTATCGCGAGATGTATGATGTGAAGTTTGATCCATTTTATTTTTACAAATCCTTTTCTTGGGCTTTTTTTAGTGGGCTTGTCCCAATGGTCATTTATCTTATTTTCCATTCTTACCAATACACGAAGGCACTCGGTTGGCAAGAAATCCTACGTAAGATTCGTGCTAACGAATACAAAGAAATTGATTTTGTAATCCCATTTTGGGTGTTTCTATTTTTGTTTCTGATTTCATTTTCACGTTATCCACTCCCACAATATACATACTGGGTATTACCTGGAGCTGCTTTGTATTTTGGAAGGATTATGGAAGAAAGTTTGTTCCAGTCAAATGTAACAAGACTTAGGCCTTCATTTCTCATCGCAGGTCTTGTGTATTTAGTTGGTTATTTTCTATTTCCTGTTTTTGTATCCGATGTTGGGATTTTATATTATGTATTTGGTGCGATTGGGATTTTATTTATCTTATTATCAGCGCAACTCATCCCACTTGAAATTTTAGTGACCCTTGTAGGTGCTACTTTGTTTTTTTCTGCCATCAGTTTGCAGTTTTACCCACTGCTTACAAGTTACCAACCATCAAGAGAATTTGGAGCCAAAATTAAGGAGTTAGAACCAAAAGAAACAGTTTTGTATACCTTCTGGATGTCCAATTCCAAAAGGTCCTACGGTTTTTATGCCGAACGAAATTTTCGAAATATCTACGACAAAGAGAAACTAGACAAAATTTGGTCGGAAAAACCAGAAAGACTGATGATTTTACCTTCGGAAAAATTGGCACAATTGCAAGAGATGGTTGGTCCTGGGTACCAAATCATACCGGTTTTGGAAAAGGAGTCCTTTAAAGTGGCCACTCCGACCATCGGTTTCTTGAAAAAAGAGACGAGGGGCCTTGTCACAAAGAAAATTTCTTTGGTTTGGGTGAAAAAAATGCAGGGGAAATCTTCAAAAATCTCGAAAGTATAACTAGGCTAAATTGTGTAAGTCTGGTTTTTAGGGCCCTTCGATGTCAAAATCAGGGCCTTTTTTTTTGCTCCCATTCAAAGTAAAAATCGGTTGCAAACCCCTCCCTAACTCATCAAAGTTCTCCCCTGAACAAAAAGTTGGATAGAACATTTGGAAATTAATTTCCTAGAATCCATCTTAATGTCTCATTTCCTTTAAATTTTCACGTCATAAGTAGGGAATATGAAGAGCTTAAAATACATCCTTGGTCTTTATACCTTCCTATCGATTCTCGTTTTATCGACTGTAGTATCTGCTCTTATTTTGTATTTGAACTGGGGGCTACTCTTAAAAGTTTTCCGGGGAGAAATGGAAAATGCTGGGAAAAGTGCTGGGGCTGAATTATCCAATTATTATAAATCACAACTGAGGATTGCAGGTCTCATTTCCAATCAAAAAGAAATCAAAGAATCGTTCCTACCGGGAAAAGCGAAATTTGCAACAGACTTACTTGTTGGGATCATGAAAGATTCCAATGGTGAATACGAAAATATATTCCTCTCTTTGCCCGTCCAAAACGCCAAAATTTTTGCAGCTGGTATCCCTCGTTCGATTGGGTACCAATTAGAAGAAGCAAAAACTGGTGACCATGTTGTTGTTGCTTTAAAAAAACAATTTTTGATTGGTTCTGTCCAAGAATCACCTATCACTGGTTTGCCTGTTAGTCTCATCTCTTATCCTATTGAAGACAATGGTAATTTAATTGGAATCCTTTGGATCGCATTAAATTTAGAACAAGTATCCATTCGAATGGGGGAAGGGATTCATGTCGGAAACCACGGTTATATCACTGCCATCACCACAAAAGGTGTTGTCTTTGCAGGTCCAGACAAATCCAAAATTTTAAAACTAGATTTGAGTAAAATTCCAGAAGGAAGGCCCATCTTAGAAGCAAAGGATGGGGCTTATTTTGAATATACAGAAAATGGAATAGACTATGCATTTCTTGTGAAACGATTGGAAGAATGGAATACCATCATAGGAGTTGTATTACCCAAATCTGATATGAATTCAGATTTCATTCAAGTTACAATCTTTGCAGTGGTCATTGTTTTTGTGATCACTTCTTTTGTTGTATTTGGAGTGTTTCGGTTTCTAAAAAAACGATTATTACCTTTGGAGAACTCTGTCGTTATTTTGGACCAAATGGCAAAGGGTGATTTGAGTGCTAACTTTCCTTTCACCAATCATGATGAGATTGGAAGGATGAACCTCGCTTTGGATGGTTTTGTCAAAAGTATCCGAAATTCACTAGGGGAGATCCAATCCGTAACAGAAGAAATTACATCCTCGGCCATTGGTCTACGAGATTCTTCTACCAGTTTTTCGGATATGGCACAAGGGACAGCAGCTTCCGCGGAAGAAATATCCGCAACCACAGAAGAAGTTTCTGCAAGTATGGAGACAACGGCATCGTCGACGGAAAAACAACATAGGAATATTGTCGAATTCAATGAAAGGATATTAGAACTCTCCAAAGGAGCCATCCAAATTGAAAAGGATACAAAGGCAGCCTTAGCCAATACAGAAAATATTACCAAACAAGCAAAACTCGGTGGAGAATCCCTAAACCAAATGAAGGAAGTCATTGGTGTCATTTTGGAATCTTCTTCTGAAATGAAAGAAGTGATCGGCATCATTGACGAAATTTCCGACCAAACAAGTTTACTTGCTCTCAATGCTGCCATCGAAGCGGCAAGAGCCGGAGAAGCTGGGCGCGGGTTTGCTATCGTCGCTGAGGAGATTTCCAAACTATCGGATAAAACGGCTCATTCCATCCAGGCCATCGAGGACATGATTGGGAAAAATAGCAAAGAGTTGGAAGAGGGTGCAAAAGGGATCCGTTCCTCTGTAGAACTCCTAAACTTAATCATCCGAGACATTGCAGAAGTAGAAAATGTGATGAAACGATTATCAGAAGCAACAAAAGCCCAATTGGATTACAACCGAGAAGTAGATGAACGTTCGCTGGAAGTGGGTAGGGAGTCAGAATTCATTCGCGGTGCGATTGAAGAACAAAAAAGAGCAATTGAACAAATTTCACAATCTGTTTTTGGAATCAATAATGAAACCATGCACATTGCGACTGGTTCAGAAAAAGTGGCATCTTCCTCAGAAAAACTTTCCCAAGCAGCAGAAACCTTACGTTCCATCACACAAAGATTCAAAATTGGAAACCAATCTTGAGAGACAAGTGAGTCTACGGAATCATGCATTGGTACGAAACAGATCACACTTGCCTCTATTTTTGGAAAATAATGGTTGTTAGTTGGTATTTTGAGGATTTAATTGAGACTTAGTTTCAACTAAGAAAGTTCAGAAAAAATCTAAGATTATGTCTCTTTTAATGTTTTTTCACAACTAAAACCCTTACATACTTGCTTTTTTTCGGATTTTACCTTTCCTTGTCAGAAGACAGTGTAAACGGATTCAGGAAATCTGCGAATGAATATAAAAATACTCAAGATCTCTGTGCCTATCGTTGCGATAGCTGCGTTAGCATATTTGATTTTTTCACCTAGCCGTTATGTGGGCTATTCACCCGACCAGCCCATCCCCTTCAACCACAAGATACATGCTGGCGATAACAAAATCGACTGTAAGTATTGCCATACTGGCGTTGAAAACTCGGCCCATGCCACAGTTCCACCAAGTTCCACTTGTATGAACTGCCATGGAGCAGGTAACGTAGCGGGCAACCAAGAACATGTTAAGTGGCTCAAAGCACAATACGATAGCAACACTCCAGTTTCCTGGGTGAAGGTCCATGACCAACCAGACTTCGTATACTTCAACCACTCAAGACACGTACAACGTGGCGTTGATTGTTCCACTTGTCATGGTAACATGGCAGAGATGGTAAAGGTTAGACAGTCCAAGTCCCTCAATATGGGATTTTGTGTCGATTGCCACAGAGAGAACAATGCTCCTAACGATTGTTCTACGTGCCACAGATAATCGGGAGACAAGTAATAATTTATGATGAAAGACGATAGTTTCCAAAAAGAAAAAAAATCACTTTGGCAGTCTTATGAACTTCGCGGTACTTCACGCGAAAAAGAACTCCAAAAACAAGAGTTCTACAAATCTCCAGACCCTTTGATTGCAAAAATCAAAAAAGGCGATTTTGATAGAAAAACATTCCTTAAGTTTATGGGTGCTTCAGTTGTGATGACAACTGTTGGTTGTATCCAAAAACCTGCTGAAAAAATAGTTCCTTATGTGAACCTTACCATTAAAAATACAGACAATAACGAAGTAGAACAATACGACTTCGTAAAACATGGACACTCTTACCACTATGCTTCGGTTTGTGGTGGTTGTTCTGTTGGTTGTGGGGTACTTGTAAAAGCAAAAGATGGTCGTCCTTTAAAACTCGAAGGAAATCCAAGCCATCCAATTTCAGAAGGTGCTTTATGTGCTTCTGGACAAGCTTCTATTTTTGATCTTTATGATGCAGACAGAGCAAAAGAACCACAACAAGTTGTGAATGGTGTCGCTAAGTCTAGCGATTGGTTTGTTCTTGATAAAGACGTAAAAGAAAAACTCGCAGCAAACAAAGGAAAGACGGTTATCGTTACAAAACCACTTTCTTCTCCTGCAACAAAAGAATTTGTTTCTGAGTTTTTACGTTCTGTTGGTGGTGGAAAACACTTAGAAGTTGCATTTGCTTCTTCTGATGATGCGATCACCATTGCGCAAGAAAAATCTTATGGAAAGGCAGTTCTTCCGAACTACCACTTTGACAAAGCAAAAGTAATCCTTTCTATCGATAGTGACTTCTTAAACCAAGTCAACTACCACAATGACTTTTCGAAACGAAGAGACTTACAAAAAAATTCTAAATCATTCAATGCGTTTATCGCAGCAGAAACTCACCCGTCTATGACTGGTTCGAATGCGGACCAAAGAGTTCCATTAAAACCAGGTGACCAAAGAAAGTTTGCCCTTGTGATTGCAAAGGCTCTCTCTGATTTGGGAGTGGGTGGGGCAACTGGAGTTTCTGGAATCAATGTAGACAAAACTGCATCTGAGCTTGGAATTTCTAAGGAAGTTGTAGTTCGAACAGCAAAGGCACTTGCATCTGCAAAAGGTGAGTCTCTTATCATCGCTGGTGGTTCCAATACTTTAACAGAAGATGCAGTGGATTTACAAATCGCTGTCAACATGTTAAACAGCATGCTTGGGAATGATGGAAAAACCATCGATGCTGGAAATCCTTTAAAAGAAGGAAAGTCCAACTACGCTGAAAACTTAAAATCTCTCGCAAAAGACTTAAAAGAAAGAAAGGCCGGTGTGGTCATTCTTTTTGGTGTAAACC
Source organism: Leptospira sp. WS39.C2 (assembly GCF_040833965.1). NCBI lineage: Bacteria > Pseudomonadati > Spirochaetota > Leptospiria > Leptospirales > Leptospiraceae > Leptospira > Leptospira iowaensis. Next base: position 1,439,604 of record NZ_CP162142.1, read on the forward strand.
CAGTTTACGAGGCGCCAAATGGAGATGAGTGGAAAAAACTCCTTCATGAAGCAGCACAAGTGGTTCAAGTTTCTGACCGTGCGGATGAAACAGCACTTGCATCGAACTGGCTTGCTCCAGTATCACACTTCCTTGAGTCTTGGGGAGATAACGAATCTGTAGCAGGAATTGTATCGGTACAACAACCAACAATCCGACCTCTTTTCCAATCCAAAGCATTTGAAGATATGCTCATTGGTTGGGCTGGTGGAAAGTTACTTGGTTCCGAGTCTCTTTACGAATACCTCAAAACAAAATATTCTAAAAAAACCAACTGGGAAGACTTACTCAGAAAAGGTGTCCTTGTTTCTGGAAATCCAAAAGCAGACAAGGGTGGTCGTTCTTTCCGAGGAACCATCGCACCTCTTTCAGCATCTAAGTCTGGTTTAACTGTTTCTCTCTACGAAAGCACAGCTCTCGGAACAGGAGAAAGAGCAAACAACTCCCAACTCCAAGAACTTCCAGATCCAGTATCAAAAGTCACTTGGGACAACTACGTTGCCATTAGCCCACAATACTCTCGTTCGTCGGGAATCAAACTCAATGATGTTGTGACAGTGACAGTAAACGGAAAGTCTTTTGAACTTCCAGCCCTGATCCAACCTGGCCTCCATCCAGAAGCAGTGGGAATTGCTCTTGGTTATGGAAGGACAAATGTTGGTGAGATCGGAAACGGTGTTGGTAAAAATGCAAGCCTCCTTGCCACAGAAGTAAACGGATCAACAGTTTACTCTGGTTTATCCATCACACTTTCTCCAACAGGGAAAAAATACAAACTCGCTACCACTCAGGACCACCACATGATGAGCCCTGGTGTGATGATGGGTGTGGAATGGAAAGAGAGACCTCTTATCATTTCTGCAAAACTACAAGACTATACTAAAAATCCAAGTGCAGGAATCCCTGAGCCTGAGATCCCAAAAATCTTAATCGATGGAAAACTACAAAGAGCACAGGGAGCAAACGCTCCTTCTGACCAACCAGGAAGTCAGTTTGCATACCCAGGATACAAATGGGGTATGGCAGTTGATTTAACTTCTTGTTCTGGTTGTGGTGCTTGTGTTGTTGCATGTAACATTGAAAACAACGTGCCAATGGTAGGACGTGACGAAGTGCGTATGGGTCGTGAGATGCATTGGCTTCGCATTGACCGTTACTATATCGGTGATCCTGAAAAACCAGAATCACTTGAAATTGCACACCAACCACTTATGTGCCAACATTGTGATAACGCTCCTTGTGAGACAGTTTGTCCAGTGGCTGCAACCGTTCACAGTTCGGAAGGAACCAACGATATGGTTTACAACCGTTGTGTGGGAACTCGTTACTGCTCGAACAACTGCCCTTACAAAGTGCGCCGTTTTAACTGGTTAGAACATTGGAATGAACACAGCTTACTTGGTGATGCGACTCCTACTTTTAAGGCTCGTCCTCCAAGAAACTTGGGCCTAAACCCAGATGTAACCGTTCGTTCTCGCGGGGTCATGGAAAAATGTAACTTCTGTGCTTCTCGTGTTGCTGAGAAAAAAATCGCAGCAAAAAACGAAGGACGAACTCTGAAAGATGGGGAAGTGAAAGCCGCTTGTGAACAAACATGTGCATCCGGTGCCATTGTGTTCGGTAATGTAAATGATCCTGAATCAAAAGTAGCGAAGCTCTTGAAAGACCCTAGGTCTTACAAACTTCTGGAATACCTAAACATCGGACCTGCCGTCAGTTATTTGACTCGAGTTCGAAACGAAGTTTAACAGGGAGAACACAAAGGGAATGTCATTAACACAAGCAGTTAGAGATAAATTAGATATCCCCGACCTGGTAACAGGCGGGAAATCGCTTAAAGATGTAACCGTTGATATCGCAAAACCAAACGAAGATTTCCCAACCAAACTTTGGTGGAATACCTTCCTTTTGGTTTTGACGATCACCCTGATCGACGTAGCCATTATCGGTTATTTGTTTTACGAAGGTCTTTACTTACTTGGGATCAACAACCCAGTAGGTTGGGGATTTTTCGTCGTCAACTTCGTATTTTGGATTGGTATCGGTCACGCAGGAACATTGATTTCTGCGGTATTATACCTCTTCCGCCAAGGTTGGAGAACAGGGATTAACCGTGCCGCAGAAGCGATGACAATCTTTGCCGTACTTGTTGCCGCATCGAACCTCATCCTCCACGTAGGTCGCCCATGGCTCGGATTTTGGCTCTTTCCTTATCCAAACGAAAGAGGACCACTTTGGGTGAACTTCCGTTCCCCTCTGATTTGGGACACGTTTGCGGTATCCACCTACCTTTCCATTTCGATGGTATTCTGGTACTTGGGCCTCATTCCTGACCTTGCGACCCTTAGGGATCGTGCTACAGAAACTTGGAGAAAGAACTTATACAACGTTCTTGCTTTTGGTTGGGTTGGATCGGCGAGAGCTTGGTCTCATTTGGAAATCGTTTCCATGATCTTAGCGGCTCTTTCCACTCCACTCGTACTTTCGGTGCACACCATCGTATCCTTCGACTTCGCTGTTTCCATCCTTCCTGGTTGGCACACGACCATCTTCCCTCCATACTTCGTTGCCGGTGCGATTTTCTCCGGATTTGCGATGGTGGTAACCCTTATGGTCATTGCTCGTGAAGTGTTTAACTTAAAGAACTACATCACGATGAAACACTTGGACAACATGAACAAAATCATGATGGTCACAGGACTTATCGTGGGACTTGCGTATGGAACAGAGTTTTTCATCGCTTGGTATTCTGGTAACGAATACGAAGTATTTGCATTCTGGAACAGAGCTTTCGGACCTTATGGTTGGGCTTACTTCATTATGATTTCCTGTAACGTATTGTCGCCGCAAGTATTCTGGTTCCGCAAACTTCGTTACAACATCCCAGTGATGTTTGTTGCCTCCCTTGTGGTAAACGTGGGTATGTGGTTCGAACGATTTGTGATCATGATGACACTGAACCGTGACTTTTTACCATCCAGCTGGGCTATGTATACACCGTCTCTTTTCGATTACGCTATGTTAATCGGAACGTTCGGTATCTTCTTTACTCTCTTCCTTCTCTGGTGCCGAATTATGCCAGTGATTGCGATTGCAGAAGTAAAAACAGTGATGCCACAAAAAGAAGGAGCACACCACTAGTATGTATCTTCCAAAATTAGAACAGTTTCATAAATACAAAGAAATGGATGAAGGAGTTCTCGGAATTTTCGATACTCCGGAAGCCATTATGCATGCTGCGGAAAAAACAAAGGAAAAAGATTACATCGGTTTTGATTGTATCCTTCCTTACCCAGTGCATGGAATAGATGAAGCCATGGGAACCCCAAGATCGGGTCTCCCTTGGGTCACTTTCTTTGCTGGGATTTTTGGATGCACAATTGGAATTTTATTCCAATACCTCACTCATGCACATGACTGGCCTCTCAATATCTCGGGAAAATCACTCAATGCATGGTTTGCTTATGTGCCGATCATCTTTGAATTAACTGTATTTGCCGCAGGGATTTATACAGTAGCTGCTTTATGTTTTTTAAGCGGTATTCCCAAGGCGACTCGTCGGATTCTGCACCCAGATTTGACGTCTCATAAATTCGGTCTTTGGATTCCAAAGTCTGCCAAAGGTTATAACGAATCCGATGTGGTTTCGTTTGTAAAAAGCATTGGCGGATCCGAAGTAACCGTAGTGAAACCGGAGAACCAAAAATGAAACAAAACATCTTTCGAGTTTTTGCACTTGTGGCGTTAGTTTTTGTCACAAATTGCGATTATAAAACTCCCGTTTATGAATACTTTCCCAATATGTATGATTCTCCTGCAAGGGAATCACAAGAGGATGATTCTTTTGCATCTAACGGTTCCGCATCGCGAATCCCACCAAAAGGTGCGATTCCAGTAGGATACTACCCATATCCTTATGCAACCGTAGCAGCACCTGATTTACTCACTGGACCTGATAAAGGATTAAAAAATCCGATCGGAAAAGCGAGTTTAGGGGATATGATGATTGGAGAAAAACGTTTCCAAACCTACTGTTCTCCTTGCCACGGTGTACAAGGTTTAGGGAACGGAACTGTCATCGGACCTGCACCTAAATTTGAAGGTCCAGTTCCTGCCATTGTCTCAGATAATGTGAGAGGTTGGACTGATGGTCAAATTTACCACATCATCACAATGGGTCGGGGCCGAATGGGAAGTTATGCATACCAAATCGAGCCAGAAGACAGATGGAAGCTCATCGCTTACATCCGCAAACTTCAAGACTATGAAGTGAAAAATAAAAAGGCGAACTAGGGGAAATTATGAGCTCTACAAAAGCAGCGAAACTAGACGAAACATTACTGCAGTTCAAACTGCCAGTATCTCTTCGTAATGCCCTCATTGCCATGATCGGAATCGGAGTGGTGAGTTTTCTCATCGCCTTCTTTGGATTTGGTCATGAAACATCTCGTCATATGGACGAAGCAGGTCATTTCCACCATACAAACTTAGGATACCATATCTTACTCATTGGTGTATACTTTGTGATTGGACTTTCTATCACAGGGATTTTCTTCACAGCGATCCAACACCTAACAGGCTCACAGTGGTCAGTGACTGTTCGTAGGATTTTTGAAACTTACGGACTTTTTACTCCAGTGGCTGGACTACTTTTAGTGGGTGTGATTTTTGGAATGCATGACCTTTATGAGTGGGCTGATGCGACGGTTCGTGAAAACGACCACCTCATCCACCACAAATCTGGTTATTTAAATCCAACATCGTTTATCATCCGATGTGTGCTTTTCATTGGTGTTTGGTCAGTATTTGCTTACATCTTTCATGGAAAGTCAGTTGGCCAAGACAAAGACAAATCCGTTGATACTACTAAGACATTAGCTAAGATTTCTGGAGGATTTATCCTTTTCTTTGCTCTGTCTTGGTGCCTCATGTCGTTTGACCTTCTCATGTCACTTTCTCCGCACTGGTTTTCCACTATGTTTGGTGTGTATGCATTTGCTGGTGCCTTCCAAACTTCTCTTGCATCGTATTTGATTGTCATTGCGATTCTCAAGAAAAATGGATACCTCGGGGAAGCCGTGAACGAAAACCACTACCATGACATATCTAAGTTTTTACATGGTATGACTACTTTCTGGGCTTATGTGGGTTTCTCACAGTTTATGCTCATTTGGTATGCAAACATCCCAGAAGAAACTTTTTTCTATGAAATGCGTATGACAGGTGGTTGGGGATACACAACGCTTCTTCTTCCGTTTGTGAAGTTTGTGATTCCTTTCCTTTTGTTACTTAATCGTCCTAACAAGCGAAACATTGATTTCCTTTGGAAAATAGCTGCTTGGATTCTTACAGTTCAGTTCTTTGAACTTTTCTGGTTGGTGTTCCCAGCAAACTTTGAGAAATTTTCAATCCTCCATTTTGTTTTAGCCTTTGGCGGAACTGTGGGTGTGGTTGGTATTTTTGGTTTCTTTGTCTTCAAAAAGTTCGAAAAACATAGTTTAGTTCCGGTTGGAGACCCTCGATTAGACGAGTGCCTTCACCACCACCAATAGGAGAATTGTTTTGAAACTGAAATTAGTAGTACTCTTGATCGTTGGAATGAGCTTCACCGCTTGTTCCAAAAACGCAGAAGTGACTTGGCATAAAAATTGTGATGCCAAAACCAACAAAGCAAGTTTGGATTTTACTGTTCCTTTGTATTCAGAACCAGATTCTAATTCCAAGGTGGTAGAATTTGTTCCCGCTGGAACTGTTGTAAAAGTATTTGATGCTCGTAACCACAACGTATGGGCGCCAAAATACTTTATCAAAGTGCAAACTGCAAAATTCGATGGTTATATGAGCCCAAGATGTCTTGTAGTAGGACAAGATCCTGCAAATAGTGTTTGGAGATACTCCAAAGGACTCGTTACTGATTCAAAACCTTTTTATGATCCAAGTGATAAAGCTCACTACCCACGTGGAACGGAATACAGTAACTTGAAGGAACTTTCCAAAGAAAAAATTCCTCTTTCTGAACTTACAAAAGGTTTAGAAGAAGAAACTTATGTGAACAAAAACATGTTAAAACAAAACTAAGATGTTTTTGTAAAAGAATAACAAAAGTGTGAGTGGGAAAACTTTCCACTCAAGGCTTCGTTTAAAAAAGACCCAAGGGAAACCAAGGGTCTTTTTTCATTTTAATTGTTATTTGTGAAAAATTGGATCTAATTGTTTAACAAAGAACCTATTCGGAATTGAACCCAAGGTTTGGACTCTGTGAAAAGATTGTTATTTCCTCAGGAGAACTACCTCGTAAGCAACAATTCCCAAAATTACAAATTTTTCCCAAATAAAGTAAAACGCACCGAGTGATTGGAGCACATTCCAATTTTCTATAAGAAAATACATGGAAACACCGCAATAAGTAAGATTTCCAAAAATCACACCGAGTAGAAACGGTTTCCAGTGTTTTGGTTTTTGCATAAAACAAGTATTGGAATAAAAAAACAAAATGCCAGCAAGGATTCCTAATTTGTATAACGCATCTATGGGCATCCCAAAATAGGGTTGAAAAGGAAGAACCACACCAAATAACACGAGCAAGGATATCGATGCACCAAAGGCATCCAATAAAAAAATTGTATAAGGTTGGAATTTTTGGAATAGTTTTTGTATCATCAATTCAGTCCTAGTTTGTTTTACTCCTGATTTTCGAAAACAGGGGAGGTTCCATTGATTCCCATAATCCACAGTTTTAATAAAGGAGTTTGATCCCCATTCCATAATTTTGAATTTTATTTGTAACCAATTTAATCAGGAAAATACCAGCTTTTGATCCTTGGAATTTCCGAGATTCTCCATAATAGTTTGCGATTTCAAATTCGATTCTAAAACGAGGGTGAACTAACTTTCAAAAATTATTCCAAAATTTGAAATTTAAGGATTTACAATCACAGAATATCTTAGATACTAAGACATTAAGTTGATAAGATAATTAGCTAGTTAACTAAATGATAATTTATGGAATTAGAAATTTTTAAAAAAACGACGCGTCAGTATTTCGAAACAGCCCTTTTTATGCATGAATCGATCGCAGCGCATGTTGGGCTTTCAGGCACAGATCATAAATTTTTAGGATACCTTCTAGAAAATGGTGAGATGACTGCGGGGGAACTGGCAAAAATATCCGGGCTTACTACTGGTGCGATCACTGGAGTCATTGATCGATTGGAGAAGAGTAAACTCGTTAAAAGGAAATTTTTACAAACGGATAGACGGAAGGTTTTCATAGTTCCAAATTTGGAGAAGGCAAACCAACTGTTTTCACCAATCTTTAAAAAATTACAAAAAGAAACGGACCAATTGATTTCTAGTTTTTCAAGTCGTGAGTTAGAAGCAGTCCATCGTTATTTTGAATCTGCGATCAAAATAATGGATAAAGTTTCAAAAAATTTAAAGGATACGAAGGGGATATGAATATGATAGTAGAAAATTGTTTTGTGTTTGCAACAACATTTGGAATTTCAGAAGTAACCAATTTTGTTTCCCACCATTCTTTATCAATTGCTAAGTATTCGTTATTATTGAATCTATTAATCTATTTTTTAATGAATGGAGCTCAAATTTTTGAAACAATTGTTTTTGTACCACGTTGGGCCAATGGAACTGTTCCTGTTTTAAGTTTACTAAATACTGAGTATAAATATGCAGATTTAAAATACTTTTGGATTTTGTTTCACTCATTACATGAAATTATATTCTTAGTATCACTTATCTTTTGTTACCAAATAGATGGGATTGGTACCAATTTGTTCCTACTATTTATCCTCCATTTAGGAGTGCGAGCTTGGACTATCATTTATTTCGCAAATAAAATCATTTGGTTCCAATCGGTGGCAAATACAATCGATAAACATTCAGTCAAAGTATTCAGTGAAATTAAGAAATGGGTGATTTGGAATTATGTACGTGTTACTATTTATATTGGAATTTCGATATTCATGGTGCCACTAACTATTAAAATTCTAAATTTGAATGGTTAAGGAATATTAATGATTGCATTGATTTGATTTTTTCAACCGTTACGTGATGTTCATAACAGTTGATCTAATTTAATTCGGTAACTTAAACATCGAATCGATAAACAATTGTTTTAATACTTAGTATATGTTTGCTACGAATTCTGTATTGATTGTTTTAGAAATTCCAGAATAGATCTTTTACTTTTGGGTTACGTAAGGCAAGGCTTGCCCAAAGGAGAATTCCAATATAAACGGGGAATAAGGTGTGGCTAAAAAGTGGATTTTCCACACGAACGTGAATGGCAACAGCACCACCTAAATATCCAGTGAGCAAAAGAGCTCCGAGTGCGGCAGTTTGCGGTATGGCATACATAACAGTGATCACGAGAAGAATGACTCCAATGGTCATTGCACTTTGGGCAGGTAGTCCCAGTTCTTCCATACTTTTTAACACTGGATCAATCTTAGCTAATTTTCCACCTGCATCGAAGAGTAAAAATGCGATTACTAGGCCACTTAGAATACGTCCCACCCAAAGGTAGGTTGGGGATTGGTTTATTTCGTTCATAACATCACCTGCTTGAAAAACGTTCTCGCAATAAAAACATATCAAGTGATATGTTGTCAATAAATTTTGTATGTATAACCAACTGAATTGATTGAACGGGGAGTGGCCCCAATTTCGGAGGAAATTGGTCTTCTCTTTTGCGTTTGCGTTTGTGTTTGTTTTATGGGAGATGAAGGAACAAGTGAAGGATGGGTAAACAAGAAGAAACTCGTAAATTGATCATTGAATCTGCTTTTGCACTGATTTACCAAAACGGATTTCAGGGCGTGGGTGTGCGGGAGATCGCAGAGAAAGCAAATTTAACCATAGGTGCCTTTTTTTACCACTTTCCAACGAAAAATCATGTAGGTTATGCCATCATCGATGAGTTTTTATCCAAAGGAATTTTAGACCGTTGGATATCACCATTGGAAAACTTTGATGACCCATTGGAAGGAATCATCCAAACCTTTAAAAAAACGTTTGAGGAATGGCCAGATGAATTTGTTTCAAGAGGTTGTCCCCTCAATAACTTGGGCCAAGAAATGTCTGCAATTGATCCTGAATTCCAAAGAAAAACAAAGGAACTTTTGTCGGCTTGGATCCAGAAGTCAAAACTTTTCCTGGATAAAGCTAAAAAGAAAAAGATCCTAAAAGCAAAAACAGACACATTAAAACTAGCAGAATTCATTGTTACCTTCCAGGAGGCAACCTTCGCGATGGGTAAAGTCATGAATGACCGAAGTGTTTATGATTCTTTGTATCTTTCCTTTCGAGACCATTTGAAGAGTCATTACAATTGACATTCTTTAAAAAACTGTTACACTCACTCGCATGGGTCAAAAACGCACCATTGCTACATCCGCTTCCGAAGAAAGATTGGAAAAACTTTTAGAAGAACGACTCACTGAAGGTTCGAATCATGAGATCCTCGACAAACGAATTTGGGATTTATTTGGAGAAACATGGTGTGTGATGTTTACGGACCTTTCTGGTTTTTCAAGAGGTGTTGCTAAATTTGGAATCATCCATTTTTTACAGACCATCTATGAATCACAACGCATCCTCATCCCCGTATTAGATGAGTTTGACGGGATCCTAATGAAAGATGAAGGGGATAGTCTTATGGTTTTATTTCGGAATACCAATAAAGCCATCCAATGTGCCATCCAAATGCAAAAAGCCTGTAAACGTTACAATGAAGGACGAATCGCTGAAGAGCAAATTTTACTTTGTGTCGGCCTTGGGTATGGCAAAATTCTAAAAATTGGGGATACAGACGTATTTGGATCTGAAGTAAATGCTGCTTCCAAATTGGGAGAAGATACGGCCAAAGCTTGGGAGATCCTTGTGACAAGTGCTGTGAAAGAAAATGCAGATGATACAACTGACTTTGATTTTGAACCAATCAAAGAAATTCCACCAGGATCTGATGGTGCTTTTAAGCTTCTATATACTCTCGATGAGCCAAAGTGGGTGGTTTTGTAAACTTATGAATTGCCTTATTCCATAAACTCATAGATGGATCGGATTTCTCCATAAGTTTCGACGTAATTGTATAAGTCTTGGAATTCTTTATGCCCACAAAGAGTTGCAGAATCTCCAACGAGTATCAAATGAGACTTGGCTCGTGTGAGAGCCACATTCAAACGTTTTGGATTCATTAAAAAACCAATTTCGCCATTTGGATTTGACCGAACCAAACTAAGGATTACAATTTCAGATTCTCTCCCTTGGAAAGAATCGATGGTTTGAGTGTAATAACGTCCAGAAGCTTTTTGTAAGAGACGTTCCACTTGACCTCTGTAAGGCGAAATAATTGTTGTGGATTCTTTCGGTAATCCTTTTTCCATAAAAGTTTCGATAAGTGATATTTCTGTATCATTATAAAAACTAAGTTCTTCTCCATCAGTTTCTTCTTGGCTATCACTGCCAGCTGTATCAACCCAAAGTAAACTTACATCGGAACCAAATATTTCTGAGATTTCTTTTATGGAGTGATGGATTAGATTGGGATGGGTGAACAATTTGTTTTCATAATACGTTTCATTGGGAAAACCTAAGATTTCTGGTTTCATTCGAAATTGTTTGTCTAAAAATATGGTACGTTCTCCCGTATCGTTTGTTATTGCCTTTTCTAAAAAACTGGGAATGGATTCGTGTTCTTTGTGAGAATAGTTCACACCAAGTTGTTTTGGATCCCCAAAAAAGAATGTTTTTTTACCTGAAAAAATCGCCATATAACAGCCTGGGTCCATACTTTGAGTGGCTTCATCCACAAATACATAATCAAAGCTCCTACCTTTTTTAAATTCGTTTCCAAAACCTGCAAAGGTGGAAACGATGAGTTCACTTGAATCGAGAATTCTTGTGCGAATATTGTTTTCTGCATCACGAATGGTTTTTAATAAAAACTTTGCTTCTTTTCGTAATTGGTTTCGTTCTTCCCTTTCTTCTTTACCGAAGTTTCGTTTCCAAGAATTGATTTTTTTTTGGAGCGCCTGTAGTTCCGTTTGCCAAGTTTGGATTTGTTTTTGATCGGGATGGGTTTGGATGAGATGGTCTAGGTGGTAGGGAAGGACATTCGTTTTGATTTTAGTCGAATTGCCTAGACGGATCACACGGATTCCTTTTTGGATGGCAAGTTCCACAATATAATCGCAGGCAAAATTGGTAGGACAAAGTGTTAAAACAGATTCCTTTTTCTTTTGGATGTCGAGAACAACTTGCATGAGTAAGGTGGTTTTTCCCGTGCCAGGTGGGCCAAATACCATCCCATAATCGGAAATGGAAAAAATCCTTTCAATAGCAGGGAGATCCGTTATTTTTTTGGGTGGGGTTGGTTTATCACCTAAACTATAACCCAAAATCCATTTTAGTTTTTGGTAGGAATCGGTTTCTTTTGTTTCTCTCACTTTACGAATGATTTCATTGTATAAATCATAAGTGGATTCAGGAAACCATTTCGATATTTGGAATTCATCTCCTTCCCATTCATAATCCCCTCGGACCTGAATGATAAGTTTTGTTTCATTCCATTGGTATACATTTCCATAAATGGATTCTGTTTGGTTTTGTAATAGTACAGGTACACCTGGTTTAATCCAAAGTTTTGCTTTGTTAGAAAGATTCACTTGGAATTCTGCTCTCCAAGTATTTCCGACAACAAACCGAAGATCAACAAATGTTGCTACTTTAATTGTTTGGGATTCTGAATCCTTTTCTAAAAATAGATTTCGTTCTTCCTCACGTTCCTTCGTTAAAACTTGTTCTACAAAATTTAATTCTTCTTCTAACGAACCAAACGTTTGTTTTATGGCTCTTCCCATTCAATGTTCTCCAAGGTAGTAAAAAAACCATTCCGAAGGAGTGGTGCAAAATCTATAAAGTCAGCTGCTTTTAAGTATAAGGAATCTTCAATCGAATAAGCTTGGATGAGATTATTCGCAGCTTCGTCTACTTTTCCCAAACGACAATGAGCTCTTGCTAAAATGATAAGAGTTTCTGGGTCAATTTCTTTACAAAATTCAATATGAGTGCGAATTGAGGTAAGTGCATTCTCTGGGTCCTCTGCATCAAGGTAACATAACGCAAGTAAGTCGTAATGAAGGAACTCATCTGGTTCCACCATTTTCAGTGATTTTTTTAAGGATGCAAGGGCTGAGTTAAAATCCCCTCTTGAAAAATACAATGAGCCAAGTTCTGCCCAAATATCCTTACGATCAATTCCGCGGCCATTACTCAAATGGTCTTGAGACAATGCTTGTTTTAATACTTCAATTGCTTCTTCCGATCGTTCCATATCTTTTAACAAAGAAGCTAATAAAAGATAATTTTCTAAGTAAGATGGAAATTGGATGATACTTTTTTGGAGTAGGACTTTTGCGGATTTGAATTTTTTTAATTTGATGAGATAACGAGAATAAACCGTGATACTGAGTGGGTGAGATGGATAGTTTTGGATGATGTCTTGGAAAACCGATTCTGTTTCTTTCGGATTTCCCACTGAATATAAACACCAGGCTTTTTTCGCTTTGATTTTGATGAGAGCAGATTCGTCCTTTGTATACGATTCGCTCTCTGCATATAAATTAAATGCCCGTGTGAATTCCTTTTCCTCTTCCAAATTTTTTGCTTCACGGATCAGAGAAAAAAAAGGATTCATCGGATTTTTTACTTCAGGAAATCACGGATTCGCCGATGGGTAGAATAGGGAGTAAAGATTGTAAAAGGAGGTCCTATTATGGTTCCATCTACACCTATTAACCCAATCGTCAATTTGCCAAAGGAAATTTTCCAGGCACAAAACCAACTAAACGAAAAACTTTTGAAGTTGGCTGTGGAAGAAAAAGTAGGTCCAGTGGCAAAAAGCGAAAGGTTACTCGACATTTATTGCTAAGACCTTTCTAACGGGTTAATCCAATCGGGTTTCTGGATTGAAAACAGGACGTTTTCGTTCCATAAACCCACCAATCGCACTACGGAAATCCTTGGAATCGAGCATGCTAGCGTTCCAAACCGCTACATAATCCAATCCATCTTCGATGGTTTTTCCAATCCCATGGTTTAAAACTTGTTTCACACCTCGGATGACAATTGTTGGATTTTCCGAAATTTCTTCGGCTGTTTTTAATCCTTCTGTTAATAAAGTATCAAAATCTTTAGTGACCTTCGTCACAAGTCCCATTTGGAAGGCTTCATTTGCTGTAATGTCTTTGCCAGTGAGGGCAAGTTCTCTTGTATGAGCATTGCCAATGAGGTGTGGTAACCTTTGTAAAGAACCCATATCCGCAACGATGGCAACTTTGGATTCCCGTAAAGAAAATACCGCATCTTCAGACGCATAACGAATGTCACATGCAGATACTAAGTCTAGTCCACCACCAATACAGTGTTTTTGTACAAGTGCAATGGAAGGTTTTTTGGAATTGTAAACTGCATTGATTCCCTTTTGCATCGTAAGGATGAGTTGGTAAAGTTTTTCTCGACCATCAGCAAGTTCTCCTTGGACAACAGGTTTGAACTCTTGGAAAAAATCTTCTAAATCAAGACCCGTTGAGAAAGATTTTCCTTTTCCAGCAATCACAAAACAATGGATCTTTGGATCGGAATCAATCTCTGCAACCAAATCGGGAAGGTCACGCCAAAATGGCCAATTCATCGCATTCCTTTTTTCAGGACGATTCAGCCAAAGGATGGCTATGTTTTTTCTTCTTTCAATTGTAAAAAAAGGAGAAGGGTTCATACGTTTGTTTTTTCCTTTAACCAAAGTTTTTTAGAAACCATGAGATAAACACCAAAAAGAATGAGACCAATGGCAATGTATTGGGACTGGGAAAATCCATGCCAGTAGTATCCAGTGAGAAAAGTAGGATTGCCATTGGCATCCGGAATGTTTACAAGAGTAGGTGGATCTATGAAAGGAATCACTGCTTTATTGACTCGTAAAAATTCGATGATGAGCCTTGCAAATCCATGGATGATGAGAAACTGCGCACCAATGCTCCACTTACGAAAATTTTGGTACCGTGCCCAAAATTGAAAGTAGGAGAAGTAACCAAATGCCATGATGGATTCCATCACGGGAGTGTTCCATACAGGTACACCAGAGGGATGGGCACCGTGGAAATCAAAAACGAAAAATGGAATCCGGGTATCTGTTGCAAAACCATAACATCCATCCCCACTCACAAAACACCCTAGTCTTCCTATCGCATAACCCATACTTAGGGCAGGAATCACAGCATCATAATAAGCACCAACGTCCAATTTGTGATAACGGAAGTAAATTGTGATAAAGAGCCATCCAAAAAGAAGCCCACCAAAAAAAACAAGACCACCGCCACTGAAGAGTGAGGACCATAGACCAGGATGGCCTGGAAAACCATTCCAATGGATGAGCGGGTAGGTGTACTTTCCATCATAACCTGGAACATCGATGAACACTTGGTCCCAAATTTCAAAGATAAAGAAAATTTTTGCACCGATGAGGGTGCCTAAAATCCCAAGAAAGATCAACCAGTCAGAATGGTTTGGATCTAATTTTTTTCGTTCTAGTTCCTTTGGGAGAAGATAGGAACCAACAAGAAAGGCTAACATCATAAGAAGGCTGAAAGTGGACAGACCCTCCCAGCCAAAGGGATTGGGAATCGGAATTCGATCTAACATAGGGGAAAGGGTAAATTCAGAGCCCACGGGGGAAAGGAGAATTTAAATCTGGGAAAGAGAGAAAATTGGTGGTTAAAATACCTTGACTCTAGATAGTTCAATATTAAACTATCCAATATTGATCTAAGGAGATTACACTATGTTTGATACTCTATTTTCTACTTCTGGGGACATCATCCCTCTTATCCTACGCATCACGGCTTTCGTTGTGATTTTTCCACACGGTGCGCAAAAACTACTCGGTTGGTTCGGTGGGTATGGCTTCAAAGGAACTTACGGATTTTTCACAGGAACGATGAAATTCCCTGGAATCTTGGCAGTTCTCATCATCCTCGGTGAGTCAGTTGGTTCTGTCCTCATCCTTGTTGGATTTTTAACAAAATTTGCTGCTTTGTCCATTGCTATCATTATGCTAGGTGCTGCATTTATTGCTCATAGACACAATGGATTTTTCATCAATTGGAATGGAAACCAAAAAGGGGAAGGGTACGAATTCCATATCCTTGCAACAGGACTTCTCATTGCCCTCGTGGTTGGTGGAGCTGGTGTGTATTCTGTTGATTTTAACTTAATTGGTAAGTTTTAATTCCAAGCAACTTTTGAACTTACTTTAAATCAAAGTGATCAGTTCAGATTTTCCTGAAAAAAAAACCAACCTTCTTCTGAAGGGTAACTTCGGAGGGTTGGTTTCAAGTGGATGGGAAATGTTTCCCTAATGATTTCCATTCTAGGTGTATCATCCCAATTCTTAAAGAAAAACAATCAATCTAAGTTGATGTATTCTTCGGGGTCGAGTGGAGAATCGAGACCAATGCGTACTTCATAATGGACGTGAGCTCCTGTTGCTTTTCCCGTTTGTCCCACAAGGGCAATTTTATCCCCACGTTTGACGCGGTCTCCTGGGTTTACTAGGATGAGAGAACAGTGGCCATACAATGTGAAAAAACCATTTTCGTGGTTGATGCGAACTGATTTTCCAAGTCCTCCTACAGCAGTGTCCACAGCAATGATCCCAGGTCCCGTAGCATAAATGGGTGTTCCTTCTCCAGCTGCAAAGTCAATTCCTGAGTGGTATTCCCCCACAGGCAAAATTCCAAAAGGATCACTGCGATACCCAAAGGTGGATGTCACAACACCCACACCCGGCTTCAAAGGTCGGCCCCTTGGCATCGAATAAAAGATACTTTCACGCATCGAAAGGTAATCAATAGCATTCTGAAAATTGGGAACAAGATTACCTAATCTTACACCAAACTGGGTGTAGGTGGTAACAACTTGTTGGAAAAGTAAAAGGTTCGAATCGAGTTCACTTGCATCTTTCCGAAATTCTTCTTTTAAAAGATAATCCTGGGTGATCATTTCTTTTTCTGGGATTTCTTCCCAAGCAAGTAAATTGAGGGATTCGGTCATGGATTCTAATTCTTCCACAGATTCGCGAAGGTCTTTGGAAAGGAGGTCGTAAAATAAGAAAGAGACTAGCTGGGTTTCTGTTTTTTTCTCGAGAGAGAGGTTTCTTTCGAAGAAAAAGGAAAAGTAGAGGAGGAGCCCAAAGGATAAAAGGACAAGCGATAGAGAAAGTCCAAAAAGGAAACCAAGCATTCCGACAGAAATTTCAATTTGGGCGAATGGTTTTTCATCATTTGGGATGAGGACAAAACTCACCTTCTCACGGCTTCGGGAAATCCACTTTTGTAAGCGTTTTCGCCAGCGTAAATTTGCAATTTGGAGCCTTTCGTAGGCGGTTGTGACGTAAGTTTCTGCCAATGTTCGTTATCCAGCCAATTTTTTCCTTGCCCATGCCATTTTTCAGGGGAAAGTGGATGAATCCAATATGTTTAAATTTCTCACTTCTCTTTTCAGAAAGAAAGCCGACTCTGTCGATTCCTTTTTGATGTACCCCGAGGGAAAGAGATACTATCGAGAAACTCACTCCATACGCAGGGCCAATATCGATGAAGATGCCATCAAAATCATCAATCGATTGAACAAGTTTCGTTACAAGGCCTACTTAGTCGGTGGAGGAGTCAGAGATCTGCTGATGGGCAAACGCCCAAAAGATTTTGACATTGTCACAAGTGCGACACCAAACCAAATCAAAAGGATCTTCAATAACTGCCGGATCATCGGTAAACGATTTAAAATTGTACACATCATTTTTAAAGGCAAAATTATTGAAGTTTCTACGTTCCGTTCACTACCGGAACATCGTTTGGAAAAACACAAAGCAGAAAACGATTATCTCATCAAACGGGACAATTCCTTCGGTACAGCAAAGGAAGACGCGGCAAGACGCGACTTTACCATCAATTCATTGTTTTACGATCCTAAAAACGATTCCATTTTGGATTACGTAGGTGGATTTGAAGACATCCAAAAAAAAATTGTAAGGGTCATTGGTGATCCTGACATATCTTTCAAAGAAGATCCTGTTCGTATGTTACGAGCCGTTAAGTTTTCTGTATTACTCGGACTTGATATCGAGAAAAAAACCAAACTGGCAATCAAAAAGAACCGTTTGGAACTCGAAAAATCTTCCACAGCAAGATTGCTCGAAGAATATAATAAGATGTTCCGAACCTGGAAAACTTCGATTATCTTTGAAGGACTTGCAGAAAACCATCTACTCGATGTTTTGTACAAAGAACCAGCGGATAAACTTAAAAAAACTGACCCTGAATGGCGTGAACATTTTATGGACACTCCACTTGGGAAACGACTTGCTGTAACTGACAAACTTCTCTCAGCGAGAGAAGAGATGACTCCAGCGATTTTTTATTCGTTAATTTTTTACGACATTGTAAAAGACCTTTATGAAAACGATCGTGGTCACCTAGCGCATAACATAAAAGAAAGTTTACAACCTGTTTTTGAGCGAATGGGAATTCCAAAACGCGAACAAGACAATTTGGTAAAAATATTCATTAGCCAACCTCGTTTTCACATCACCGATGATGAAAAGGAAAGGCAAAATTCTTTCTTCAAAAAGAAAGATTATTTTTACGATGCGTTTATGGTGTACAAAATTGTTGCCATCTCTGAAAACAACGAAGCTGCCGTACAAACTGCATTTTTCTGGGAAATTTCGCTTAGACAAAGACCGAAACCAGACAGCCATCAGTTTGGCCAACAGAACCGTAAAAAAGAAGGGAATAAAAAACGGCCACCGCGTAAAAAACACCGTGATCGCAGAGGGAATGGTAACCAAAACCAACAAGATTCCGCCTCAAACACTTCAAATGAAAATGGAAAAGGTGACTCAAACGATAGCCGAAACCCTTCATTAGAACATCAAGATACTGAGGAATAGGAAAACCTTTCCTTCAAATCTAAGAAGATTTTTGTCCATAACTCTCGTCGAATGATTTGGGAGTTATGGAATGATCGCACAAAATAAAATCCTAATTGTTGAAGACGATCCGACTACATCTCTTTTGTACCAAGGTGCCTTACGTTCGATTTGTTCTGAATTTGTAGTTTTTTCTGGAATCAAACCCGTCTTCCATCTCTTGCAAAAAGAGGGGATTGAGCACATTGATCTCATTCTAACAGACCTAAACCTTCCTGATGGAACAGGTGTGGAACTAGTAAGGGAGATACGTAAAAAAAATTCACAAATTCCAATCCTTGTGATCACCTCAGAATCCGACGCAGTATCCATCATTGATGTGATGAAAGAAAACGTTCAGGATTATTTGATCAAACCAGTACTCCCAAAAGAATTAGCGAAAAAAGTCGAATACCATCTTTCCAAACGATCTTTGGATTACAAAACTTCCATTTTAGAGAAAGAAAAAATCATCTCCCTTGAAAAACTCTTGGATTGGTACAGTTTCAAAAATCGTTCCTTGGAACGTGGTGAATTTAATGCCCAGGAATTACATAAAAATTTATTCCATGTTTTACGAGCTAGTTTGTCACAAGGTGCTGGTTTTGGAATTTTGGTGCAAATCATCGATATCATCAAAGGAATGAAACAAACAGAAGATGGAGATTATATCTTAGAGAAAGATGTATTGTCTATTTTAGAAGATAATGCAAATTATTCGAAAAAAGTTTTAAATACCTTTGCTGAAATTGAAAATATCATCTTTGGTCGAGTGGAAGAAGAGGTGGTTCCGCTTTCTATTGTTTGGACCGAAATTATTTCCATTGTAGGTGAATTGGAATCACAGTTAAAAATCAAACACCATTCTATCCAAATGACAGATGTTAGTCAGTACCAGATGGATTCTGTTGCGATCCAGTGGAATCGGGATTACTTTCGAAAATCAGTCCGCGAACTTCTCATTAATGCGATGAAATTTTCTTTGGATTCTTCTACGATTTTGGTTTTACTCCAATTAAAGTCGGATTCAATTTCCCTTTCGATCATCAATTCCGTGGGAAGTGATTTAAAAATGGGAGAAGGGATCCCAAATGAATATTTGGACCTAGTATTTGAACCATTTTTTAGGTTAACTAAAAATCTTTATGAAAGGTACGAAACTCTTGATTTTGGAATTGGCCTATCTCTTGTAAAGGAAACCATACAAAAGTTTGGTGGATCTGTGCTTGTATCCAATATTTTGGATCATTTAGGAGAAACTGTAGAACCAAAAGTAGAGTTTAAAATCACCCTTCCTCATTCTCCTTCCTTAAAATGAAGGAAACCTTTGGTTTTGGGTAAGTAAGTTTTTCCATTTTTTTGAAACACAACACCTGGTTTTCCTTTTTCAAATTCACCAATCATAGTCACAGGAATGTTAGTGATTTGGTTTGGAAGGATGTCTGGTGATAAAAACAAAAGTTCCAATTCCTCACCAGACCCAAGGCATGGGTCGATCCCAAGTTTTTGTACAGCGAACGGGTGTAAGGGGACGGATTCTATCTGGATTTTGAGTTTTCCTTTGGAAGCAAAGGCTAATCTTTCTGCATCTTGGATGAGACCGTCAGTGATGTCCATACAGGCATGGATTTTAAACTGGGAGAGTGGTTTTTGAAGGATCTGTTTAGATTTTGGCAAAAGGTGTTTTTCGATCGCATCTTTCACACCTTTCTCTTTCCATTTTTTCTTTAAAGATTGGTATCCGAGAAGGCTTTGGCCTAAATCCCCTGTGACATAGAGGTAATCTCCTGGTTTTCCCCCCGATCGTAACCAGGGTTTTTGAACCGTTCCTACCACAGTCAGTGCCAATTGGGTTGTCGGTGAGGAAAAGGTATCGCCACCAGCAAGTTTCATTCCATACTGGAGGAGTGAAGACCTCAGTGATTTGGCAAACCTCCTCACCCATTCTGTTTTACGAGAGGTGGGGGAGAGGCCCAGGTTTAAAAAACACTCTTTTGGAACACCACCGGAAGCTGTGATGTCGGAGACATTCACTTCTACTAATTTTCCTGCAAGGATTTCGGGGCTTGACCATTCGTGGAGGAAGTGAGTTCCTTCGGAAAGGGAATCGGTTGTGACAAGTCGGTTTGGTGCCAAAAAATAACAATCGTCCTCTGGTGGAGGTGTTTTTCCAAATAGGGTGCGGATGATTTCTGATTCTTTCAAAGCTTCGTTTCCAATAAATTTGTTTGACCCACTGTGAAAACCGAAAATCCTGACATAAAAGAGGAAAATCTCGTACTTATGGAACTATTGTCTAAAGCCCACAAGACCCCTTCTATCGCAAAAGAAGCCGTACAAAAACAGTGGTTTGTTGTGGACGCAACTGATAAGACTCTCGGAAGATTGGCAAGTCAAGTCGCTTCCCGACTTCGCGGAAAACACAAATCTACCTTCACACCGAACCAAGATTGTGGAGATAACATCATCATCGTTAATGCTTCTAAAGTGGCTGTCACAGGTCGCAAAAGAGAACAAAAAATTTACTACCACCACTCCCGTTACCCAGGTGGTATGACTGCAATCGCTTTCCACAAACTCATCCAAGAGAACCCAGAAAGAGTGATTATGGAAGCAGTGAAAGGGATGTTGCCTAAATCCAAATTAGGTGACCAAATGTTAAGAAATTGCCGAGTGTTCGCTGGCAATGACCACAACCTAGGTGCACAAAAGCCCCTAAAACTGGAGTTGAAATAATATGGCGCAAAAAGCAGTTTGGGCAGTTGGCCGACGCAAAACATCTGTTGCACGAGCAAAAATCGCATCTGGCACAGGAAAAATCACAGTAAACCATAAAGATGTAAAAGATTACATCAAAAACGGTGACCATTTGGTTCGCCGTGCACTTGAGCCTCTATTTGTTTTAGATGCTCGTGATAAGTATGATATCGCACTGAACGTATCTGGTGGTGGGGTAGTTGGACAAGTAGGAGCAATCCGTCACGCTGTGGCACGTGCTCTTGTTGCCTTCAATGAATCCCTCAAACCTACTTTGAAAAAAGAAGGATTCCTCACACGTGATAGCCGTATGGTAGAACGTAAAAAATACGGTCTTCATAAAGCACGTCGCGGGACTCAGTTCTCGAAACGTTAATCGGAAATCTCCTCTTTTTTTCCGTATAAGAAGCCTCCTTTGGGAGGCTTTTTTTTTCGCTATGAACCGATAAGGAACAACACAATGAACCAAATCATTTTTTACCTCGCTTTCGCTTTTGGAACTTTTGCCAGCAGTTGTTTTTTATATTCCATTGTGATTTTTACCCAAACCCTAACGGTTGTAAAAGGATATTCTGGGATTGTTTTTTTCTTTATGTTTTTACCTTTTCCTTTGTTCTTTTTATACACGGGATACCTTCTAGACCATTATTCTAAAAAATGGGTTGTGGTGAGTTTTCAGTTCTTTTTGTTCCTAGCTGCATTTTTGTTAGGTGGATTCACTTCAATATTTGAAACTTATCCACTTCTTTTATTACCTTTGGCTTTCCTAAATGGCATCGGGATGACAACAGTACTTCCAGGAAGGATGGCACTACTTCGAGAAGTGATGGAGTCACACCGTCTTGTTTTTCATACAATCGCTGGGAACTTACTTCTTATTTTTTCATTTGGCATGAGTCCACTTGCTGTAGGTTGGATACGGGATACTGAATCCTATACAAAACTTTTTGTCATACTAGCGATTTTACATGCGATTTCAATGTTCGCCTTTACCTTGTTAAGGACATTTAAAAAAGAGGAACAAACAAGTGTAACAAATCAGAAAAATGGTCTCGCAAAAAGATTCTCTGAAATTCCCTCTTTACTAGAGAACTTACGCACTGTTTTGGATTTTCTGAAAAACGATCCTGTCTCGAAACAAGTTATGTGGATCGCAGTTTTTAGTATGCTTGCTTTAGGTCCCATCCAAGTGGTTCTACCACAATACGTAAAATTGGAATTAGGACTTGGAGAGTTGGCTCGGGGTTCTGTATTAGTTTTCCTTGGACCAGGTCTTTTTATAGGAGGGATATTAACGATCCTTTTCCATCATTTAGAAAAAAAGGGTTTGGTTTTGCTTGTCGTTTTTGGTTTGTCTTCTTTTTTCTTTTTGGGATTCATTCCGTTTTATGAAGCAAAGGTAACTTCTTTTTTCCTTTTTTGTTTTGGAGTTTCAGGTGGAATCCTTTCAAGCCTAATGCCTGCCATTTTGCAAAAACGAGCCGAAGATGGGATTCGTGGGCGGATACTTTCCTTGTATACAGTTTGTTTTCAGTTCACACCTGCTGTTTCTGGATTTTTGGCTGCCATTTTAAATGACAATTTTGGAAGTTTTTGGACCTTCACAGGACTCGGCCTAGGATTTCTTGTGATCTCCTTTTTTTCTCTCCTTGGGTATAAAGAATTACGGCAAAGTTAAGTTCTAAATTCCTTGCCCTAGGAGGCAAATCCGATTTCCGTGTAAGTGTATGAAGTTCAAAACGGTAAAAGAAATCGCAAGGTTGTACACGAATTACTTTCAGGAAAAAGGCCATACCATTGTGCCTTCTTCAAGCCTAATCCCCAAGGGGGATCCAACACTTTTATTCACAACCGCAGGAATGGTGCAGTTCAAACCACTCTTTACGGGAGCTGTGGAACTTCCATATACAAAGGCTGCCTCAATCCAAAAATGTGTTCGCACGACAGATCTCGAAGTGGTGGGAAAAACAGAACGCCATTGTACGTTTTTTGAAATGTTAGGAAATTTTTCCTTCGGCGATTATTTTAAAAAAGAAGCCATCGAATACGCGTTAGACTTTTCACTAAACCATTTAGAAATTCCCAAAGATAAAATTTGGGTAACAATTTATTTAGATGATGATGAAGCAAAAAATATCTGGATGGATGCCGGAATTCCAGAAGAACGAATAGTACGCCTTGGTAAAAAAGATAATTTTTGGGGTCCAGCAGGAGACAGTGGAGCTTGTGGCCCATGTTCCGAATTGTATTTAGACAGAGGACCAGAAAAAGGTGGTCCCACTTGTGGCAACAATCCCAATTGTAAACCAGGGTGTGACTGTGACCGTTATTTAGAATATTGGAATTTAGTGTTTAACCAGTTCAACCAAACTG
Source organism: Leptospira sp. WS39.C2 (assembly GCF_040833965.1). Lineage (NCBI taxonomy): Bacteria > Pseudomonadati > Spirochaetota > Leptospiria > Leptospirales > Leptospiraceae > Leptospira > Leptospira iowaensis. The sequence goes on from NZ_CP162142.1 coordinate 1,462,816, forward strand.
TTTCTGGAGAACTTCTCCCTCTCAAACAAACAGGAATTGATACAGGATCAGGCCTCGAACGTGTGGCTATGTTATTACAAGAAGTAGATTCAGTCTACGACACAGATGAATTAAAAACCATCATCCAAAAAATAGTAACTTTATCGGGTTTCCAATATAATGAATCCACCAAACAATCGTTTCGTGTGATTACTGACCATTCTCGTTCTGTCTTTTTTGCACTTGGGGATGGGATTTACCCTGACCGCACAGGACGTGGGTACGTGATCCGCCGTCTCATCAGACGTGCCTCACTTTTTGCAAGAAAACTAGGAATCCATGAACCATTTTTATACAAACTTGTTGGCACATTAAAAGATTTGTATTCCGTACGTTACCCGGAACTAAAAGACAAAACAAACGACATTGAATCCATCTTAAAAAAAGAAGAAGAACTTTTCCTTCACACACTGGAAGTGGGACTAGAAGAATTAGAATCGTTACTTACCCAGCTTACAGCAAACAAACAAACACTTGTGACGGGAAAAGAAGGTTTTCGTTTGTATTCCACCTACGGTTTCCCTCGTGAGATGACAAAGGAACTTGTGGAAGACCGAGGGTTTAGTTTTGACGATACTGGTTTCGAAGAGGAACTCGAAAAAGATAGGGATTTGTCTCGTGCCAGTTGGAAAGGGAAAAAAATCCAATACCTCACGGGACTTACCGCATCTCCCGAATTAAAAACAGAATTTTTAGGTTATACCGAAACGAAAGCCCAAGGGAAAGTTTTGTATCTCTTTGTAGATGGAAAGTTAGTAAAGTCCGCCAAACAAGGAGAAGAGGTTGTGATCGTTCTCGACAAAACTCCTTTTTATGCAGAAGGTGGTGGGCAAATTGGGGACACAGGGTATTTCAAAAAAGATGGGTTCCAATTCCAAGTCCAAGACACCCAAAAAGAAAATGATACCTACCTCCATTTAGGTATGGTGTTAAAAGGAAATATTACAATTGGAGATGTGGTGGATGCCGAGATCCAAACGGAACGTAGGCAAAACCTTGCCAACCACCATTCCGGTACACATTTGTTAAACGGTGCACTCCGTAGGATTCTCGGAACGCATGTGACCCAAAAAGGTTCCATTGTTTCTGCAGATTATCTCAGGTTTGATTTTTCTCATCCCAAAGCGTTATCTCCGGAAGAGATCATCCAAATTGAATCGGATGTGAATGAAGCGGTGAGTGCCAATATCCCTGTCAAAACAGAAGTTTTGGACTTAAACCAAGCCAAAGAATCAGGCGCTCTTTCCATGTTCGATGAAAAGTATGGAAGTCTTGTGCGTGTGGTTTCGATGGGAGAAAAATCAAAAGAATTCTGTGGGGGAACCCATGTAACGAATACCAAAGAAATTGGTTTTTTTGCCATTGTCAAAGAAGGGAGTCCCGGTGCGGGAAATAGAAGGATCGAAGCCATTTGTGGGGAATCTGTTGTTTCTTATTTTTTACACCAGTTCCAAACCTTGGCAGCAAAAATCGAAACACATAATTTATCCGCCAAAGAAACGTTTGGTGACCTGAAAGAATTTGGAATTTCAAAAGATGTTCCGTCACCAGAAGACCTTCAATCCATCTTTTTAAAAGATGGAAAAACGGCTGTGGCAAGACTTCGTAAATTACGAGAAGGGTTAGAAACGGAACTTGAGGAAAAGGTTAGTGCACTTTTTAAGGCCAAAAAGAAATTAGAACAACAAAATTTTCAAATGAATCCTGAGCTTGTTGATTCTCTTTTGCAAAAGGCACACAAGTATACAAAAGGGAAAGTGGTCACAGAAGTATTTCCTTCTGTAGATGCAAAAGCTCTGAAAGATTTGGCAGACTCACTCAAAGCCAAAGAGCCTGAGATCCTTTGTTTGTTTGGAACCACAGAAGGGGAATCAAGCACCCTTGTATTTATGTGCAATAAAGTACTCAATGACAGGGGCATCCACTGCGGTGAGATGTTAAAAGAATCTTTAGTGATGCTCGATGGGAAAGGTGGCGGACGACCTGATATGGCACAAGGTGGTGGTAAAAAACCAGAATCTGTGGCAAAGTCTTTGGAGTTTGCTCTGTCCCTTGCCAAAACTAAATTATCGTAAATTGAAACGTAAAGAAAAAGATTAGGAGAATCAAAATGGCTCAAGACCCATCATTTGACATTGTATCAAAACTCGAACGCCCGGAATTACAAAATGCAGTATCCCAAGCGATGACAGAGATCCAAACTCGTTTTGATTTTAAAGGATCTAATTCTGAAATCAAAATCACTGATGACCAATTGGTTTTGATTTCTGAAAACGAAATCAAACTCAAACAAGTGATCGATGTCCTAACTACAAAAATGGCAAAACGGGGGATTGGTCTTAAAGCTTTTGATTTTGATTCCAAGGTGGAACCTGCAACGGGACAAAGTGTTCGGATGAAAGTCAAAATCCAAAATGGTTTGGACAAAGAACAAACGAAACAAATCACAACCCTTATCAAAGACCAAAAATTAAAAGTCCAGGCGACAATCCAAGGGGATTCGGTGCGTGTAGTCGGTAAAAAGAAAGACGATTTGCAGGAAGTGATGGCTGCCATCCGCAATGCAAATTTCAATTTTGATGCCAGTTTTACAAATTTCAAAGGATAGTACCTGACAGAAAAGAAAGCGATTCTGGCTTCCATTTTTTTTCTATCTATGTCTCGAAACCGTCCGATATTTCCCGTATGGACCCTAAAAAATCCGTATGGGGATGGACCTTGCCTAGGAAGGATTTCCTCCCGTATTTATTTGTATTTTCTGGAGTATTTTTACTGTTATCCCTTTTTTCCTTCCAAGAAGGAGAGGACGGATCACTTTTCAATTGGTTTGGAAGGCTTGGGCATTACATTGCCCTCACCTTGTTTTACCTACTCGGGAAAACTTCCTTTTTACTCGCAGGGTTTGTATTACTTTTAGGTGTCCTTTCGCTTCGTAACCCTGATTTTGATGCCTTAAGTAAGGCTTTATTTTTTCCCATTTTCCTCATTGCCACAACCGTCAGTTTGAACCTACTCGAAACTCCCATGGGCCATGTGGGAGATAGTGGTGGGATCCTTGGCCAATTTTTTTCTTGGATCTTTTCCTATCTTTTTGGGGAGACAGGTCGTGTACTTGTGGTCTTTTTTCTCTATTTGTACTTTGCTGTGATTTGGTTGGAAGATGGGGCTTGGTCTTATACCTTTTCCACAATCCACTCAGCTTCGGAAAAACTCTACCATCTCATGGGTGGCAGAAAGGAACTCCCTCATTTCAAACTTCCTTCTTTTATGGAATCAGTGGTCTCTACCCGACGTGCCCCCGTTTCTGAAGTGAGGCAAAAGGACTGGTTTCAGATCCAAACAGAAGGGGAATCCAAAGAAGACCTCGCCCATCATTTTTGGAATGTGGTCGCAAATGAAAAAGGAAAGGAGTTTCAAGCGGAGAAACATTTTCCCTCTCCTTCTCGTTTGAGTGATGAGGATGGATTCACACAAGTAAGAAATCGGGAAACCCAAGTACAAGAGAAACCAAAATCGCAAACAGTTGTATTCCAAAATACCAAATCGTTTGAAGGATTTTTTGATGCTTCAGGCAACGTATTTCGTTTCCAAAAACAAAGGTCATCTGTAATTAGCGATTCAAAAAAAGTATCCAATTCAAATCCTAAATTGCAACTAATCGATAAGCGCGAGTTAGACGAAGTTGACAGTGATGATACAATAGATTCCCAAAATTTAGAAGCCATCCGTGAATCCAAAATCCTCTTTCAATTCCCTGAGGCAAAATGGAAACCAAAATTGGACAAAGAAGTATCAATTGCTAATTTGGAACTTCCTAAACTAGAACCGATCGAACAAACGATACTTGGAATTACGAATGAATTAAATCCTCGTGATATGCAAGAACTTGAAGATTCAGACCTTTGGGACGAGTCCGAGACATTTGAAGAGGAAAACGAAGTACTTTTACCTAACGACAAAAAATCACCTTCCCTCACCATCCCGATCCCTGAATCGGTTCGTTTGTCCCTTGTGGAAGAAACGGGTTTAGAAACAGAGGAATGGGAAGAAACAAGTGAGGGTTCTGAGACAATCTCTGATTCCGAAAATGACGAAGTTGCAGAAATGGAAGAAGAAACTTTGGAAACTTTAGCAGTAGAAGAATCTTCACCACTGGTTCGTTCTAATTTGAGTGCTGGCAATTTTGGCAGGAAAAAACAAGCGCTGAAGGAAACAAAAACCGAACAAGAACTGATGTTTGGTTCCATGGTGCCAAAACCAAAATTGAAAAAGGGAAAGTATTATATTTCTCCAAGACTACTTGCCTCACACCAAGTCCAAGTAGCCAATATCTTAAAAAATGATTCGGAACTCGACCTAATCGCCAAAAAAATTGAAGAGTCCACAGGCCACTTTGGAATCGAATCAAAAGTCATTACCAAAGAACGAGGTCCGATCATCACTCGTTACGAAATCACCATTCCTAATGGGATCAAACTGAACCGTATTGTTTCCTTGTCAGATGAGATTAGAGCTTACCTCGAAGTGAAAAACATTCGGATTGTTGCACCTATCCCTGGTAAGGCGTCCATTGGAATCGAAGTACCCAACCGTATCAGGGAAGATGTGTTTTTATCAGAAATTTTAAAAGACACCATCCTCCAACAAAAAGCAAAAGACTTATCCATTTGTATTGGAAAGGATATTTCGGGTAAACTTGTGATGATCGATATCGCAAAACTCCCTCACTTACTCGTTGCAGGAACAACAGGTTCAGGAAAGTCGGTGAGTATCAATGCGATGATCACAAGTCTCATCTGCACACGTTCTCCAGAAGAAGTGCGATTCATCATGATCGATCCTAAGATGGTGGAGATGACTCTTTATGAAGGAATCCCACACCTTCTTATGCCTGTGATCACGGATCCGAAAAAAGCAACAAAGGCACTTTCCTGGGCCATCCAAGAAATGGAGAGTCGTTACCAAATGATCTCCCAATTGAAAAGTAGGGACTTCAAAAGTTTCAATGAAAAGGTAGAGGAATATGCCCACGCAAAAGGATTCCAAAAACTCCCTTACATTGTGATTTTCATTGATGAGCTTGCGGACCTCATGATGGTTTCCGGCAAAGACTTAGAAGAACAAATCCAACGTATTTCCCAAAAAGCAAGGGCTGTCGGGATCCACCTCGTCATGGCAACCCAAAGGCCATCCGTGGATGTGATCACTGGTGTCATCAAAGCGAACTGCCCGGCAAGGGTCGCCTTCCAAGTGGCACAAAAAACTGACTCCCGAACCATCCTAGATACGAGTGGGGCGGAAACTTTACTTGGAAAAGGGGACTTTTTGTACCGTTCCCCAACCTCGAGTGACCTCATGCGGATCCAAGCACCCTACATCGAGGAGAAAGAAATTGATTCGATTGTGGAAGAGGCCAAAAAACAAGGGGCTCCCGCATACGTGGAGATGAACTGGGACGATGAAACGAATATTGAAATGGCTTCTGACGAAGACGAAGAACTATTCGATGAAGCTTGGAACATTGTTGTGACGGAAAAAAAAGCCAGTGCCAGTTATTTGCAACGTAGGATGCGAATCGGTTACAACAAAGCGGCAAGGCTCATGGAACTTATGGAAATGCGAGGGTATGTTTCACCTCAAATCGGGGCCAAACCTCGGGAAATCTTACGTTCAGCGTAAATCATCGACAAGAGAAGTTTGTCTGAAAAACTGGGAATCTATGAAAGTATGGATCGGATTTTTGTTACTTGTTTTGGGAGTTTCTTTGGAGGCCCAAACAAGTCCGGCTCACAATTGGCATTCACCTTCCGAAGTTGTCAAAAAGATCAAAAAAAACTTCAGCGAAATCAAATCGTATTCCGCTGATTTTCTCATCAAAACGGAAGACAACAAAAAAGAAAAACAGATGCGCGGGAAATGTTTCTACAAACGTCCTGGAAAAATTCGTTATAATTTTGCGGAACCAGAAGGAGACGAAATTGTTTCCGATGGAAAAACACTTCATATCTTTATCAAACGGTTAGGTGCTGTGGGAAAACAAGACCTAACGATGGATCGTAAAAATTCCTCTGGACCTATCTTTACAACGAACAGTCCTGATGGTCTGAACCGCCTCTTTCGCAAATACCATTATAAATTTGATACCATTGAACAACCACGTTCTGTGGGTGATGCCACAAAATACTTTGTTCTCGATTTAGACCAAAGGGAAAAAATTGGTGGATTCGAAAAGATGAAACTCTTTGTGGATTCAGAATCCTATCTCATCAAAAAAGCAGTCGCGACAGATGGTCGTGGCAAGGTAACAACGATTTCATTTTCTAACATTAATTTTTCGGAAGAAATCCAAGATGGAGTTTTCAATTTTCACATGAGCGGGAACGCGAAGATTGTCAACAACCCACTTGTCTCTGAGAACTAAACCTAAGAGGAGTTCATTTTGAATACAAAACGAGTTGGTCAGATCCTAAGAGAAGCAAGAGAAGACAAAAAACTTTCTGTGAAAGATGTCGCTAAAGAAACAAACATTGCGGCCAAATACATCATCGCTTTAGAAACAGAAGATTATTCTCAGTTCCCAGCAGAAACCTTTGCTCTTGGTTTTTTAAAAAACTATGCAAGTTACTTAAAACTAGATACTGCCATGTTACTTAATTTGTACCGCGGGGAACAAATTGAAGAATCACAAGCACCACTCGAAGAACTCACTCGTCCCACAACCACTCCGTTTAGTTTAGATCGTAATAAAATCATAAGCCTTGTTTCTCTCTTTTTGTTTGTGATCTCTGCGTATATCATCTACATCAGCTTTGAAGACTCCGCTTCTGTTTCCATGGATGATGAAAACACAGAAGTAAACCAAAGTGTAGAACCTACGAATAGTTCTGACATTCCTTCTGGCATTAATTTTGTAAGCCAAAGTGTTCCAGAAAATGCAAGTGTTCCTTTTATTCTTACAGAAGATCGTGGTGTGAGTTTTAGTGTGAACAACCAACAGTGTAAGATGTTCATCAAAGGTGTTTCCAATGGAAAGGCTAATTTAGGATTTAATATTTTCCCAGAAAAGAATGTGTATTTTTTCCAAACGGCAGAAGGCGAAGAAACCATCCTTTCATATAAAATTGAAGAGCTCTCTTCTTTACGCCGAGACATTCGTGTGGTGACACAAGCTGTTACAGAAAAATCAGCCAAAGTCCTTGTGACCTTAAAAGAAGAAAGAGAAGGTGTCGCTGTGAAGTCTCCTGTGGGTGATGTTCCGATCCAAGTGACCTTATTTTTCTCGAAACCAAGTTACGTAGAATTCGTATTAGATGGTCAAATGGGCGAACGTGGTCTTGTTTCTGCGGGTGAAGTAAAACACTTAGAAGCTCGTGACAGACTTGAGATCAAAGTAGGGGATGGTGGCGCTGTGGAGATGGTACAAAACGGAAAAGAACGAGTGGTCCTTGGAAAACCAGGAAAACTTGTGAAAAAAATCTTTATCCGAAAACCAAATCCTTATGACTCCACTCAGTCCATCATTGGAGAGTTAGGCGAATAATGCCAAAGGTCAAAGACAAAACAGAAGAGACACCTAAGTCGTTTTTTATCACAACTCTTGGTTGTCCAAAAAACACTGTGGATTCAATGGCCATGCACCAGTCCTTATTAAAAGAAGGACTACTCCCTGCTGCTGACCCAGAAGCCAGTGATTTTCATTTGGTGAACACGTGTACGTTTATCCAAGATGCCACCAAAGAAACCATCCAAACCATTCTTGATTCCATCGATATTAAGAAAAAGAACAAACAGAAGTTAGTGGTTGTTGGCTGTTTTGCAGAACGTGCGGGAAAAGAAATCTCAGCAGACCTTCCCGAAGTGGACCTCCATTTCGGCACAGGAAAGTATGACAAAGCTGGGGAGATCCTTCGTACTACTTTTCCACTTGATTTCAAAGACCTAACCGAATTCAACGAAGACCTTCTCGAAAGACTCAAAACATCGAAAGGCATCGAAAACTATTCCAAACCCTATTCCTATGTAAAAATTTCTGACGGTTGTAACCGCGGTTGCCATTTTTGTATCATTCCCAATTTACGTGGGAAATACAGAGACACAGAAATCACAGATGTCCTCGAACAAACAAGGCTTGCAGTAAAAGCTGGTTCCAAAGAGATCTGCCTTGTTTCCCAAGACACAGTTTTTTATGGAAAAGACACAGACAAACTCATGGATTTGGTTCGGTCTGTGGCAGCTGTGGAGGGACTTGAGATCTTACGACTCCTCTATCTGTATCCAGATAAAAAAACAGAAAAGTTACTCGATTTGTACAGAGAAATTCCTAAAATAGCACCGTATTTGGAAAGCCCCTTACAACATGTTTCCAAATCAGTTTTAAAATCCATGAACCGCACTGGTGATTATGAATTCTTTAAATCCTTATTCCAAAAAGCAAGGGACATCCGCCCTGATTTAGAAATCCGAACTTCTTTTATTTTGGGGTTTCCTGGGGAAACCATGGAAGACGTAGAAGATATCATTCGTTTTGTGGAAGATGTAAAACCAGAAAAAGTAAATCTTTTCCCTTATTCTCCCCAAGACGGAACCAAAGGGGCGACCATGGAAGGACAACTCAAAGACAAAGAAATTGCCCGCCGTGTGAACCTTGTGCGGGAAGCCTACCTTGGTACCTTAAAGACCATCCACCAAAACCGGATTGGAAAAATATACCCATGTGTCGTTGATGAAGTGTTAGACGAAGGAGCAATCGTTCGTCGCCTCCAAGATGCACCAGAGATTGATGAAGTGGTATATGTAGAAACACCTAATCTAAAAGTTGGGCAGTTTGGCAAGGTCAGAGTGGATTCTTTTTATGAACTCGATATGTCAGGGACTTGGGTGGTTTAGTGGAAGATTGGAAAACCATTGCCAATATCCCAAATTTACTAACCGTACTCCGTGTACTGGCATTGCCGTTTTTTATTTTTGCCTTATTCCAAAAGGAATGGGAATACCAAATTTTTGCCTTTGTCATTTTTGCTTTGGCTTCTCTAACCGACTTGGTGGATGGGTATCTTGCTAGAAAATGGAACCAACAAACCGAGTTTGGAAAATTCCTAGATCCACTCGCTGATAAATTTTTAGTCATTGGATGTTTTGTTACCTTTTTATTCATCCACGAACCCATTGAAGTTTGGATGGTTGTACTCATTGTAGGGCGAGATATGCTCATCACCTTCCTTCGTTATATTGCCGTTCGTTCGGGGAATAGCCTTCGCACGACTATGATGGGAAAGGTCAAAACTGCCTTCCAAATGGGAGCGATTCTCATCATCCTTGTGGTGTTTATGCTCATCTCTGGCAAACGCCGTGCCATGATCAACGAAACTTATGCGATGGGAAAACTCGCTGGGTATTCGACCTTTGAAGTGGCTTCCCAAAATGCCAATGAGTTTTATACGATGGTGAAAACCTCTGAAAGTGTAAGTTGGAAAGATATATTTGATTCGATTGCTTCGTTTGTTCCCTATTTTGGAATGTTATTCACCACCTTTATCACTGTGATCTCTGGACTACGGTATATTTTCACCAACTATCAATTGTTAACCTTTTCCAATCTAAAAAGGATATTTTATGACCGCGCTTACAAGTAAAGAAATCCTTGGCCAAGTGGTGTCTGGGCACCATTTGGTGGATACCCATGCCGAGTACTTTTTAAATGAAGTGATGGATGGAAAGGTGACAGAACCTGTCCTTGCATCGTTTCTCACTGCGATGAAAATGAAAGGGGAAACAACGGACGAATTGTACGGTTTTGTTCGTGCCATGCGTTCCCACGCCATCAAACCTAAAACTTCCTTTGGTTTCGATTTTTTAGACACTTGTGGGACTGGAGGTGATGGAAAGGGAACACTGAATGTATCTACACTTTCCGCTCTGACACTTGCAAGTCTTGGCCAAAAGGTAGCAAAACATGGAAACCGTTCTGTTTCTTCGTTATCTGGGAGTTCCGATATCCTTTCGAGGCTTGGGTATCCTTTGGAACGAACTCATGAAGAATGTGAAAACGAATTCATCCGCGCTGGGTTTGTGTTTCTGTTTGCACCGTCCTGGCACCCAGCCATGAAATATGCAGGGCCTGTGAGAGCAGCTCTCGGTTTTCGGACTTTTTTCAATTTGATTGGTCCACTTTCCAATCCATTTTCCCCAACCCACCAAATCGTTGGCGTTTATGACAGATCACTTTGCCTCCCTATGTGTGAGATTTTGGCCAAACTAGGTGTAAAAGGTGCCCTCGTATGCCATTCTCAGGATGGACTTGATGAATTTTCTATTTTTGAACCGACAGATTTTGCCTATTTTGATGGAAAGTCCACAAAAGAAATGAGTTTTGACCCGAAAGAACTCCAGTTAGAGACAAAAGAACTCGATCGAAATACAGTGTTCTCTTCCTCCAAAGATGGGGCAGAGGCACTCTTTCGCGCTGTTTTAGATCCAATTGGGTCTACTGGTGGAACGGCAATGGTTGCACTGAACGCTGGTGTTTCCTTATTTTTACTGGGAATTGTGAAAGACATTCCCTCGGGATACCAAATTGCCAAAGATGCGTTATTATCGAAAAAAGTTCTCCAATTCGCTCGTGAAACATTGAATTTAAGATAAGGCCTGTAAACATTGGATAAATAGCTATGCTCAATTTAGAATTTTTCACATCACAAATCCTAATCCTTGCCCAAGAAGAGGGAGCTAAGTCTTCTCTTCAGTCACTAATCATCATTCCGATCATGCTCGTCGCAATGTACTTTCTTGTGATCCTTCCGAACAAAAAAGAAGAGAAAAAAAGAAAAGAAATGATCACGAACCTTCAAAAAGGGGATACAGTTGTGACAAGCAGTGGCCTTCACGGAAAAATCGTAGAGTTCAAAGACAATAACGAAACTGTAGTTTTGAATGTGGCAGCTAACACAAATATGACGTTTGATACGAGCGCCATCCTCAAGAAAAAAGCATAAGATGAAATCATTCTTCTCCCTTTTAATACTTCTTAGTCTTACAACATCCCTCTTTTCACAAGAGGGTTTGGACTTTTTGGATAAGGTGAATGATAAGCCAAAAACCACCACTAAACCCAAAGAAGAAACGGTTCAAACCACAACTAAAAAACAATCTACGGTTGTGACACAGGTTGGAACTACAACGGGGAAGAAGAAAAAATCCAAAAAAAAATCAAAACAAAACCAACTAACCACTGAGAACCTTCCGCAAAACAATAATTTGGTGGCAAACCAAAATGGAAATCCTGTTGTAACAGAAAAATCCTTAAATCCTATTGAAAAACAACCAGTAGTGATTGAGGAAGAAGAGGTTGTTTACAATGCAAATTGGATGGACTCTCAAGTTTCTGTTGAACCCTCTGGCCTTCCTGGATTTTCGTCTGAATTAAAAATAACAAATTCAGAAGTAGGGAAAGTCACTTCGGAATCCAGTATCAATAAAGATTCCGGAAAATCATTCTTTAGTGTATCTGATTTTTTTGCGAAATATAAAAAAGCAATGATGATCCTTGGAATCATCATCCTCTTTGCTTTTTACAGACTTAGATCCGCTCGTCCAGGTTCTAGCAGTCGTTCTTATCGAAGATAAAATTTTTAGGAGCAAACTAACTTGCAATCGTATCGACTCTTACTTCTACCATTTTTCATATTAGTGGTATCCTTTACCATTTTGTTTCCAAACTTTGCCGACCGAACGTTAAACGTGGTTGTGAGAGAAGATGTATATTCACTTCCAGAAGCAGATCAAAAAGCGCTTGTTAGTGGACTCTTTGATCGTTGGGAAAAAGATTATGGAAAAAATTCTGGCTGGACAATCGAACCTAAAGGTAGTTTGCCACCGAGAGAAAATCCTTTTTACATAATCAAAGGACGTTTTATCACATCTGCTAAAATTAACCAAATTTCACAAGAAAACCAAAACTTAGTCAATGAATCCAAAAACAAATTGGAACCTACTTGGATCGAAAATATGATCCGTGGTGGCAAATCATTGTCCATAAAACTTGGTCTCGACTTACAAGGTGGAATGCGAGTTGTTTTAAAAGGTGATTTTGAAGATTATACTAACAAACTTCGTGATTTATATGCCAAAGAAATTGCAGAATTAAATCTCACTTTGAACAACCCAACAACAAAACCGGAAGAGAAAGAAAAAGCACAAAATCGACTTTCTGAAATCGAATCCAGTTTTGACCTCTCTCCTATGCGTAAAATTGTCGAATTAGAAAAAGCGAAGATGATTATAGACAATCGTCTGACTACGCAAAACCTAACAGAACCTCAGGTGAGGATCCAGAAGGAACAAGATGCAATTGAAGTTTCCCTTCCTGGTGTATCCAATTCTGCAGCCATTTTAGAAATATTACAAAATACAGAAACAGTAGAATACCGATTGGAAGAACCAAATCCTTTTACTTATAAAACTATCATTGGTGATAGTGAGAGAAGGATGATGGACCTTGGCCAAAGAGAAAAAACTGACATCTTTCTTTTCCAGGAACTTGTGAAAAACAAAGCAGGGAAAAAAGCCCAAGATGAGTTTTTAGCGGGGCTTGAAAAAAAATACAATATCCCAAAAGACTACAAAGTGTATGCGATGTGGGCTCGTGGGAATTCAGCAAAGTCAACGCTACTTCCTAGAAGTTTTGTGGTTCTCGAACGAAAAATTGCCCTTTCTGGGAATGATATGACGAATGCCCAACCATCTTATAATTCCAATTCCTATGGATGGATGGTTAGTTTTACTTTAACTCCCAGTGGTGCGGAGAAATTTTTTGATCTTACTTCCGAAAACCGAGGCCGTAACTTAGCAATTGTTTGGGGTGATAAAGTGATCTCCAATCCTGTGATCAATGATCCAATTGCGGGGGGGCGAGCTGAAATTTCTGGAAGTTTTTCAGAACAAGAAGCTATTCGATTGGCAAATGTGATTTCTGAAGGTGCACTTCCGATTCCACTCTCTGTTTTGGAAATGCGTTTTATTGGACCTACACTTGGGATTGAATCCATAGAAGTCGGTGTAAAAGCTGTAGCGATTGGATTTTTCTTAGTTATGGTTTATATGATCTTCTACTATAGGTTAGGTGGGTTTATTGCAGACCTTTCTCTTCTTGTGAATATCGTCATTCTTGCTGCTCTGTTAACACTTATGGATTTTACTCTTACCCTTCCAGGGATTGCAGGGATTATTTTAACTGCTGGTATGGCGGTTGATGCGAACGTAATTATCTATGAAAGGATTAGGGAAGAAATCGAAGAAGGAAGGGCATTGTCCATTGCTGTCACGAGGGGTTTTGAAAATGCCTTCTGGACCATTATGGATGCAAACGTTACAACCCTTATTGCGGGGATTTTAATGATCCGTTTAGGTAATGGACCAATCAAAGGTTTTGCGATCACACTTTGTTGGGGAATCGTAACGACACTATTCACATCCTTATTTTTATCACGATTGTTTATGGAACTTTCTGTAAACAGGTTTGGAATCCATCATTTGAACTTAAGGCCTTTTTTCTTTGGAAAAAAAGAGGGTAAACATGCGTAATATCAATTTCACTAAGTATAAATACTTCACTCTTAGTTTTTCTTTTTTAGCTATTGTATTTGGATTTGTGGTAACGTTTTCGAAATACGGTGGGTTTGCTCACTCTCTTGATTTTAATGGGGGTCTTCGTACAGTTGTCGAACTTTCCAAAGACAAAACTCGTACCGATCTTGAAACCTATTTCCAATCGAAAAAAATTGAAGCTGTTGTGATTTTACTCGAAAAAGAAAAGAATATTTTCCAATTGGACATCGGACTTGGTTCTCTTGATACCATTGAAAGTTTATACAAAGAAATTCCTGAAGACAGACGGGAATCTTCCACATCAGCGATTGACAGATTTGTACAACTCCTTCGTTTTGAGTTCAATCTTCCAAAAGAAAAAGTGCTTTCTGCAGACCAAGTGGGAGCCGTAGTGGGTGGAGAATTAACAGAAGTAGGGATCACTTTACTTTTGACGACACTTGCCATCATCCTTTTGTATTTGAGTATCAGGTCCCAGTTTAAGTTTGCTCTCGCTTCTGCGATCGCACTTGTACACGATATCTTGATGACACTTGCACTCATTGGTTTTTTGCAGATCAAACCTAGTGTTCCGATCATTGCAGCACTTCTTACCTTACTAGGTTATTCTATTAACGATAAAATTGTGGTTTTTGACCGTATTCGAGAAAATGCACATGGAAAAGACAACCTTGCACTTTCGAATATTATCAATGTATCCATAACACAGACACTTGGTAGAACGATTAACACTTCATTTACAACCATGATATCTGTTGTGGCAATCATTGTGGGTGGTGCAGCTGAGTTGTATGACTTTGCTTTTATTTTACTCTTTGGTGTGATTGTTGGAACTTATTCTTCCATTTACATTGCGGCTCCTATATCTGAGATTTATGACCAACTCAGGAAGAAAAAATTCGCTTAACCCAAATTAAATGGATGTAGGGAAAAAGAAGGAACTTTATTCTCTACATTCCTTACTCGGGTTTCTTGCCATGGGCAAAACCGGTGGAAACCCCCCTGTATCAGCAGTTTTAACGAATGGAAATGGAGATGTGTTAGAAAAAGCACATACCAAGGAATTTGGAGGAAACCATGCCGAAAGGGAACTTTTTTCTCTATATGAAAAAAAACAAACCCAACACGAACCAAGTCCACTCCCATCTAATTCTATTTTATCAGTAAGTCTCGAACCGTGTACACATTTTGGAAAAACACCACCTTGCCGTGATTTGGTGTACACATACAAACCCAAAGAACTACTCATTGGTTGGAAAGACCCAAATCCACTTGTGGCCTCAGGTGACTGGTCAGCTTACAAGGAAAATGGGATTTCTCCTCGTTTGGATCCAGTTCTTGCGAATACATCGTTATCGTATTTACAAGGTTTTCTCAAACGAATCAAAACAGGATCTCCATGGATTTGGATTAAAGCCGCAACTTCCAAAGAAGGAAATTATACAAGTTCTGACTTCAAAAAAGAAAAAGTGAGTGGTGAAGACACAGATCTTTTTTTACAAATGTTACGAGGAAAATTTGATGCTGTGGCAGTGGGACCAAACACCATACAAATCGACGAACCCTCTTTAAATTTTCGCATTACGGATGTTATGATAGAGAAGTCGGGTCGTTGTCAGCGAATCACCGATCTTGTTCCCTTTTTTGATGCGGCTACTAATTTGTTTTCCGCACTAGGTCAGTGGTCAAAGGAAACAGTTGCCTTACACCAGTTGGAAGAAGAAAAATACCAACCCTACCGAGTATTCGTGTTAAACTCAAGAACCCTTCCCAGTGAATCGTTTTGGGAAAAACAAGAGGAGTTAAATAAACAGTATGGTAAAAAACTCTGTCTTTTTTTTCTACTTACTAGCGAGAATGGTGTTGGTGTTAAAAAAGGTTTACCAGATCCAATTAAAGGTAAAATCGAAACCCTATCTTCCTATCCTGTATTTCCAATAGAAAAAACGGATGGTAATTTGTTCTTACAAACATTGGGTAAAATTGGCATTAATACAGTGTTATGTGAGACGGGAAGTTTTTTCCCAAATTTTTTAGAGAATGAACTCACCGACGAAGATTGTATTTTGGAGATTCGAAATTTGGAAAAATCAATTCCCAATGGAATCCCATTTTTGTTTCATAATGAACCAATTCACTCAGAATTTTCAATTGGATCCAATTCAATTCTATTACGAAAACCAAATAGGAGAATCTAGTTTATGTTTACAGGCCTTGTTGAAACTCTCGGAAAAGTAATTCAAATTGAACCGATCGACTCGGGGATTCAGTTTACAATTGAAACCGAATGGGAAAATCCAGATACGAAACTTGGTGACTCCATTGCCATCAATGGGGCATGTATGACTGTTACTAAGTTTTCAGATTTAGGAAATATATTCCAATTTTATGCATCTTTTAAATCTTTGGAGTTAACCAATTTGTCTAGGTTAGGTGAAGGTTCAGTTGTAAATTTAGAACGAGCTATGGCACTTGGGCAGAGGTTTGGTGGTCACATGGTGCAAGGCCATGTGGATGGTGTCGCAAAAATCATCAGCCGAAAACAAATCGAAAACGAAGTAGAAGAGTTTTGGGTGGAAATCCCAAAAGATTTACGTAGATTTTTTGTGAAAAAAGGATCTGTTACCTTAGATGGAATTAGCCTTACAGTAGTTGATGTGAAAGATGGGGCAATCCAACTCATCCTCATCCCTGAAACCATGCATAAAACAAATGCAAAATCTTGGAAGGTAGACGGACGCCTCAATGTAGAAGTTGATATCCTCGCCAAATACATTGAAAACTATTTACAAGCGAGGGGAGAATCGTAAAAAATTTAATTTCTTTTTAATAAGTCGTCAATATCGGAATCACTTGAATCAGAATTCACGTACTTGGATTGGAAATCAGAACTACTCATAATTTCAAAGAACATATCGAGTTTTGCTAATTTGAATACGTTTTGGATCATCGGTTTCATTCCGACAAGGAGGAGTTTTCCCTTTTTGTTTTTTAAGGAATTGAGGCTTTTGATGAGAGATCCGATCCCAGATGAATCAATATAATCAAGCCGACTCATTTCGATGGAAACAACGTTTGGACTGGATTCGATCAATTTATTGAAAATCGACTCAAATTCCTCAGTCGATTCAATATCAAATTTTCCGGCGATTTCTATCGTTTTGATCGTTCCTGTCGTATTTAGTTTAAGTTCCAAAAATCCCTCCGACCCGAAACATTGGAACAAAAGAAATAGGAAAAATCAATGAATTTCTTTGGGAATCTTCTTTAATTCGGAACGGCTTTCAGAGTTTTAGTATATAGAGGCCTTTCCCTATGATACGTCCGATCGAAGAAGCAATCGAAGAAATCCGCCAAGGTAAAATGATCATCCTCGTCGATTCTGAAGACAGAGAAAATGAAGGTGATTTGGTCTGCGCTTCCCAATTTGCAGACAAAGACAAAATCAATTTTATGGCAACCCATGGACGGGGCCTCATCTGTGTTCCGATGGAGAGAGAAAGACTTCAAAGTTTGGGACTTGGTAAGATGGTAGACGACTTATCGCTCGGTGACAAACATGGAACCGCATTTACTGTATCAGTCGATGCAAAGTTTGGCACAAGCACAGGGATTTCAGCTCACGACAGAGCAAAAACCGTCGAAGTTTTACTCGACCCAAATACAAAACCTGATGATTTGATGCGACCAGGACATTTGTTCCCTTTACAAGCGGTGACTGGTGGAGTTTTACGAAGAGCAGGGCATACAGAGGCAGCTGTCGACTTATCTAAGTTAGCTGGTCTTTATCCAAGTGGTGTAATCTGTGAAATTATGAATGATGATGGGTCCATGGCAAGGATTCCTGATTTGGAAAAGTTTGCGAAAACTCACGGACTCAATATTTATACAATTGAAGACCTCATCCGATACCGTCGTCATAAAGAAAAACTCATTCACTTGGAAGTAGAAGCTAACCTTCCAACAGAGTTTGGTGATTTCAAAATCAAAGCGTATTCCACTCAAATTGATGATAAAATACACATGGCACTTGTTAAGGGTGAAATTAATCCAGAGAAACCAGTTCTCGTCCGAGTGCATAGCGAGTGTTTGACGGGAGATATTTTTTCTTCCCAACGTTGTGATTGTGGACCCCAATTACATAATGCCCTTCGTATGATTGAAAAAGAAGGGACAGGTGTATTACTTTATATGAGGCAAGAAGGACGTGGGATTGGGATTATCAATAAACTCAAAGCCTATTCCTTACAAGAGGGTGGTCTTGATACTGTAGAAGCCAATGAAAAATTAGGATTTGCTCCTGACCTTAGGGAGTATGGAATTGGCGCCCAAATCTTAAGAGATATTGGGGTAAAACAAATGAAACTCATTACAAATAACCCTCGTAAGATTGTGGGACTAGAAGGGTATAATTTGCACGTAACCGAAAGGGTTCCCATTGAAATAGACCCTGTAGAAGAAAACTCTCGTTACCTGCAGACCAAAAAAACAAAACTTGGGCATTTGCTTAACCTTCATGGTTAAGTTTTGGAAGTAATCTTTTGATTTAAGGGGATAACCTTGAACGAACCCATTCCGAATTTTGTTTTTCGAATAAAATCCGGTCGTGTAATCTTCCCACTCTTCCTTGCCAAAATTCGATTTTGGTAGGGGATACAGAATACCCACCCCAAAACTCTGGCATCGGGATTTCTTTTCCTTCCCATTCTTTTGTAAGTGTGGTAAACTTTTCCTCTAAATATTCTCTGGAAGGAACCACCGAACTTTGGTTTGATGTATGGGCTCCAATTTGGGACTCTCGTGGGCGAATCGCAAAATATTTTTCTGACTCTTCTTTTGTAATTTGGTTCGCACTGCCTTCAATTCGGATTTGCCTTTCTAGTTTTGGCCAAAAGAAATTGAGTGCAACATTTTTGTTTTCCGTTATGTCTTTTGCTTTGTCCGAAAGGTAATTTGTAAAAAATTGAAATTCATTTCGAATAAGTCCCTTAAGCAGTACAATTCGTACGCTTGGTTGACCATTTTTATCTACCGTGGCAAGGCTCATGGCATTTGGTTCCAGTTCTCCTTCTTCTTTAGCTTCCGAAAACCATAGGGAAAAAAGTGCCAAAGGATCTGTACCTGCTGTGGATTCTGATAGGACTGAACGTTTGTAAGTTTGGCGCATATGCGCAAGGTCATTCGTTGTTTCCATATAACTTAAAATCCTTCCCATTCATAATAATGGACGATGAGTTTGAAAAAAAAAGTAAAAAAGAGTCCAATTGAAAAATAGAGACCCATTGGAACTTTGGTTCCCTTCAATGGTTCGCCTTTTTTTCGGAGGAAAAAACTGAATATGACTGCTAAAACATAAGATGAATTCAGATACACCATCCAAAAGGGATTCCCTGCGATGGCCGCAAACATTGGTGAAAAAAGTACATCCCCAAGGCCAGTCCCCCCACGAAACAATAGATAGATGGAAAGATAAAATACCAAAAAACCCAAATACACGTAGAGTTGTGGAAGACCCATGATCTCTTCAAACAAAAGATAATTTGCCAAACAACCAAATCCCAAAATAAAAGGTAGGTTTTCATAATCCAGGGATAATTTTTTTGAATCTGTGATCATCGAGATGAGGAGGTGGCCAAACAAAAATAGAATGAAAATAGTTCCAAGAAGTGAATCCGAAACGTAATATACAAAAATTGCAATGATGCCAAATAAAAATTCGGACAAGGGATAAAGTTTTGCAATCTCTACAAAACAAACATGACACTTTCCTTTTGTCATAAACCAACCAAGTATAGGAACCAAATGGAGTTTGTTTATACTTGAATTGCATTCTGGACAGTGGCTTGGTTTTGTGAAAATCACAAAACAACGTTTTTTTCCTTGGAATTCTTTTCTCCCTTTTTCATAACAATAGTATAAAATTCGATCTGCAAGTGTGGTATAAAAACTGGCAAGAGCAGCACCAAACAAAAACAAAATTGTATATGTAGAGAGTTTCCAAAGAAAAAACCAATTTGTATCTTCTAGAAAGTCCACAGTTGCACTCATACCTTTTGAAGTATTAAGTTTCTTTTGATAGTTCTTGTAAAGCTTTCATTCCCCGTCCCAGTGTTTCCCATTCGGTGGCAAAAGAAAGTCGGACATAGTTTTTGGAATCACAAAAAATAAAACCAGGAACAAGGATTAAGTCTTTTTTAACAGCACGTTTGATGAATTCTTCATCTTCACATGGTACTTGGAAAAAAGAATAAAAAGCACCACCCGATTTTTGGATGGGGTAGTAATCTTTAAGAGATTCATACACAAAATCACGTTTTTCTTTGTAATCTTGGATGTATGTTGTCATGTCTGTTTTTAAGGCTTCAATCCCTGCCCACTGTGTGATGGATGGGGCACATACGACAGTATACTGTTGTAAGGTGGTAAGAGCTTTGATCACTTTGTCTTCTGCAAGGATAGTGGCAAGCCGTAGGCCTGTCATATTATATGTTTTGGAAAATCCAGTGAGGGTGATGGTTTTTTCATACTCACTTCCAATGGAAAAAAACTTCCCATCATAATCGAAGAGTTCATAAATTTCATCACTAATGAGGTATGCGCCCGTGGTTTCCGCTAAATTGGCAAGGGCACGGAGTTGTTCTTTTGACAAAACCTTTCCAGTTGGATTGGAGGGATTGGAAAATATAATGAGTTTGAACTTTCTATTTTTTAGTGTTTCTAGATCTTTTGCTTCAAAGTTTTCGGAAAGAGGTACTACCTTTCCTCCATAAAACTTAAGCATAGCAGGATACATTAAAAAATAAGGAGAGACCACAAGGCACTCATCTCCTTCATTCACAAGGGCGTTGAATAATAAAAAGAGGGCAGATGAAATACCCGATGTCACAAGGATTCTGTCCTCATGCGCATACTTTATATGGTTTTGGTTTCTGTATTTTTCGGCCATGGCCGTTTTTAATTCAGGAATTCCCGCTGTGAGAGTATAAGAAGTTTTTCCTTCGATCGCAGCTTTGTTCATCGCTTCGATGATGTTAGGTGGACAAGGAAAGTGGGGTTGCCCGATACTCAAATTGATCGGGTTTTGGATGCTCCTTGCAAGTTCGAAGGCTTTTCGGATGGGGGAGGAGTCAATCCCATTCATTCTATTGGCAAATTCCATGGAATCATCATGGTTTTTGGGGGAGGTACGGGTCAATAGAATTTGGTTTACACCCTGGAATTGAGTAGAAATCTGAAGGATATGGAATTTGTAACCATCGCCGGTGTGAAAGTACCGGTCCTTCCGCACTCCGAAAAATTTCCCGTTTTTCCTTCTAGCCTGGTTGAAACCGACTCGGTGAAACAAACCTTACAAAAAATCCTTTACCCCATGCTCGAAGGAATGCCTGTCCTTCTCGTGGGAGACGCTGGTGTTGGAAAAAATGCACTCATCTATTATATCAACTCTCTTAGGAACCAACCAACCCTGCGGTTCAGTTTTAACGAGGATACACTCCCTGAAGATTTGATTGGTTCGTATCGTATCCTTCTCGATGGGAAGGGATTCACTTGGTCGAACGGTCCACTTACCAATGCATTGTCCGAAGGACTTAGTTTTGTGGCCGATGAGATGAACCTCTGTGCACCAAACATCATCAAACGATTTTCTTCCGTATATGAATCCAATTACCTCGACTTACTCGAAGGAAGTGGGGAACGAGTGAAAGGTAAAACGGGTTTTTGGTTTATCGGAACCCAAAACCCAAGTGAAGGGTTTGAAGGTCGTAAACCTTTGCCGTTTGATATCACCAAACATTTTGCCGTTGTTTATGTAGACCCGTACACTCCCGATGAGATGTTTTTTATCTTAAAAAAACTTTATCCCATGTTATCGGAAGATGTCTTAAAACAAATCATACGCATCAGTATCGAATCCGAAAAACGAATTAAGTCGGGTGAGATTGGCAAAGGAGATTTAGAAAAATACCATTTTAATTTACGTACCTTACAAAAGTATTGTAACCGTTTGGTGTTATTTGGTGCCAAAGACAAATCGGTTTCGGTTCGCGAAGCCTTGTATCTTTTTGAAGAACCTTTTCGCAAAAAAGAAGATCGTGAAAAACAAAAAGAACTCATTGAATCGGAGTTTGGTGGTTCGGTGAACCTTGTTCCAACAAAAGGGTATGTACAAAGTTCTACCATCTTCTGGAATGACAAAGAAATCAAAACTTGGGACGAAACAAAAACAATCTCCCTACTTTCCAAGTATCCAACACCAGAACCCATCCTGCATTTCCTAGACCAAGTGTTTACGGCCATCCAAGCAAAAGAAAACATTCTCATCGAATACCGAGAAGACCAGGACCCACAAGAATTTTTACCACTCTTTACAGAACTCACAGGCATCCAAATTGAATCTGTGATGTTATCCAAAGGGATGCATACTTCTGATGTGGTGGGTGCCTTAAAACCAACAGAAGAAGGAAATATTGAAAGTGTCACTTGGGTAGACGGACCACTAACGCGTGCCATTCGAAAAGGGCATATCATCCTTATCTCGGGACTTGAATCGGCAGGGGCAGAACTTGTTGAAAAAATGAATATGTTAACCGATGATGCAAGGTCCCTCACACTCCCACCTGAGTCAGGAGAATACCTTCCTGTCAAACTGACAGAAACATCTGTAGTTTTTGGGATGAAGTCTTTTCGTGCATCCAAGTCTGTGACAACGATTTCCCGTGCCTTCCGTAACCGTTTTACTCCGATTTTATTCCCTGAACTCGAAGATGTAAAAGTCCTGGAAGAAATTTTGGAATTCTTTTTACCAGAAGGTGTGTTGCCAAGATCCCTTGCAAGGTTCCACCTCAAAGCAAAAGAGCTTTCAGATAAACGGACGATTGGTTCGGCAAACCTAATGCCATACCGCTTTGGGATCGCAAACCTTCTCAAATGGAAAAACCATATCTATCGTTACAACCAAACCGATGTAAAAGACATTGCGATTCGGGGCGGAAAAATTTATTACACCAATCAAATTGCCGATCCAAAAGAACGAAAGGAACTAGAGCGCCTGTTAGAGGGTTATCTTTCAGGTGTGGAAGTGGTCTCAACACTCTTCGAGGAAATCGAAGAGAAAAAAAAAACATTTACGGTTGAGTCAGGACTAAATCGTAAAAATTGGTGGGACCCTGAGCTCCACCAAAGAGACCCCATCACAGGAGTAGCCAAAAAATTAAACTCAGGTGAGGAAACAAAACGGGGGATTGAGATCAATACCCCCGAAACTGGTGGTAAAATCAAAGAAGGTGCTGATGCCTGGTATGGGGAAGACACACAAGGGAACCAAGGCCAAGGGGAACCACAAGGTGGTGGTGGTGCTTGGGGTTACCGCACCGAAGAACTCTACAAACAATTCTTAAAAAAACGCCGTCTGCTTTGGGACTATTCCATTATGGTGGGTCTCGAAGAGTTCAAATCGGTATTCGGAAAAGAACTCGAAGAAGTCGAACTCAACTTAGAGCAACTCTTTGATCCTGAAATTGACATCCACCGCATGTACAAAAACGAAGGCTCAAGGGTAGACGCACGCAAATACATCTCTTACAAAAGTGGAAGGGGTGATACTAAAATCTTCGATAAAACTACTATTGAAAAAAATGATGAAAAACTCAAAGGAGTAGAAGTTACCTTCCTTGTTTCCAAATGCAGAAGGATTTTTAACTTTGAGTATTCGATTGCGATGTTATCGGCCCTTCTTGTGAGTTTGCATATCCTAAACGAACATGATATCAAAACGAGTGTCCATACTTTCTGTGATATCAAAAACTCCAAAGACACTGTGGATATTTTTAATCTCAAATCAGCAGAAGAAGACTACACTTCTGAGAAGGAAGAGGAAGTATTCAGTGCCCTTTGTAAAAATTGGCAAGGGGACAGTATCCCTGAATTCCAGGTCCTTTCCAATTGTGAAAGGTACTTTTCGCCAGATGCCCAAACCAAAATCATAGTCATCCTTTCTGACTTCCGTGGCCAGCGGGCAAAGACTTATATCGAGGATGAACTTGCTTCTTTTGACACGAGAAAGATGAAAGAAGCTGTACTGAAAAACGAAGAGAAAAATTATGTATTTTTAGGGGTAGGACTTGGTTCTCGTTACATTGCAGAACATGTGTTCCACGACTCGCTCCAGATCACGGCTGACAATTTTTATTCGATGCCAAATCTGATTGGGGCAGAAATTGCAAGGCTTGTGCAAATCCACCATTCCTTAAGACAATAATCACTATGGGCAAAACCAAAAAAGACGATAAACCACGCGGAACCGATCCTTTAATCAATAAAAAGGCAAAGTTCAATTTCGAACTCCTAGATTCGTTCGAAGCTGGTGTTGTACTCACTGGGTCTGAAGTAAAATCCCTCAGGGAAAAAAAGGGAAACCTTACGGATTGTTTTGCCAAGGTAAGGAATGGGGAAGTATTTTTAGAAAACTTTCAAATCCCTCCTTACAAAAACGGGGGTTATGCGAACCACCCGGAGATTCGTCCACGAAAACTCCTCCTGAAAGCAAAAGAAATTGAGAAAATTGACCGTTCCATCAAAGAGAAGGGGCTTGTGCTTGTTGCCACTCGTTGTTTCTTTAAGAACAACCGTTTGGTGAAGATTGACGTCGCTTTAGCCAAACCTAAAAAATTATACGACAAACGTGACGATATCCAAAAAAAGGAAGCTAAAATCGATATGGAAAGAGCCATGAAGGAACACTTACGCAAATGAAGGGACTTCCCGTCGTCACCATTGTTGGTAGACAAAATGTGGGAAAATCCACATTATTCAATGCCATCCTCCGAGCACAAAGTGCCATCACGGAAAATACAGCGGGTGTGACACGCGATGTATTACAAAAAACTGTTGAACGTTCTGAATTTAAAATTCCGTTCACTTTGTCAGACACACCAGGGCTTGACATTGAAAACATCGATGAAATCTCAAAAGAAATCATTGAGATCGCTTTTGAACACCTACGCAATTCCGATTTGATTTTACATGTCATCGATCATAAAGACTTACGAAAGTATGATCACAAACTCATTGATCTTTTAAAAAAAGATGAAGTCCTGAAAGAAAAAAGTGTTCTTACTCTTATTAATAAAGTGGATACAGAACAAGACGAATACGATCTGGAACCATTTTACAAACTGGGATTAAACGAACTTCTTCCTATCTCTGCCCTTGGGCGAAGGAATTTTGACCTCCTTTACCAAAAGATTAATTTTTTCCTTCCGGATAAAATCAAAACCCAAGAAGACCCTTATTGTAAAATTGCCATCATCGGAAAACCAAACTCAGGTAAGTCGTCACTTCTCAATACCTTCCTCGGTTACAAACGTGCGGTTGTAAGTGAAGTCCCTGGTACGACACGGGATTCTGTTTCTGATCAGTTTTACTTCCAAAACCATAAATTGGAAATCATCGATACAGCAGGCATACGAAGGAAATCCAAAACAGGCGAAAGTTTAGAATTTTATTCTTACAAACGCACCTTACATAGTTTAGGGGAAGCAGATGTTGTTGTGCTACTTGTCGATGCCATGAAAGGCCTAGGTGAATTTGATAAAAAAATCTTCGGCGAAATCCAAGAACTGGGTAAACCGATGATTGTCGCTGTGAACAAATGGGATTTGGTTCCCGAAAAAGAATCCAATTCTTGGAAACACTACAAAGACCGAATGGAAGGAAAACTTTCCATTCTCAAAGAACGCCCGCTCCTCTCTCTTTCTGCTAAGGAAAAACTCCGTACCCACAAACTCTTAGAAGAAGTGGTTTCCCTCTATGAAAAGTCCCAAAAAAAGCTCACGACCCGGCAATTAAATGACTGGTTAAGCAAGTGGGGGGGAAAAAATAAGGTTCAGAAGGCATCGAACCGACCTCCGAAGGTGTATTACGCCACTCAGGTCTCGCAGATCCCTTTTAAAATATTGTTCTTCGTGAATGACACGAAACTCTTTCCCTCAAATATTTTGAGTTTTTACCGAAAGAGTATTGTAAAGGAATTTGGACTCGATGGCCTAGCTGTTGAAATCGAACTCCGGAACAGAAACGAAGGAAAGGAGGGCAGGGAATGATTCTTGCCGCGATCCTATTCAGTTACCTTTTTGGTGGCATTCCGGTTGGGTTTATCCTAGCCAAACAAGTGCGAGGGATTGACATCCGTGAGCACGGTAGCCGTAATATCGGCGCCACAAACGTAGGTCGAGTGATTGGTTGGAAGTATGGATTTTTAGCCCTTCTTCTTGATGCTCTCAAAGGTGCCATCCCTGTCATCTCAGCCTCTTATATTGATTCCCCTTATTCCCTCACAACAACGGAAATCCTACTTGGGTCTGTCGCCATCCTGGGACACACCTTCACTCCTTTTCTTCACTTTCGAGGTGGGAAAGGTGTCGCAACGGCTCTTGGGGTGTATATGACTCTTGTCCCCATTGTGACACTTTGTGCTCTTCTGATCTTTTTTATCGTTTATAAAATCTCTGGATTTGTTTCCCTTGGGTCTATCATCGGAACTCTTTCCATGCCCCTTTGGTATTTTGGTTCTTCTAAAGTATTACATAGTGCTGACTACCAACCGATCATCTTTTTTGTGTTAGTGGCTACTTTTTTTCTCATCACTTATTCCCATCGGGAAAATATCAGACGTCTCGTTTCCGGAAAGGAACTGCGAGCTTCCCAAGATGCAAAATGAACGGGAATCCACACTCACGCAGAAAGAAAAACTCTTTCTTATCACAAAGTTTGTAGAAGACCACCCAGAAGCGGAAATCCAAGACTTCTACAAATGGTTGTATTATGGAGAGTTTGGAATGGAAGAGTCCACACTCCTTATGACAGGAAAACTTTCCATCCCTGAACTCCACTTAGTCCTCAGTGAAATCAAAAAAGAAGAAGCAAAGAACGTAGAATCAGAGTTTGTTTGGGAACCAGTGGGTCTTGCGGCAAGGTATGTCAAAGTTTATCTCACCAAATATTACCATACGGATTGCCCCGTAAAACGGATTGTCAATTTACTCGAACGTTCGCCCGCTTTTCGTGGAGCTCGTATGAGTTTCAAACTGGATTGGAATTTATTAAAAGAAACCGTTCTTGAACTCCGTCCAGAACTCACTCGGCGCGATTTTATCAACTTCGAAGAAAGGATTAATTTCCACCAATTGCCTGCTCTTCCGCATACAGAAGGTTATGCGGAAAAAAATCCATTTGCATACCGAGTTGTTTCTCAAAAACTATTTTTCGATTATTTTCCTGAGTTTGAAGACAATGCAGTCTTTCATCCTTTTTCAGGAAATGAATCCATCATTGGATAAAGACTTCGTTTTAAATAACGGATTTCCTTTCGAATGGACTGGATCATAATTTGGTTTTTACGTTTGGAATCCAAATCTCTGTGGCGTAATAGATAAATCTCAGTTTTACGAATGAGCCTACGTAAGTAAGATTCACTTTGCATCCAAATCCAAATTTCAGAATCTTGGAAGGACGATTCAGGAGATTCACTTTCAAATGAATTCAGTTTGGATTCGATAAAAGATAGATCAGTGTGTATCTTTTGGAAAAGAGCTTCGCCACTGTTGGAAATGGTTCTTTGCGAAGTCATTTCCTGTGAGTTTTGATTTTTCGGTTTGTTTCCTTTTGGAAACGATGAATTGTTTTGATTTTGTCCTTTTTCTTTCCTTCTTTCGGGTATCCTATTCTCTTTCGTTTCTTTTCCCGACCAAATGGGAAACTTTCGCCATGGGTAATGATGATTTGGAATCAAGTTTAACTTGTCTTTAGCAGCCTTGGGAGAAAGGGAGGGGATCCCTTCCATTTTTGCCCCGTCTTCGTTCACATTCCAGAGGGACATTTCTTTCACACTTGTAGCAGACTCTTCAAACCAGTGCCGGTATAAATCCAGAACATAATCTGTTAACACTTCACCTCCATTACAAGAGGGAACAAAACGGGTTTCACGTTTGCGGATGATCACTTCATTGATCCGTTCAAGACTATTCTTTCGACTGACTTGTGTTAACCATTTTTCATTATGATGTGTGCCTGTGGAATGGATCTCCCTTCCGGAATAAGCAAGGTCTTGTCCTAAAAAGTAAACTGTCTCAATACCCATAAAACGCAACATATCAAAGGCAGTTGTGGCCACAGACCCACCTGATTGAATATCGCCTACATCTTGGAAGGCATGTTCAGCAAGTTCCCCACCAGCTGTGACTTCCCTTACGAGTGTCCCTTCCGCATCGACTTGGTATTTGGCAGTGACGGAATGAACTACAGTTTGGAACATTGGTTCCCGCAGAAGTGTCGGGGAACTCACTAGGTCAGCAAAAAGTGGGATATCGGCGAGTGATTCACCCATAAAATGAAAAAAGGAATTTGTTTGGGCATCGAGTGTGACCACTCCATCTGCTTGGATGCCAGCTTTGATGAGAACTTTGAGAGAAGTATCACAAGAAAAAATAAAAACTTTGTCTCGTACTTCCTGTAACCAAGATAAGTTCTTTCTTAAACTGGGACCAGCTGACACGAGTACGGCGGTGAGTCCTTTGAATTTGTCTCGAAGTTTGGAGATAGGGTATTTGACAGGAGGAGATTTTTCTGCGTGAACAAGATTGAATACACTATTTTTAATCCATAACCTTTCAAACTCAAACTTGGTGAGTAGGTCACTCATCTTGGCAGAAAAAACAGTTTGGGTTTTCTCTTCTAATTCTTTGTAAATGGGATTACGGTTTGTGTCTGTGGGATTCCGAAGGATTTTGAGTCCACTCACTCGTTCGATGGGAAGGGATTCTAAATAATTGAAGAATAAAGGGTAAAAGAGTTCTCCCGAAAACAAATGCCTTCCCGGTATTTGTAAAATGGGTTTGAGAATGTTATCCCATAAAATAGGGACAAGGGTTTCCTCTTCACCCACTAAAATTAATATTTGACCCGGGTTTAATTTTTCACTGACACTTGTTAGGAGGTGCGGGTTCCCAAGTCCAAATAAAATCACCACATCCGTTGGTTTTAATGAATAGGTTTCCAAAAGTCGGATAGCCTGTGTTAGGGGAGAGAAGGAAGAAGAGAGTGGATTTCCATCTAATGAGACATAATATTCTCCATCTTTCTTTGCCGGGACCAATTCCCACTGGTGATCAGAGTGGAAGTTTTTGAAATAATTTTGTAAGTATGGCTTCCTTTCAAAAATTTCACTGGAAATCGGATCGATCATTTGGGACATAATACTATCTAAGGTTTTTTCTTATGTCTCTCAAGGCCTGTCAACTGGGAAACATGGAAATCAAACGGCAAAACAGATATGCATTTAAAAAGCCTAAACATTGTTGGATTCAAAACATTTGCAGATGAGACCGAGATCAATTTTGATCCAGGGTTTACCGCTGTCGTCGGACCTAATGGTTCTGGGAAATCAAATATTGTCGATTCCGTTAAATGGGTTTTTGGTGAAAAAAGTGCCAAAGGACTCCGCGGGGAAAAGATGGATGATGTCATTTTCCATGGAACAGAGAGTAGGCGAGCTGCAGGGTTTTCTGAAGTTTCCATCCTCTTCGACAACGATGACCGTTTTTTTAATATCGATTACCCATCTGTCAAAATCACACGTCGGCTTTACCCTGACGGCGAAAACGAATACTATTTAAACGATATCCGCACCACAAGAAAGGACATCGAAAAAACCTTACTCGATACAGGGATTGGGAAATCCAGTTATAGCATCTTAGAACAAGGTCGCGTGGACCAAATCCTCAATTCGAAACCAGAAGAAAGGCGTGCCATCTTTGAAGAAGCGGCTGGGGTAAGTCGTTTTAAATTAGACCGAAAAGAAGCGACTAAAAAATTAGAAGACACAAACCAAAACCTACTTCGCATCCATGACATCATGAGTTCCATGCAAAAGGATTTGGAAGTCAAAGAAAAACAATCCGAAAAAGCAGAACAATACTTCAAACTCAAATCTGATTTAGATGAATCTGATAAAAACTTACGTTACCTCAAACTAAGAGACTTCAAACGTAGGATGAAAAAATCAGATGAAGATTTATTAGAGATCCGAGAAAAAAACAAATCGATTTTATCCCTCATCCAAAACGAAACCAATTTGATCTCCGAAAAGGAAACCACAAAGGAAGCCAAAGAAAGAGAGATCGCTGAAATTGATAAAAAATTATTCGATCATCTTTCCAAAAGCCAAATCCAAAAAGAAAAAATCGCGAAAAACAAAACCTTCATCCAAGAATATGAATTACGCATTGGTGAAATTCAGTCTTCCTTAGAATTGGAAAACCAAGCAACGATCAAACTAGAAGTTGAAAAAAAGGCGATTGAACTCGAAAACGAACGCCAAAGGGAAATCCAAGCAACCCTCCAAGAAGAAATCACAGAATTAGAATCCAAACGAGTTTCCTTAGAACTTTCCATCAAAGAAGAGGAAAAGGCAATCGAAGAAAAAGAAACCCGCATTGGAGAAAATGAAAAACGCCATATCACCCTCCGCGAAAAACAAAAAACAGTAATTCTTGAACTCATCCAAGAATTAGAAAATAAAAAAAGAGAATCCAAAGAAGGGGAAGAACTTCGAAACCAAAACAAATTGGAATTGGTATCTCTCTCAAACGAATTCCAAACCAAATTACAATCAGCTCTTCACCAATTAGAATCATCCAATCTTGACGAAGCAAAAGAATCCTTAAAAGGGATTCGCTTTGACCTATACTCAGAAAAACTCATTGGTTTTTTGAAAAAAGAAGATGATTTTAGAAATCTTCTTTTTGATAAAGATGGGATTTTATCGAAAAAAGAATCCATTGATCAAGAAATCGAAGATTTAATTTTAGAAAACGAAAACCTAACACGGGGTATTCGAGACAACCAAAGTAATATCATTCTTTTCAGAAATCGTTGGGAAGAAACGAGAACCCAAATCGTTGAATTAGAAAAAAAACTCCTTGAATCCAATTCTCGTTTGGAAAACCAACAAAAGGAAATTACTGTCCTTGAGGAAAGGATAGGAGAAATCCAACACCGTATATTGAGTGCTAAAGAACAGGAATCTGTCATCAGGGAGAAAAAAGAGGGACTTGAAAAGGAGGTTGAGTTTTTGGAAAAAGAAATCGCAGAAGCCTACCAAGAATTCCTTTCCATGAGCCGTATTTTGGAATCCGAAAAAGAAACCTTACAAACTTTAGTCGAAGAAATTTCAGGAATCAAATCTAATATTTCAAAGAACCAAGAAGTATTTCAAAATCTACTGCCACTCCTTTCCGAAAAAGAAAGAACCAGTTCTGCACTGAAAGTGCAAATTGATTCCCTCGTGGAAGAGTTGTACAACGACTACTCATTAACCGATTCGGAATTAGAAACAGAAAGGGGAGGTTTTGAGCTCGACCAAAAAGCGGAAGAAAGACGACTTCGTTCTGCCAAATCCGAAATCCAACTGCTTGGTTCCATCAACCCATTAGCCATTGAAGAGTATCGTAATATCAAAGAAATTTACGAACACAACCTAAAACAAAAACAAGACATTGAAAGTTCGAAAAAGGATATTGAAGAAGTATTAAAACGAATCAATGAAGAATCGGAAAAACTCTTCCAATTGACCTTTGAAAGGATCAAAGAAAATTTCCAAGAAACTTTCTCCACATTGTTTAATGGAGGTCGTGCTACTTTAGAACTCACAGAAAAAGAAGATTCTTTGAATTCTGGAGTGGAAATTATGGCGGAACCTCCAGGAAAACATGTTCAAAACTTACGTTTGTTATCTGGTGGGGAAAAATCACTTACTGCAATTGCACTTCTATTTGCAATATATATGGTGAAGCCAAGTCCATTCTGCTTTTTGGATGAGATTGATGCAGCCTTAGATGAAGCAAACAAATTAAGATTTTGCCAAATCCTCGATAGATTCAAAGACAAAACCCAATTCATTGTTGTGTCTCACGCACAATCCACCATCTCAAGAGCCAATGCTATCTTTGGAGTGACGAACGAAGAACCGGGGATCTCTAAGATCCTTTCGTTACGATTGGATGAAGCAAAATCTTTCTCGAAACAAATTACCCAAAAGACAGGAACAGAAAATTAAGAACAGATCAGTTCTAAAAAAGAACTCCCGCTGGGATAAAAACCTTGGAATTGGTCTGAGAATAGAAAAACCTAGGAGAGTAATCCCCTAGGTTTTTTCTTTTGATTCGAATCTGACGTAAAAAACTACGGAAATTCTATTTGTTTGCTTGCATCTCTTTCATGATGCAAGTGGAGAAAGCTTTACAACTGTCACCAGCTGTGAGGCAACTTGCGATTTTGTTGTAGTATTTGTGTCGGTTACAATTGAACTCACAACCTCTACGGAGAGTTGATTTTTGTTCTTCTGTTGCATTCGGATTCACTTGGACCGAACAATTGTAAAACTTATCACAAGCTTCTTTACACTTAGGAAAATCTGCTGCTTGGATGGATCCAGTGAATAACACTAGAGCCAAAATTGAAAACAAACGGTTTGTTTTTTTCATACCTTGTCCTCTCGATCTTTGGTAGCGAAGACGGGAGTCGAACCCGTGACCTCAGGGTTATGAATCCTGTGCTCTAACCATCTGAGCTACCTCGCCCTATAACCTTAGATCGTTTGGTTGAACTAAATCTTTAGTTCTTTTGTCATTTTTTGAATGGATAGGGAATGGTAAACAAAAAAAAGCCCCGGGGTTTCCGGGGCCTTTTCTCTTAGCAAGAGTAAGTTGTAAGGAATTCGTATGGGTGAGGGCGACCTTCCCATGGCCAAATTTCTGTTTCAAACTTATAGTGTTGGTAAGTTTGTAAGAAGTTTTCTGTAAACACATCTCCTTGTTTGAAAATTTCTCGTTGAGCAAGCATCTCTTCCATAGCTTCACGAAGTGTGTGAGGCATTTGGCGGATTCCTTTTTCACGGATTTCATCCAAAGATAGTTCAAATAAATCTTCTTCACGTGCAGGACCTGGATCGATTTTTTCTGTAACTCCAGCCATACCTGCCATAAGAAGTGAAGCAAACGCCAAATATGGGTTAGCTGTTGAATCTGGGAATCGGAATTCCACACGTTTTGCTTTTTCACCGCTCACAAATGGAATACGGCAAGATGCAGAACGGTTTTGTGCAGAATAAGCTAAAATCGAAGGTGCTTCAAATCCAGGGATAAGTCGTTTGTAAGAGTTAGTAGATGCATTTGTAAACGCAGCACATGCTCTCGCATATTTTAAGACTCCACCAACATAATTGAATGCGAAGTCAGAAAGACCTTGGTATTTGTCTCCGGCAAAAAGGTTTTTTCCACCTTTCCAAAGAGAGATGTGAACGTGCATACCGTTACCATTATCACCAAACAGTGGTTTTGGCATGAAGGTAGCAGTTTTTCCGTGTTTATGAGCAACCATCTTAACGATGTATTTTAACTTTTGAACGTTATCAGCAGCCTCAATGAGTGTTCCAAATTTAACTCCGATCTCACCTTGTGCTTGGGCAACTTCGTGGTGGACCACAAATGTTTCCATTCCAATTGCTTCTAGAGTCTTTACAAATTCAGCGCGAAGGTCCACTTGAGAGTCAATTGGTGCTACTGGGAAGTAACCACCTTTTGTTCCAGGACGGTGTCCAGAATTGAAATTGATTTTTCCTGTGTTGTTTGAGCCAGGAATTTCAGAATGTGTGTTCCAGATCCCTTCGTTTGAATCCAACTCGTAGTATTGGCAGTTGATTTCATCACGAACTTTTAAACTATCAAAAACAAAAAATTCATTTTCAGGACCAAAGTATGCAGTATCTGCAATTCCTGATTTGTTCATGAACTCTAATGCTTTTTTTGCAATGGATCGTGGGCATTTGTCATAGTATTGGTTTTTATAGATATCCCAAACATCGCAAAACATAACAATTGTTTTGTCTGCTGTGAACGGATCTAAAAATGCCGTAGAAATTTCTGGATGTAATTGCATATCGGAAGCATTGATTGGCTGCCAACGAGCAATCGAAGATCCATCAAAAGGAATTCCTTTGAATGTATCTTCATTTACGGAATTCACATAATACGATACGTGGTGCCACATTCCTTTGATATCCGTAAATCGGAAGTCATAGAAAAGGACTCCATTTTTTTTGGCATACTCAACCACTTCTTTTCCAGAAGTAAATTTTGGGGTTGCGAACTGCATTTGATTCTCCTTCGTTCAGAGGTCGGTCTGATTGTTGTAATCTGTTACCATTTTAAATGCAAGATTTATACCAAGGCATTTCGACCGAAATATAAGGGTTTCGTGGAGTTTCTAAGCAAATTGTTTTGAAACTAGTGCTTAAACACGAAACGGATTGCATATTTAAAAGGATAAATGCTTAAAAAACGACCATATTCTGCGTTCTTTAAGCCTCCGCCATTCCAATGTATTTTAGGAAATGACCCCTTCTTGGTCAATGGAATCAGGATTTTTTTTGTTCAAAATTTAAAATTTTTCAAATTCCCTTGAAAGTATGTTTTTTTTGTGGCAATGAGCGGAACAAAAGAAACTGTAGAGGACGATGAGCTCTCGTAAACCCGATTTTGGTCGTTTCCAACACTTGGAGAGTTTTATCCATTTGTCAAAAGACGCCATTTGGTGTTATGAATTGGACATTCCCATGCCCATTTCCCTCCCTTTCGAAGAACAAATGGAATACATTTGGAATCATTCCATCGTGAAGGAATGTAATTTGGCAATGGTCAAATTGTATGGGTTTAACCACCTAGAGGATGTCAGTGGAAAGTTTCTGAAAGAAATTGTTACCTTAAAGAGTATTTACCTACTTCGCAAATTCATTGAAAGTTCTTACCAATTGGAAGATTTTGAATACACCCAAACCACATCTATTTTACCTAGAGTGTTTCTCATCAATTCCCACGGCCAAGTTGTAGATGGCCACCTGGTCCGCATTTGGGGCCAACAAATTGAAATTTCCAATATCCGCGAATCAGAATCAAAACTCGCGGGACTATTGCAGTTCTCTCAAATTGTAACTGAAATTTCAAAGATGTTTGTCCATACAAAGGCAGAATTTGTTTCCGATGCCATTCAATTTGCATTGGAAGAATTGGGGAAATATTCAAAAGCAGATAGAGTTTTTGTGGCTGAGATTTCTTCAGATAAACAATTTTTATCAGTGAGCCACGAATGGTTGTTAGATGGCATTCCTTCATTGTTTGAGGCTGGTACAAAACTTCCAATAGCAAAGATGAACCCAGAACGTCTAGGTGTCCTTGCTGGGGACGGAGTGATTTATATTCCAGATACAACTGCTTTAAAAGACGAACCTTGGCATTTACAATTATTCAAATCTGCGGAAGTTCGTTCCATATTGGTAATAGGATTACGTGATGAAGGAAATTTGATTGGAATCCTTGGAGTCACAACCTACCAAAAACTCGGTGACTGGACTGATGAAATAAAACAGATGTTAGGTTTGGTTGCTGGTTTTGTTTCCCAAGGTTTAGTTCGTGCGAAAAACGAAATCAAACTGATGAAAAAAGAAAAAATCTTACAACGGTTTTACTCTGATGTGAAGGAAGATTTGGCCTTAGCCAAACTCACACAAGAAGCATGGGTTGCAAAAGATTTTGGTACCATTCCCAATATCAAAATTGAGTCCCGATTTTTGCCTTATGACGAAATTGGGGGAGATTTAATTTTATATGAAAAACCAAAACCAGATTGTATTGATATATTTTTTGGAGATATTTCCGGACATGGGATCTCGTCTGCCTTAGTCTCTGGGATTGCTGCAGTATCTTTTAAAAAACATTCCTTAAGTGAATCTTCACCATCGGCAATTTTGGAAGCAATGCACCTGGAGTTAAAAACCATTATCTTTAAACACCATATCTCTGCCTGTGTGATGAGGATTTATCCATTGGAAAGAAGGATTGAGTTTAGTTTTGCGGGGCATCCTCCCATAGTGTTTTGGAACCAAAAAGACCGTGTGATGAAATTTGTAAAAGATGAGATGTATCCAATCCTTTTACTTGATGAATGGAAAGGGAAAAACATTTCAAAAACTTTTGAGAAAGGTGATAGATTACTTTTATACTCAGATGGTATTTATGAATTGGAAGAAGAAACAGGTGGTTACATTGGGCTTGATGTTTTTTTACAAGAACTCTCTGAAATGATTTCAGTATCTGATGATACGTATAGTCTCATCAAAAACATGATCGCCAATTGCCTTGTGGAAAAGGAACGTATCATCCACGATGATATTGCAGTATTATTTTTAGAATTTTAATTGGAACGATCAATAAGATCGAGTGCTTTGGCATCGGCTTCAGGATATTTTGCCAAATATTCAGAAACAATTTTCTTTTTCCCATCCAAACGATCTAAGTGATTTTCAATGATATGTCCAAAATCCAATTTTCCTGTTACAATTTCATATCGTTCTGTTTCAATTGTACCGAGATCCAAATCAACAGGAATTTCATTTGCTTTGTCAGCATATTCTTTGGCTTTTTCCCAATAGGGGATGGCTTCTTTGTAAAAACTTTCAGCTACTCCAAAACTTTCTTTTAGTTCATGTGCAAAATCTAAGTTGTAAAAATACACATGTCGTTTGTCAAATTTGGAACCAAGTCGCATATAAGATCGCATGATTTGGATATTGATATGCATAAACATGAGGTTACGGTATTTGTAGTATTCCTGTTCTGTTTTTGTTTCGCATAATGCGTGTTTTGGGTGACGGAACCGTTTGCCTAGTGCAATTTTTAACCAATAGATATTTTTACGAAGTTCGTTGTCGTTGTAATGTTGTTTGAGATTGTACAATTCGTAAAAATCTTCTAGGTATTTTGGTTCCCATTTGTGTAATTTATAAGGAACCCAATCGGAAAATTTTGTATAGGGACCGTTTTTTTGGTATTCGTAATTATAATCGATGTCAGTTTCCCAGGCACCTAATGAAAGGGAAAATAAGGAAACCAAAAGAAAAATACTGAAATACAATCCCCGCTTCATTTCTCAAAATATCGGAGGATTTGTCCTTTTCCATAAGGACGAAGTCGGTTATTTCAGTGGAATTACTTCAGCCATCCATTGGTAACCTACACCCCTGACATTTCGGATTGACTCTTCTCCTAAGGCATCTCGTAACCTTACAATCGCGTTGTCGATCGTACGTTCTGTGGGAAAACTATCTTCCCCAACGATAACATCTAGGATTTCAGAGCGACTGAATACTTTGGAAGGGTCAGTCAATAGTAAAGCGAGGAGTGAACAGTCCCGTTTGGAAAGAAGGCTTGTTTGTCCATCAGCATGTTTTACTAAAAAAGAATCTAAATGGATTTCTTTTGTTCCCATCTGCCATTTTTGACCAAAGTGGGGGCGGGTGAGGGAAACCACTCTTTCCAAGCGGATGAGAAATTCTTTCAAATGGAACGGTTTTGGGATAAACTCAGCAGCTCCCAGTTCAAATCCTCGAAGCCGTTCCTGAGCCCCCGCTTGGGCGGTTAGAAATAAAAAAGGTAAGTCCTTTTCTTTTTTCACCATATTCTCAGCCAAATCAAATCCATTCCCATCTGGTAGTCGTAAATCTAAGACAACCACATCAAAAGAATTTGGTATATATAGTGCTTCTGCTTCTGAAATGGTTTTAGCCCATTTGACTTGGTATTTATCTTGTTCTAACCTTTCCTTTAAGGTTTCACCAAGTCCTTCATCGTCTTCAACAAGTAAAATTCTAGGTTTCATTCGACCTCGTTTAGGCAAAGTTTGACCAAAAATCCGTACGGACTGTCCGGAAATTCCAGATTTCCTTTCATTTTTTCCATTAATTTTTTGACGATATAAAGTCCAATCCCACTGCCACTTGTTTTCGAATGGCGTAGGAAGGGTTGAGTGAGAAATTTTTTATTCCCCAAAAAACCAGAACCATTGTCCTCCATGATAAAACAAATTTTGTTTTTATCACCTTTTACAATGAGTTTGATAACACTTGCTTTTCCATGTCGTTTTGCATTATCAGATAGATTCTTTAACATGGCAAAAAAAGCCTTTTTATCGATATGGACTTTTTTTGTAAGAGCAATGGATACGTCCCAGACGAGATCAGGTTCATGATGTGAATACGAATCCTTTAATTCTTGTAAGGTTAATGTTTCTAAATATAAAGCTTCCCCTTGCATAAGACTTGCTAAGTAAAAAGCGTTTCCCATTTGGGATTCAATCCTTTGGTTTTCTTTCCAAATTTTTGTTAGTTTTCGTTTGAGTTCTGGGTTTTTGGTATCTTCTAATAAAACTTCGATTTGCAGTTGTAAGCTGGCAATTGGGGTTTTCATTTCATGTGTGACAGTGGAAAAAAAGTCAGCGATGAGTTTGGAACGTTTGTGGTCCCGATAAGACAAAACTGCGAGTGTCACACCACCAAGTGTTAACATCGAAAGGAAAAATGATCCTTCCAATTGTAACATCCGATTGACTCGGTTTAGTTCCCATTGCCTTTCTGAACTAAGTGAAATTTCCGATATGGTTTTTGCTTGGCGAAACCCTAAAATCCACCACCAGACTCCAAGTGAGAGTGTGAGGGTAAGCCATGCTAGGGAAAAAAACATTCGAAATTGCGCAGATCCTCTCAATTTTGCCACTTAAATCAAGATAAGGGTGAGGGGAAAGACGACGAGCAAAAAAAGATGTTGTCACATTGGGTGAACCCGAGAATTTATTTTTAAGGAGAACAACTTTGAACTTCGACGAAATCTCGAAACATCTTGGAAACGACGCGGAATCCCTCCTTGGATTCAAATCACCAAAAATAGCAAAAGAACTCATTCACGTACCTGGTAGCGACTGGGTAGACAGAATTTTTGCACCCACAGACAGGTCTATCCCTGTTCTCAAAAGCATTCAATCTTTACTTGGCCACGGCCGACTTGGCGGAACAGGGTATGTATCCATCCTTCCAGTAGACCAAGGGATCGAACACTCTGCAGGAGCTTCTTTTGCCAAAAACCCAATTTACTTTGATGGCGAAAATATCATCAAACTTGCGATGGAAGGTGGATGTAATGGTGTTGCGACAACTTTAGGTGTCCTCGGATCTGTGGCTCGTAAGTATGCTCACAAAATCCCTTTCATTCTGAAAATCAACCACAACGAACTCCTAACGTACCCAAACAAAAGTGAACAAATCCTTTTTGCGACTGTAAAACAAGCGCATGACCAAGGTTGCGTTGCAATTGGAGCAACAATCTATTTTGGATCAGCAGATGCAGGACGTGAGATTGTTGAAATTTCAAAAGTCTTCCAAATGGCACATGAACTTGGAATGGCAACCATTCTTTGGTGTTATATTAGAAACAATGCTTTCAAAAAAGACAAAGATTACCATGTTTCTGCTGACCTCACAGGACAGGCAAATCATTTGGGAGTGACTATCCAAGCGGATATCATCAAACAAAAGTTACCTGAAAACAATGGTGGATACAATGTCCTAAACCAAGAGTCTTCTTATGGTAAAACTGACAAACGGATTTACACTGACCTTACTTCTGATCACCCAATTGACCTCACTCGTTACCAAGTAGCAAATTGTTATATGGGAAGAGCTGGACTCATCAACTCGGGTGGAGCATCTGGTGAAAATGATTTACAAGATGCATTAAAAACCGCAGTCATCAACAAACGTGCTGGTGGTATGGGTCTGATTTCAGGAAGAAAAGCTTTCCAAAAACCAATGAAGGATGGAGTGTCACTACTTCATGCCATCCAAGACGTTTACCTTTCAAAGGAAATCACCGTCGCTTAATGTAAGGTTTTGAAATCTTTGGTTTCAACTAAACAAAGAAGGGCAGGGGTACTTGTATCTCTGCCCTCTATTGTTTCAAAACATTCATTTGAATGTGGTGACATTTATAGCCTTTATCCACTTTCCAATTGGGCAAAAGATGTTGGACTTAGCATCATCCAGTTATTACCACTAAACGATACAGGGTTTGGATATTCTCCTTATAGTGCCATTTCAGCTTTTGCTATCGATCCCTTACACATTTCACTCCACCTATTGGGAATCCCTTTACAATCTCGTAAAAAAGAAATCAAACACTTACAAAGTCACCCTAGCCGAGTTCGTGAATTAAAAATCAAATCCATCAGGGACTACTTTGAAGCAAACAAAAAAGAAGCCTTAAAAGATTCTTCTCGTTTCTTACAAGAACAACCTTGGTGTTATTCGTATGGAACCTTCCGTGTAATGTATGAAACCTTCGAAGGGAAAAATTGGTGGGAATGGCCAAAGGAATTCCAAGACCCAAACATTGCCAAAGAAAAAGTTTTTACTGAACAGAGAGAAGAGGTTATGTTTTGGGTGTATTTGCAAAAGATCGCCTTTGATCAGTTAAGTGCAGTAAAACTTCATTTAGAAGATAATGGAATATATTTAAAAGGTGACATGCCAATTCTTACAGCTCGTAATTCCTGTGATGTTTGGGAACACCCGGAATATTTCATTTTGGATTTACAAGCGGGGGCTCCTCCCGATCATTTTTCCCAAACGGGGCAAACATGGGGATTTCCAGTTCTCAATTGGGATGAATTAAAAAAAAACCATTACAGTTGGTGGAAAGAACGCCTTACTTATTTAGAACATTTTTTTCATCTTTATCGGATTGATCATGTCATTGGAATGTATCGTATCTGGGCCATACCTAAAGACCACCAAACTGCACTTAAAGGATGGTTCCATCCACAATTTGGGATTGAAACAAACGAATTTTTGAAAGTTGGAATCGATCCAAAACAAATGGTATCCTTAGGGCTTATCCATGAATTTAAAACAAATCATTATATTTTTTATTGGGACTTTTGGAAAGAAGAAGGTTACCAATCCCTTCCAGAAGAAACCAAAGCCAGATTATTTCCTTTATCTCAGCTACATATTTATGAAGAAGAAAAACATTGGAGAGAAGCAGGGGAAACCATTTTAGAAATATTTGAATCTTTTTCTTCTATGTTACCTTGTGCAGAGGATTTGGGTTCTGTTCCAACATTTATCCGCGAATCATTATTCGATCGGCAAATGATTGGAATTGATGTTGTTCGTTGGACAAAATCATTTACAACAGGTGAGTTTATTGTAGAGGACCATTATCGGGAAAATGCGATCTCAGTATTATCTACGCATGATACAAGTTTGGTGATGGAATGGTGGAAAAAAGAAGGGGACTTGGAAGAAAAACTTATATTTTTCTTTGACCGTTTGGGCAAACCAAGGCCCGAAACAAATGACCAGATTTTAGAAGGCCTTTTGGAATTTGTATTCCAAACAAAAAGTTTATTTAGCATCCAACTTTTCCAAGACTTGGCAATTGGAGTATCCGACGTGTTAGAAAACCCAGAAAAACACAGGATCAATGTACCAGGCACTCCAGACCATTCCAATTGGACCTACCGTTTTCCCATACTCATCGAAGACTTTGCCGAGGATTTCCAGAGGAATTTTACCCTCCGAAAATGGATCCAATCCTCTGGTAGAAATTAGAATTTTTTTAAATTTTGACAGAATCGTTCAAGTAGGATTTAACAAAGTTTGTTACAGTAGTGGTCTACTTTGGAGGTTCCCTTTGAGATTTGCAAAAGAAATGGCATTTTATTCTGCCTACCATCAAGAAAAACGAAATGTTTGGATTCACGTACTCGGTGTGCCAATGATCACCTTTACATTATTTGTTGTGCTAAGCCGTTTTACTTTATTTGAAACCAATGGATTTTCGATTTCTGCATCCCTTCTATTTACCTTAGGTGTTCTTGGGTATTATTATACTTTGGATGTATTTTTTGCTTTTTTCGCCACACTACTTTTTGGTGGATTATTTGTGGCTGCAGAATGGATCACATTACAACTTCCTTCCCAAACAGCGTGGACAATCTTTGGATTGGGCCAAGTGATCGGTTGGGGTTCTCAGTTTTATGGACATTTTGTATTTGAAAAAAGTCGGCCTGCTCTTTTTGATAATTTGTTCCAAGCCCTTGTTTCCGCACCACTCTTTGTTGTAGCAGATGTGTTTTTTGAATTGGGATACCGTTTGGAATTAAAAAAAGCAGTGGATGATGAATTAAAACAGAAAGGTGTATGGAAAGACTTTAACGTTCACAAAACGGCATAAACAAATCTTACTTACAATCCTCTTTTTGGATTTGTATCACAAAAACAAACTTGGTGTAAATGAGACCCTCCCAAAAACAAAGAGGGTTTTACACCAAACATCTTTTTAAAAGTCCGAGACAAATGAGCCTGGTCGCTGAAACCTGCAGCATGGGAAGCAGTTGTTAGGTTTTCCCCACTTTGGAATAACCTTGCTGCAATGTGTAATCTTTGCCAAAGTAAATATTGCCTGAGCGGTATTCCCATATATTCTTTAAATAGGTGCATGAAACGATCTTTTGAAATCCCAGTTTCTTTGGAAAGAGTTGCTACATTGATTGGACTCGGAAGAGTTTCTTTGATTTTTGTAAGAGTGATGTCCATCCTAGGATCCCAATCTGTTTCCGTTTTGCTTGATCCTAATACTTCCAAAATCTGATCATAAATTGTTCTTGCGGTACTGCAGTTTAAGTTACTTCCAAATAAAGGTTCTGCTAAATTTTGGATTTTTTGTATGGTATTTGAATCGAGTAAAAAGTATCTATCCTTCATTACAATTTTTTTATACTCATCTGACTTGGGATCCAATTGGATGACCACAATTTCTGTATGATTTGCTTCTAAACGATGGAAAAAATTAGGAGCAATGATAATTCCTTCTGTCTCAATGATTAAATTTTCTTTTGTAGTCAATTGGAACGGAGTTTGTTTGGAAACAAGGATGGAAACAGCGTAGTGAGAGTGGGGTTCTGTTACGAGTCCTTGTGTGCCAAGTAGGATTCGTTCGCCGAAGTAAAAAAGGCTTCCTTTTCTTTTTTCATCCATATACTAAAAAAAATCTCTCAGATGGATTCAAAAAAGGCAAGGAATATCGAATGAAACTTTGGATTTTGAGCATCATATTTGTTTTAGGAACTGGTTCCCTTTATGCAAAAGAAAAAGGTGAGTTCCCTTCTGAATGGGTATTGCAAAAAACAACCTTCTCTTATCCGTCAAACTTTGAATTCCCTGAGGAAGGTTCAGTGGA
This sequence comes from Leptospira sp. WS39.C2, assembly GCF_040833965.1. Lineage (NCBI taxonomy): Bacteria > Pseudomonadati > Spirochaetota > Leptospiria > Leptospirales > Leptospiraceae > Leptospira > Leptospira iowaensis. Next base: position 1,505,637 of record NZ_CP162142.1, read on the forward strand.
ATTATTTGAATCCACTTTATATTTTCAAAACAGTTTGTATTTCCAAATCAAAAATAAAGAGAAAAAAAATTCAATCTACCAATATGACTTACAAACAGGCACATTTCAAAAAAAACTTTGGGAGAAAGGAAGGATACTTGGTTGGACAGAATGTAAAAATCAATTTCTGATCCAAACCAAACAAAAGTTATATTTTGTGGAGCCAATTACATGGAATGTGATAAATGAATCCACTGTACCCTCCATTTCACCGCAATGGCGAGACATGGTTTGTGCCAATCAAAAATTGTACCGTTTGGACAATGACCAATTACAAGTTTTGGATATGGAAACATGGGAAGTAAAATCAATACTGCCACTTCCAATGAAATCGGTACAAAGGATTGTAAAACATGAGGATATGGAAATTCTCCTTTATTCTTCCTTTTCGGGCAATATGGTGAAAAATTTTTCCATAGACGAGGGCAATACAAAAGGGGAATGGAAGGTAAAAACAAACCACAGAGCTCTTTTTAAACTCATCCATATCTCATCTGATCGATTTTTGGTCTTTGATCCCATCACGAAAATTTATGGAGAATTTTATCTCTTTGATGATCAGTTGATTCCGATGGCCGAAAGACTAGAAAAACGAAGTGATGGGAAGGCAGTTAGATTTTCTCCAATTGAGTCCAATCTCCAATACCAATTGGAAATACAAGCGAATGAAGAGATTCCAGAAACCAACATTCATGTTGTCCTTCCTAAAAAAGATACGTATGCTCAATCATTGAAGGAAGAAACATTTTACTCACCAAGTTCCTTCAGTTTGGATGAAACTGGGAATCGGACACTCACGATTCCGTTGGCAAAAATGAAAAAAGGGGAATCTAAAACCATAAAAGTTTATAACGGAAATCTCACTCGTTACAAAATACACTGGAAATTGGATCCTAACATCACTCTGAACCGCGAGGAGAATGAATCGAAATTTCCAAACGAATTGAGGGATGATTGGTTTGTGAAACTAAATGACCTGGTTGTAATCGAAAAATCAAAGGAACTCTACGAAGAAAATTTGACTCTAAAGAAAATCTTAGAACAAACTAGCAAATACACATCCAGCATTCCTTATAAATCAGGGAAATTTGAGCCAGCACCGAAAGTCATTGAGAAAAACAATGGTGGGTGTACGGAACATTCCTATGTCACCATGGCTTTGTTACGTGGTCTTGGCATTCCAACAAGACTTATATGGAATTATTTACCGACAGAAACTTCAAAGGAAATGAGTTTGAATCATAAATATGTCGAAGTTTGGATTGAAGGTTATGGTTGGATCCCTATGGAACCACTGGCTCCTCCGAAATCAAAACCAGGAGTATCCCATGCCCGGCATCTTGTGTTTGCCGTTTTGCCAACACCAACCCATCCCAAAATTTTAGGAGGAGATCGTCTTGTCCAATTCACCAAAGAGAGTTTTCATTTGCGTAAAAATCTTTCATTGAAACTCACCATTCTCAAAGACGAAAAAGGTGAAAGGGAAGAGGAAACGATCGGATTACAACCAGGCCAAAAACAAAATAGAACCATCGTTTCAGGTGAGGATTTAGTTGTCCCTTAATTTAGGTACCAAATTCAGATGATTTATTGATAATGTGCCTCTTTGCTAAAAAAGAGTCTTTGCAAAGTTGTTTTCTCCCTTGCCTTTACTTATGTGAAATTTTAGATTTCAGCTTTCAATTGTGTTATTTTCGCAAAACGAAGTTTTCGCCATTTTTTGGACCAGATTTACGGATGAAGAGTCGTTTTTCGACAGATACACCGAGTAACACTTGGTAGATGTCTGTGAGGATGGGTCTAGATGAATAATAACCATGCCCAAGACCTCCTACACCAAGCACTGGATCATCAACTTCATTTACATTGATCACGTCCACACCCGAATACTTAAAACACATACCTGCTCTTGGTGCACCGTTTACTTTTTGTGAAGCAACAAGGGCATTATCACCAGGGGAACAATACAATGTGATTCGCTCCGCTGCTTTGGTTAAGTCTGAAAGTAAAAGTTCAAATTCGTTTTTGTCAAAGTCAGGTGCATTTAATATGAGTTCGGATAAAAATTGTTTTTTGCCTGATTTGGAAAGGGAGGCTAGAGAAGGTAATACCACTTGGTGGCCCATACTGTGGACTACTAAATGGATTTTTTTCCCAATAGAAGAAAGTTCTGATAAAAAATTGGCAAATGGTTCCCGATTGATTTTAGCTTCAGTAAAGTTCAAATCATACGTAGACTTTACCATCATTTGACCAAGAAGGCCTGAGTCTGCACCTGCTGGCCAAGAATAAACAACCACTTCGCCAGGGAATTTCAGATCATATTTGATTTGGCCCGCTCGTAAAACAGCTTCATCAAAATTTACATTGAATCCATGTACAAAAACTAACACTTCTTCACTGGCGGAAGATTTAATTTTTGATAGAAATTCTTTGTCATCAGTATTCACTCTGCCTTTGAATTGGAAAAAGGAATGTTTGTCTTGGTTATTGTCTTGTGAAATGTCTCCGATGATATGTTTTGAGGGAACATTCACGATACAAATCCCATAATGAGGATTGATATCAGTGATAAAACCAAAACTATTCCCTTCACATCTGTCTTTGGCACCCGATTCCCTTCTTGTTGTGACAAAGTGTACATTGATGTTTTTAGTCTCATCAAATGGATCTAGGATTCGTTTGTTGATTTGTTCTCCAATTTTGGGAGTACAAGAAACAAGGAGGTTTATGAGCAATACAAAACAAAAAATTAAGGTAGGGGATTGATATGTATTTCTGCGGGAAAAAACAAAAGTGAGTAGAGGTTTGAGATTCAGATTTGGGAATTTTGATTTCAGATTGGCAATCCAAGTTTGGTTACTATTAGTATTTTTCATTTATAAGAAAATCCTTTGATGAGTTTTGTTGGATTGATGTTTTTACCGTCTTTGATGACTTCGAAATGAAGGTGTGGACCAAAACAGTACCCAGTGCAACCAGAACGCGAGATGATTTTTCCTGCACTTACATAATCTCCTTCTTTGACAAAGAGTTTGGAATTGTGTGCATAAAGTGTCTGGTAGTTATCATCATGGGATAAAATAATCGCATTCCCATAACCACCCATCCAACCGGAGTAGGTGACCTTACCTTTTCTTGCCGCATATACGGATTCGTAATTGGCACGTAAGTCAAGTGCCATGTGAAATTTGTATTGTGGGTAAGAACGAGTCCCCCAACCAGATGTAATGACCTTAGAAGCAACAGGGATCCGCCAAACAGGTCCAGTTTCTGGGATCACAGCTCCTGGAAGGAAAACTTTTTGGCCAGACTTAAATAAATCATAATCTTCTAATTGGTTTTCAGAATAAATATCATCAATTTTGACTTTGTAATAGTCTGCTACCTTGGCGAGTGTATCCCCTTTTTTCAGTTTGTACATTAAACCTTGTTTGTTGGGAATGTTCAGGATTTGTCCGGAGATCAGTGAGACTTCTGGATTGATGCCTGAACTCCCGGCAATGGATTCAACAGAAACTTTAAACCTTCGGGCAATGTCCGATAAGGTTTCATTTTTTTTGACTTTGTATTGAGTGACTTTTAGTTTTTTGTTTTTATTCTCTGCAAGTTTATCGAGTTCTGCCGACCGAAGGATTGCCATTTTTTTGTCTTCGGTTTCTTGTAAGTATTTGGCATCGGCAAGTTTTGCTTCTTTATCTTTGGTATCGTTTTCTTCAACCTCAGTGGACATACTGAGGAATTCTTTTTCCATAAGTGTTTCTTCGTATGTTTGTTTGTCTACAATGATGGAGAGAAAAAAGGCAAATAAAAATGAAAACCCAAGAAGTGGTAATATACGATACCGTTTGCGATTGAGATCAATCGTACCATGCAATACACTCGATTGTGATTGTAGGTTATAAAAATACTTTCCTGGGGAAACTTGGATGACGTTTATGTTTCCCCACCTTAACACATGCTTGCCGATCGTAGACTTTTCAGGTGAACGAAGTAGCATGTGTTAAATGGTTTTTAGGTTAGTCCTTTGAATCTAATGATTTGATTCCGCCAAAAGATTCTTCTACAATTTTACGAACGTCTTTTTTCTGTCCGCCAGTGATTGTGATGTTCCCTTTTGCCACGACACCTTTTTGAAGTTCTAAGTAAGGAGCAGTGATGTCACCTAACATACGACCTGTACCTTCTAATTTAACTTCGTTTTCAGCTTTGATGTTACCAATGAGGGTTCCGGAGACAATAACTTCTCTGGCACTGATATTGGTTTTTACCTTTCCGGTCTCGCCAATGACAAGTGCGTCTTCTGTTTTGATATCACCTTCGAATTTTCCATCGATTCTAAGTGAACCTGCGATATAAAATTTACCTTCAAATATCGACCCTGGTCCGATAACGCTGTTGATGGAATCCTTACCTATTGCCATTCCTGCTCCTTTTCCCCTTCTGTGAGAATCAAAATTTTCGGTCTATCTGACAAGCCTTTTTAGTAGTCAATTTCCTCATCTCCACTAAAGACTGAGTTTTTTCGTTTCGGAGGTTTGCCTTGTGTGGGTTTTTTCTCCACTTTGGTGTCTTGTTTTTTCTTCTCTGCAGTATTTTGCGTGGATTGAGGTTGTGGTTTGGATTCCACAACATTCCAAGCGGATCCATGGTCGTTACAAACATCTTTTGGGACGGTTTGTGGGATGAAGTATTCCTCCAATAGGTCATGGCATTGCCCACTTGGCAGTTTTCCTGACATACGGCAGACCGTTCGTTTGGTGATTTTAACCTCAGAAAGCCAAGGAAATTCTTTGGCTGGTTCTCTTTCGAGGGCTCTTGCCATAAATCTACCCCACACAGGGGCAGAAAGTTTTCCTCCCGTCATCCCACGACCCAGAGAAATGGTGCCGACATCATAACCAAACCAAACCGAGGTGACAAGTTCTGGTGTGTATCCGACAAACCAAGCATCTCGAAAATTGTTGGTGGTTCCTGTTTTCCCGTAGGCCTTTCTGTTTAGCCCATAAGAGAGTACACCTCGTCCCGTACCTTCTTCCACCACATCCTTCATCATGGATGTGATGAGAAAAGCAGCTTCTTTTGAGATGATTTGTTTTCGTTCTACGTCTTCGTAGTCCTTTCGGAAGTCTTTGATGACTTTTCCAGAATTATCTTCCACATACAAAACAGAGATGGGATTCACTGTTTTTCCACCAGAAGCAAGGGCAGCATAAGCACGTGTGAGTTCGTAGGGTGTGAGTTCGAAGGAACCAAGAGAAACACTGAAGTTATAAGGAATGTCCCTTCCTGGCAATTGTAACATACCTCGAAGGCTTTCCATCAAATTGGAAAGTCCTACTTGTTCGAGTACACGAACTGCAACTGAGTTTTTGGATTGTTCCAGTGCCTTACGTAATAATATGAAGCCTGAGTATTCACTACTATAGTTTTCTGGAGCCCACTCATCCCCATCTTCCATTAGGTATTGTAAGGGAGAGTCAGCAAATAGTGTAGCAGGTGTTACATTTTTTTCTGGATCTGGGTTTTTCCCAGAATAATCCATTGCAACAGCATACAAAATCGGTTTAAAAGCAGAACCAGGTTGGCGGAAGGCCTGGAAAGGGCGGATTTGTTGGTTGTCGGAACGAAAACCAGATCCACCTACTAAAGCAGTGATGTAACCTGTCTCAGGTCGAATGGCAATTAACGAACCTTCGACGGGAAGCAGGTGGTCTTTTGTGTTTTGAGTGTTATAGTTTTTCTCAAGAGTGTCCCCGAGATAGTCATCACCTGTGAGTAAATTGAGAGCATAAAATTCGTCTCTTAGGTCTTCTTGGTATGCAGATGAAAATGTTCGTTCTATTTTTGAAATTTTAAATTTAAATTCAGGCAGGTCATACAAATCTGCAATGAGAGAATACCCACTTCCATACAAATCATCAAATGCATCGATGTTTCGGAAAGCACGTTGGTTGGATTCAATGGTTTGCCTTTGGAGTGCGGGGAGTAGAGCTTTTTCCGCTTCTTCTTGGTGGCGGATTTGGATCGTGGAATAAATTTTTAGTCCACCATTGTACAAACGGCTGGGACCTATGGAACGAATCAGGTTTTTACGGATGTATTCAGTGACATAGGGAAAACGGTTGAGTCTGTCAGAAAAAGCAGAATCATTTGGTGATCGATTTAGGTTTGTATAATATTCTTCGAGGCTCGCAAATTCTTTTTCGGCATCTGCGACAGTCATCCTACCATTTTCAACTAACTTACGAAATACGACCCTTACTTTGTTCATACTGGAAACAGGGTTTACGATTGGACTAAACTGAGTGGGTCTTGTGGTGAGGCTTGCAAGGATTGCAGCTTCCCCCCATGTCACATCCTGAACTTCTTTACGGAAGTAAAAACGAGAGGCAGCACCAACACCAATGGTTCCATGACCAAGAGGGATTTCGTTTAAATAAACTTCTAAGATATTGTCTTTTGGATAAACAAGTTCGAGTAAAATGGCAAGCCAAGCTTCACGGGCTTTCCTTGCAATGGAACGTTCGATGGATAAAAACTTAAGCCTTGCAACTTGTTGTGTGATGGTGGATGCACCTTCTTTCACTCGACCCGCCATAAGGTTCACTACAAAAGCACGAGCAATCCCTTTTAAATCAATTCCATTATGTGAATAAAAAGAGTTATCCTCGGTGGATAAAAAACATTGGATCAATTTGTGGCGATTGTCAGGGGAATAATCTGAAGTTTCTGGTTTGAGTTCTTGTAATTTGACAGGGATACGTGAGAATTTATAATATTCGGCAATGGGTTCATATTCCCCTTTTTCATTTAGCCCGTATAAGGTGGATGGGATATCGTAAACTGCTGCTTCCTCTAATCGAAAAAAATCTTTAATGGAACCTGTGAGTAAAAAAACATTCAGAACCCCAAAACACATAATGGCCAGGAATGTGTTCCTTACTTTTTTGTCTCCTGTCCAAATCTTTTCCGTTACAATGCGAAACCAGATAATAAAATACTTTTCGAAGAGCCCAACGGGTTCTTGTTTCATACAATTTCCTTTTTCAAATTCCCACTAAACAAGTGGGGAAAATTCCTTCATGTGATCGATGCCGTGGTAACGTAGGCCAGTATCTAAATTATAACCACCAAGTGAATCCAGAATCTTGGAACGGCTCTCTGGTGAAAAACTATATTCATAAGCTCTGGTTAAAATTTCCTTACACGCTTGGCTTGCTTGGTTCAGTAGATCTATGAAAGAATCGTTGAACTTTCGATTGGGATCAGCTGGGTAGAACCATTCTTTTTTTTCATCATTCATTATCTTCGGATTGATGGTCTCAAGTGTAGGTAACATCAGAACCGATGCATTGTATCTGTGGAAGGTAAGTGTATCCACTACACTCACAAGTCCTCGCATAAAAGCACTTCTCGAATCTAGAGTTGATGTGAAACGGTAAAACCCAAGATAGGATTCATTTAAGATATCCCCTGGGATGATTTTTTTTTCTGAACCGATGTAGTTTGAGTGGAATTCTTTTGGAAAAGTTTCTTTCAAAGATTGTAACCAAAAGTTCCATAAAACTGGGTCCATTTTGTTTTTGATTCCAACTGTGCGGTGGCGAATATCAATGTATTGTGGGAAGTCGTATTCCCTAGCACTCATTCCCCACCTATGGTTGATGAGAAGGGTGTCCAAACCAAACTCTACTTTCATGTGGTTCACTTGGGCTTGGTAAGAAATCTTCTTATCGTTGTTATAGTAATCACCAGAAATATAAAAGATATAAGGATGGGTTTGGATATCTACCACACAATGGCAGATATAACCAAGTGTGAATGCAAGGAAACGATCCCTGTACAAACCCATTTCCGTATCATACACTTGGTCAAGGAAACTTAAGACAAGCTCTGCTACATTATGATGGTGGGCAAGGTCTCCGAAAAAAGCTGCTTTTTTTGTAAGTTTGGGCCTAAGAACATGATAGAAATAAAAGATATCTGGGGCAACGGCACCTAAGTTGGCATAGGGTGCCACATCAGGCCTTGCGAGTAAATTGGCAATTTTCCTTTGAGTGGCATTGCCATGTTCCAAGTGTTTTTTTACTTGGGAGAGTGCTTCAATATGTGTAATCTTTCCTGCCATTTTCTACTTTTTTGACTTTATGGATTGGAACCTATTGAAAGGTTTATCTTAAATCCTATGACATCAATCGAAAAACTAAAGTTTTTGAAAGAAGACCAAGTGCGAGCTTTGGCAAAAGAATTTGGAACCCCTCTCTTTGTCTATTCTGAGAAAGAAATTGAACAAAAATGCGACGAAGCATTGGCATTTCCGAATGCGTTCGGATTACAAGTCCGATATGCCATGAAGGCTAATCCCAATTCCAATATCTTACAAATCATGAAAAAAAAAGGCATCCTCATCGATGCATCCTCTGAACATGAAGTGGTACGGGCCCTACATTTCGGATTTTCTCCTGAATCCATCATGCTCACTTCCCAAGAATTCCCAAAATCATTTGCTGAAATCATTGGGAAAGGTGTAAAATTTAATGCGTGTTCCCTCCGTCAATTGGAACTTTTTGGCCAAACTTTTCCAGGAAAATCGGTATCCATTCGCTTTAATCCAGGACTTGGATCAGGGCATACCAAAAAAACCGATGTGGGAGGAGTTACTTCTTCCTTTGGGATTTGGCATGAAAAACTGGATGAGGTAAAGGCTATCGTTAACAAATACAACCTTGTTGTGGAAAAAGTCCACACTCATATTGGATCAGGCAGTGATCCGGAAGTTTGGAAAGCTGTTGCCAAGTATACCTTGGAATATGCAGAGAGTTTTCCATCGGTCACTGTTGTGAGTCTCGGCGGGGGATATAAAGTTGGCAGAATGGATGATGAAAAATCGACCGACTTACAAAAAATAGGTGCTCCTGTTAAAATCCAATTTTCTGAATTTGCCGAGAAACATGGAAGAAAACTGATTTTAGAAATTGAACCAGGAACTTACCTCATTGCTCTTTGCGGGGCACTTCTCACAACCGTGGATGATGCGATCGACACAGGGAAAAATGGATTCCAGTTTTTGAAATTAGATACAGGTATGGATTCCAACACAAGGCCATCCCTCTATGGGGCACGTCACCCTCTCGTCACAGTGAAAAAAGAAGGTGGGTCACCAAAGTCTAACAAAGAATATGTGGTCGTTGGGCATTGTTGTGAATCAGGTGATGTTTTTACCCAAAAGGAAGGGGGAGAACCCATTACAAGGCTTATGGGTGAGGCAGAAATTGGTGATTATGTAGTAATGGAAGCAACTGGTGCCTATTGTTCCAGTATGTCCACTAAGAACTACAATAGTTTTCCTGAGACAGCCGAGGTATTACTCCGTAAAGACGGAACACCAAAACTCATTCGTAAAAAAGAACCTGTAACGGAAATCTTCCGAAACGAAATCTTAGTGGTGGAATGAACAATTTGTATGCAATTCTACTTGCCGGTGGAACAGGGAGTAGAATGGGTTTGGATGTTCCTAAACAATTTTTAAAACTTAGAGGGGAATCACTCCTTCGGCATTCGGTGAAACGTTTCCAAAGGTTTGGACTTTTAAAATCCATCACCATTGTCTCCCACCCTGATTGGATTTTGGAAACGGAAAAGGAAGTGGGTGATCTTTTGGAACCTAACGACCGCATTGTCGAAGGTGGGGATACAAGACACCTTTCTACTTTAAATGGGATCAACTCCATCAATTATGATGGAAAAGATATTTTTTTCATCCATGACGTGGCTCGTCCCAATTTCAAACAAAACGAACTCTACCAACTTGTAGAACAAACAAAAATTTTTGGAGGAGCTACTCTTGTTTGCCCAGTAACAGAAAGTTTGGTGCGAGTAAAACTACACCAAAACTATTCCCAGGAACCTTTAAAACGAGAAGAAGTGTATGCTGTGAAAACCCCACAATCAGTTGCGGGGTTCATGTTAGTTGAACTATTGAACGAGTCGTTGCCAAACAATTCCAAACAGCACCCAACAGATCTTTGCACGTGGATGGGAGAACGAAGAGTAGGGATTGTGGCAACAGATTTTCATAATATCAAAGTGACAAGCCCAGGTGATTTGGCACTTGCTGAATCACTCTACCTAATCGACTGATTGTATTATTTATCTACCGTGGAATAATTTAAACCGTTGTTTCCAAATCCAAATTCTAAATAGGTTTTTGTTTTCTATGGAATCAATTTGGATTCCAAAACCAATTGGTTTTCCATATTTCCCTTGTGGGTTTGACCACCTAACGATACCACCAACTGAAATTTCACCAGATCTAGTTTGGATTTTGACACGACAATCATCGGAAGCAGAAAGAACGGTATCTGATTCAATGTACAATCCTTCTAAGGAAACATTGAGTAATGTCCCTTGGTATGATTTGTTATCTGTTTTAGAGAATTGAACAGGGTTTGAAACTGGGTAACGAGGAGCAAAAACACGATGTAAAAACGAATCATAAATTTGTTTTTCTTCTTTTTGCGCGATGAGAAATTGCAATTGTACACCAGCAATTTCTGTTCCATCAGATTCTTGATCAATGCGAACCACTTTCCCTTGTACGGAAATGGCTGCAGGTTCCCGATTTTCCTTTTCTAATTTTAAGAGCAGATTGATCGGATCACCTGGATTTAAAAAATGATGTTTGGTTAAAGGAAGTAAAACTCCGTTTTTTGAGATATTGATGGTAAGACCATCTCCTTCTCTTTCTCCATCGGCATTTGTCCAATGGAAAGGAATTGGATGAGTTTCCCTATATCTGGAACGCCATCCCCTTCTTGTGGAACTTAAGTAAGGAGCTGCAATTTCCCTTCGTAAGAAATAGAAGGCAATTGCAAGTAATATGGTTGTGATCCCCATATTCCAGACGATATCGTTTGTTTTGATTCGGATACCAGCAAGGAAGAATTTTTTCCCAAGAGATACTGATAATACCATCCAGAAATTATAAGTTAGGATGAGAAAGGTAAAACAAAGGAAGAGATAATAACCAAACTTCTTTTTGGTGATGAGACCATAAGCTATTATGGCACTTAAAAATGAAAAGACATATTGCCAAGGTTGGATTCGAGTCAGGATCATTTCAACATGATCAAAATCCAAATCATATAGGGATGCTATGGCAAAAAAAATAACAAATGGTACGGCAAAAAAACCAAGTGTTACCAGTAAAACAGGGATGGGGTAATTGAAGAACCGAAATGTCACCCGAAAATAAAACTGTTTTTTTTGGCTTTAGTCAACTTATTTTTACATTTTGAATTTTGATCCATCAAATGAGAAACCTTAAGATTCTTTGGATTCCAGATTGGTTTCTGCGGATTCTTGTGTGTTGTCCTCAGTATTTGTGACAGATTCTGAGTTTGTTGCTTCGGTCTCTTTTTGGTGGATTCCATTGATTAGAATATGCAATTCTTTTTGTTTTTCGGAGATTGAATCTTCTACGGCTGTTAGTCGATTGATAATACTATGTAAAATAACTGACAAAAATCCAGGGCTCTCCTTTCCCATTCCCAAAAAAATATCTTTTGTTATGATTCCAACCTTTGTGTCTTCTGATGCTGCCAAGATACTTGCCGCTCTTGGTGAAGGAAAAACCAAAGCCATTTCACCGAAAAATTCCCCAGGTTTGATGTCCCTTATATATTGGTCTTCTCCAGATGATTTACGTTTGTAGACTTGCAATAAACCAGAAAAAACAAAATACATCTTTCCATTACATTCTTCACCTTCAGAAAAAACCTTTGTTCCTTGGGCAAAATGGTCAATGCGTACTTCAGTGATGTATTTTCGTAAGTGATCAACATTCATTTGGTTTCATCCTTTTGGATTTCTTCAATCATTTTGTCTAATTCAGAAAGCCTGGCTTCTGCTCTATGGAGTTTTTCCACAGTACTTTTGGTAAGTTGGAATAAAAAATGAGTATTGATGCGAGCCAGTTTTTCAAATTGGTCATCTCTTAAAATTCCAACCCTTGCATTTGCTGATACGACACTAATGGTCATGGCCCTTGGCCTTCTTGTGATGAGGGAAAGTTCACCAAAAAATTCACCAGGACCAAGTCCTTTGATCACTTCTTGTGATCCATCTGGCATTCGTTTGGTGACTGCGAACATCCCACTCATGATACAATACATACTTCCGTCATGTGGATCACCTTCCCGAAAGATGACATCTCCTCTCAGATACACTTGTGTAGAGATGTTTTGCATAAATTCAAGTATGTTCATCGGACTTATCCTATAGGTACCTGACAGTAATATAAAATTCTAAAACAATGGCAAGTGAATCACAAAATCTCAGTAGACAGAATTCCCTAGTACAAAAACCTGCTTATACAACCACAATGCGGGCGTGGCGAAATTGGCAGACGCACCAGATTTAGGTTCTGGCGCCGTGAGGCGTGGGGGTTCAAGTCCCTCCGCCCGCAAAACACAACTTTCATCTTTTTACCAACATTCCAAACAACACCAAACCCGGAAGGACTTGAACAGTGACGCGACCAGAAACTATGACGACCCTTAGGGAGTCATTGTTTCTGCAAGTTTACCAAAAAGACAACTGCCTAGCGGAGCCGTGTCCCGAAGTTGGATCCAGCTAGATATTGATTCAAACAAAAACATGGATACAGACTAATCTTTGTTAATAATTCAATCTCGAAGGAAATGAGGTACATGGTTGCAATATCTATTAAGAAGTGTTCCATCAAAAACTTTAGGATTTTTTAATTTTACCTGAAATGAATCTCTATTGGATAAAATTCCTTTCGGCCCAAACAATTTTTGTAATCAAAAAAACACAGGTATCAATATTATGTTTGAGATAATCTATTTAATTACTTTTAATTACTTATGAAAGAATCAATTATGGAATTTCTAGATTCGGTATTTCGATTGACGATCACAGGTTTTGGAATAATTTCGAATTCTCGAAATTTTGGTCCAACGGATTCCATTTACTTTGAGTAACTTTGTTTTTTTTGAATGATTGATTTTGATTGGGACTAATTTTATATATGTTTTCCACTTTCCGAAAATTCGAGATCCCTTTGTTTTTATTGGGTTCTGTTTCGTTTATTATTTTCTTATTTTTAAGATCAATTGAAAAAGGCACATTTGGAATTGATTACGAAACGTTTTATTTACAAACATCCGCAATCTTAAAAAATCTTGATTTGAAAGAGATTAAAGGTTCGATGTTAGGGTTAGGTTTGTTACCCCTTTCTCCACCGTTTAGTTCTGTTTTGTTATTACCTTTAGGTTTTTTTGAATTTAATACTTCAAAGTTAATTTTTGGAATAACGAATGTTTTGTTTTTTTATTTTGTTTTATTTTTGGTGAGAAACAAAATCGAAAATCGAAAAACATTTTTGTTATTAGCGTTATTATCTCTACCAATTTTGGAAACTATATTAGTGGGCCAACTTGGTATTTTATTACTAGTTTTCCTTACGATTTTTTTTATTTCCATCGATCAAAATGATGGTTTGGCTTCTCTGGCGCTTGCATTTGCAGTTTCGATCAAAATAACTCCTATTGTCATTCTATTACCTTTGTTTTTTTACAAAAGAAGACTATTTTACCTCACAATCCTTTTGATTGTGATTGTACAATCGATTACTATGTTTGTAGTTGGATCCGAATACTTTTTTTACTATTATTGGAATCTCCTTCCGTCGACAGCAAACCAATTAGGATGCCAGCTTTTTAATCAATCATTTTTATCTGGTTTTAAATGTTCGATGGAAATGTTTGGGGTAGTGATTGATAGAAAATTCTATTCTGGATTATCTTTTTTATTATTTTTGATCATTTCTTTTCCCATTTTTAAATATAGGCAAAAGGTTCGTGAATTGGATTTTTTTGTAATCAATTCGTTTGTGCTAATGTTGTTTCTAAGTTTAATAAATTCGATTACATGGCCGAACCATCTAACTTATTTGATTCTATTATATGTATTTTTTCAAAAAGAAGTAAGCGGAGATTCTTTTTTTGGAAAGTTTTTGGTTAGTTCAAATTTTTTGGCTATATTGTTTTATAACAAACAATACTTTGGAAATGGTTTCCTTGATTTTTGGGCAAATAAGATACTAGGGTTGATCGTTTTTGTTTTTTTGATACGCCTTTTATTCATCAGAAACAAACATACTGTGCCGATGTGAGTTTAGAAATTTTCAGAGGAAATGGTATTTTTTAAAGCGAATGATTTATTTGGATTAAATTCTCCTTTCATTTTAGGCAAACTTACCTTGTGAATAAAGTTTGACAATTTAGGGACGTATGGGATTTATTTTAAATGTTAGGCGACTATTCAATTATGATTCTTTATGATAAGGTTACGAAAAAAACAATTTATGTGCTGTCGTGAAATTGATTTTTTCTGTTTAAAGATAAGATGAAACAAAACTGTTTCTTTTGTTTCATCATTTTTTGTATCGGGTGTTGTTCTTCACCCCATTATCTAACAATAATTTCACCTGGTATCACTTCTCAATACCGGCTTAAAGCAATGAGTGGTATCAAGATGGAGGAAGCATCTTTTTATGGTCCATGGTACTATGCCCATTCAACTTTTTATATTGAACATGGCCAGTTGAATGAAGTGTTAAAGGACCCAAATAATTTCATAATGAACCATAAAGAGATATTCGAAACTGTAAAGTTTGGCAAAGGAAAGGTTTGGTTGTTGTTTGAATATTGTTACGATCAATCGAAGCCGATCCAAATTGATGTAGATAAGGAACTATATCAATTTGAATGGAATGATCAGTCTCCTCTCTCAAAAACCACATATTTTTACCCATATTCCTATTATAAAAAGGGAAAACGGATACGGCATAAATTACCTTTTTACCAAACAGAACCTTATCCAAACGATGGGTGGAAGAGAACAACGGGGTATGACCAGTATTTTTGTGTGCGTAACCTTTTAGAATTTGATGAATCTTATCAGAAAATGGGTAAGAACAAATTTAAGATCTTAACACCTAGAGAACAACTCCTGTATTACGAATACCAATTTGATCAAAAGTTTATTTATTATGCAGAAGAAGAAATCAATTGAAGAATAAAATATTGGTTATTTTAAATTTAGTTTTATTAATATTCCTAGTTTTTCTTAGTTTGAATTGTGATGGATTGATTCGAGGTGAGGAAAAATTATTCCTTCGTCAAAAAAGCGGACTATTAAAAGAGTATGAAGGAGAATGTTTGGTAAGTTTATATTCCAATGAAAGTTCCAACAAGCGGTTATTACTTCATAAGACTGGTAGTCGGGTAAAAAACGGAAATTTAAACTATTTTTTTACAGTTTCTCCTAGAAGAATTTCCTACCAAATGGATATCCAATGTGATGGTGGAATCTATAGCCAAAAAATTATAAATTTCCCTGAAGATTCGAATATCGATTTTCATAAAAATTTGTTCATCCACGAATCAAAATAAGAATTAACATGGAATACTATACCTATTTGCCTCACAAAGATTTGCGATCCTTTGTAAAGTGTTATTGGACTTTAAAGGTTCCGAAATCAAGTACTCCTTTAAAACAAAAAATAGTTCCAGATGGGTGTATCGAATTAGCATTTTTGTTTGGTGATAGTATCAAACGTTATACAAATTATTCTGATTTTGTTTTCCAACCCAAAGCAATGGTCATTGGCCAAATTACAAAACCATTTGAAATTGAACCAACAGGTATTGTTGATAGTTTTGCAGTTCGTTTTTATCCCTATGGATTTTCTATGATCCATTCAGTTCCGATGGAACAATTGGCAAATACCGAAACAGACATTTCAATTTTATTCGGAAATAAAGTTGGAGAGAAATTGTATTTGGAACTTTCAAATGCTAATGATACTAAAGAAAGGATCCGAATTATCGAATTATTTTTGTTTTCACAGCTAAAAAATGAATCAAACCAAAAGAGAGTAGTTGAAAAAACTTGGGAAACTCTATTTAAAGAAAAGGGATCGAAATCAGTATTATCAATTTGGAATCATGACCCCAAAAAAATCCGTGAAATGGAACGAAAATTTTTAAAACAAGTAGGTATTTCACCGAAACAATTAGGGAAAATGATTCGGTTGCAAACTGCGATTGAATTAATGTTAAGTGGTGAAGAAAAATCACTCACACAGATTGCCTATGAATCTGATTATTATGACCAGTCACACTTTATTAAAGATTTTCAGAAATTCACCGGAGAAAGTCCAAAACAATTTTTACAGAATCAAAATTTTCAATTATCTAATATTTTTTACCAAAAAGATTGAATTGTCGATTTTTTACAATTCATAGAAGTATAGTCGTTTATACTTATAGAATCGATTAATAAGGTTAGTGTATCAATGATATGAAATTAAAGAGAATTTTGTTTTTATTTTTTTTAGTAGTAACGATGGTTATCAATTGTAATGATTCAAATGAAGTGAATCCGAAATCAAATATCCAAATTGGAAAAGAAGGTGGAAATCAAGTGAATCCTATTATTACAATTGTAGAAATTCCAATGACAAATGTGAAAAAGGCAATAACCTTTTATGAAAAAATTTTTTCGATTCAAATTGAAGAAATGGAAATGGGAGATTCTGTATTAGGAGTTTTTCCTACAGTTTCAAATGGTCCAAGCATTGTTTTGACAAAAGGAAAAGACTATCAACCTAAATCCGAAGGTGTATTGGTTTATTTAAACGCAGGTGAGGATTTAACACCTGTTCTTAATTTGGTTGAACCAAGTGGCGGAAAAATTTTATTAAAAAAGACAGAAATCAGTCCAGAAATGGGGTATTATGCTTTATTTCTCGACATTGAAGGGAATCGGATCGGCTTACATTCCTCAAAATAAGCAAAATTTATGGAAAGCATTGGATGCCAAACTTTTGGTGGTTAGGTTTCGTTTTTTATCCAGTTTGCATTAAAAAAATCTTTCTTTTCGACCAACCTTTTTATTAAGTTATGAGAAGGTTGGTTGATTCTATGTTTTCTAAAAAACTGATTTTCTTAATTTTGATTTTATCCTTTGGTATGGTTTTCCAGATTCATTCTGCAAAACTTTTTTCCATACCCACAACGGCAACTCAGGGAAACCAAGAATGCCGAATGAAATCAGGATATTATTTGGAAATGATTCCATTGGAAAATGGAGAATTGAAAATCCATGTGGAAATAACAAATGAATATGCAACATTTCATCGTATCATAGATAAATTCTATGTGAAAAATAAAATCAATTGGTTGAAGGATTGTGAATTTGAACTGGTCACCTTAGAAATCACAGACCCAATTTTACTCGATGTTGATTTTATTGGAAACAAAACTTATTATAAAATGAAACAAATTGATGAAAACCATTACCAATATGTGGAAGTAAATAAACAAAATGTTCTTTCTTTGTTGTACCAAGGAATCCATTTCCCTCACGCAATTGTGGAGTGAGTGGAAGGTATAGTCAGACTTTAAATGAACCCTAAGTATCGTTTGACTCGGTAGGAAAAGGCCAACATATAATCTTTGGCCTTTGTTTTCCAAATCGCAATGGAATTGCCAAAACCGTTTGCTGGTGGGGGAGTGATTGTTTGACTTGTCACTAAAGAATTGTTTAAATTTTGATTTGCCGGTAAGCTACCTCTTATGCTATGGAACGTATAAACTAAATTGGTGGTAGTCGGTTCTGAGATGACAATGTCTTGCAGTCCATCAGCATTTGTGTCTTGGAATCTAAGTCCTTGTGAAAAATTGCTTCCCGTGGCAAATCCTGAGAACAAACTATCAGCAAATTCGGAACTGCTCAAATTCAAATTACGAATTCCAATATTAGAGTTATTTAAAATTACATTAACATCACCAATCCCTAAACTGGCACCTGTTGCTCCGACCATTAAGTCAACCAATCCATCACCATTTATATCTCCTGATGCAATGTTCCCGCCAAATTGACAACTATTTCCGCTACAAGATGTTGTCGGTTGGCCAAGAAGTGTGGCTACAGGGGGATTTGGGTAAGGATTAAGAGGATCACATGTAGAATGATAAACAAAGACAATCCCTTGGTTGTTATTAAAACCTGGACCACCAACCGCGATATCAATACACTGATCCGAATTAAAATAGTCCATTACGAAAGAGGTTCCAAATCGACATCCGCCTAGATTTCCACACCCTGGAGAAGGTTCGTTAGCATTTGGAATTAGATACTGTTGTGGTTGGTTTGGTAGGGTTCCAAAGTTTGAGATGTATAGATAAATTCTACCTAAGTTAGATGAATAAGTACCCGCTCCAACCGCAAGGTCAATAAATCCATCTCCATTCAAATCTCCAAAACTAAGATAGGTTCCAAAATTATCATTTGCAGTAGGTTTATATGTGAGATTCGCTGTACTTGTGTCTTGTGTCGGTATACCATTTGAACCTTGGCTATAGAATATAAAAACATCATCGTTCCATGGTGATGCAAGAATTGCATCATCATAACCATCATGATTGATATCCGAACCTTTGATCAAACTCCCAAGTCTACCTCCATTTGTAATTCCTGAAAGTATAGAGTCTGCTACTCCTCCAAGATTTAAATTTTTTGATAAAACTCCAGATGTTCCACTGCTATAAAATAAAAAAACTCTTCCTCCAAAAGCAGTGATCCCAGCATAAGCTTGGCTTCCAACCAGAATATCTGCATAGCCATCTCCATTAAAGTCACCAGAACTCACTTGACTGCCAAAGTATGTTGATGTGACTCCATCAGTTATTGATGTGCTAGGAGTTGACTCTAAAAGTTTTGCGCTTGGATTTGATTTGTATACAAATACATATCCTGTATCAGTATTTACTCTTGTGGCCGAAACTATCAAATCGGGATACCCATCTCCATCGGTATCTTTATTTGTACCTTTACGAACGAGGATTGTATTGGATTTTTCAAACGGGATGTGTGCATAAATTGAATGTTGGCTTCCGTAGGTCCAAAAACTGCCTGTCACTGCTTTGGCAGGCAATGCGTACCTCCAGGTTCCATTGATGACTGGGACTTTAGTAGGTTGGGCATCATCGATACCAACATTCACAAAACTTACGTCAGTTGGCGCTGTTCCAACCACAAATCCTGTTTCTACAATAGAATGATTGGTTAGGTTAGATATGGTCACCCGTGATTCAGGTAAAAAATACAAATAAACCCCAATGGAATATTTTCTGAGATTGTCATTATCAGGACAAAGGAAGTTTTCCAACTTCATTAGACATTCAATTGGTGGGTGGGTAAGGGGATTCATCCAACAATGGGAAAAAGACAATAAAATACCGATGGCAAAAAGGGTAGGTTTTAAAAATTGAGTTAAAAAATTAATGGCCATTGGTTATTACGACTAACATTGGATTGATGTTTGGTTTGGGAGATAGGAAAAGCAATCAATAATTGAAAAGGGAAAGGAGATTCTAAGAAAAATTTTGAAAAAAATTTCTTTCCTTTTTTTTACGAAGTAGGCACCATACTCGGCATGAGTTTTTTTGAAAGTTTAAAAGCCGTCGCAGCTCAGGCAGTTGAGTTAGTCCAAAACAATCCCCAAGTAGTTTCTGGGATCCAAAAAATCATCGAGGAAAACGGTGGTGTGTCAGGAATAGTACAAAAATTCAAAGAAAAAGGGTTTTCGGAAGCTGCTTCTTCTTGGGTAGGAACCGGAGACAATGTGAACATTGGTGCAGATGATGTTCTTAAAGTTTTGGGAAATGATTCGGTCAAGGAACTTGCTAACAAAGTGGGGCTTGATACAGATGCCACAGCGGGACTAGTGGGAAATTTATTACCTCTTGTGATCGACAAACTTTCGCCTGATGGTAAAGAACCAGGTGGAGACATCGCTTCACAACTTTCCTCACTTGCTTCCCTTTTTACTAAATAAATTCGATTTATCTTTCCTCCACCTACGTAAAATTAGGTGGTATTTTCTCTCTGATTTTCCATAATTTGTCTTGCCAAATTTTCTTTTGGTTCACAAACTTTCTTCCATGAAGAAATTGTTCCTTGTATTTCTAACTTCCTTACTCGTATTCCAGTGTAAAAAAACACCGATCATTGAAGTGGGACAAACTGTGTTTATTTCTGCAACGACCCTCAACGCCAGAAAAACTCCTACAATAGATGGAGAAAAATTGGGAAAAGTTAGGTTAGGGGATGTGGTACGTGTTTTAGAACGATCTGAAACAGAGATGGAAATTGATGGAATTAAATCCTTTTGGTACCGCGTGGAATCTCCCTTTGTAACAGGTTGGGTTTTTGGTGGTTATCTATCCATTACGAAAGTGGAAACACGTGATGCCATCATTGGCGCATTACAAGGTAATTTTGTGTATTGCCGACTTCCAGATCGTTTGGATTGTTCGAATACTTTTGAATTCAAAGGGGAACGTTTTGTGTATCGTGGGTATGATCAATACTCAGGGATCACAGAAAAATTAGAAGGAAATTATGATGTTCAATCTGGTCGTTTGGTATTGGATCCAAAAGAGAGACTCATTCGGCCTTCCATTTTTATCGTCTACCCTCAGAATGAAGAAGAAAGTACAGCTTATAACAATGCCTATTTTGGATATACGACTTCTGAACAATATTTAGTATCTTTAAGCACATATCCTGCAGAAGGGAAAAAAGATTTGTACTTTTTTATGTGTAATGAAAAACTCCTTCTCTCAGAGGCAAAACAAGACCCTGAAGAAGCTTGTAAAAGTTCTTACGCTTACTCTAAATCTACTTTGTAATTTCTTTAAAAGATTCATTTATTAACATCGTTTTCGTGCGATGTGTATTTGGATTTCTCCAATCCAAAATTTGTTCTTTACGGTCGGCAGGAAGCAAACTTAAAAATTCCTGCCACTTGTTTTCTTCTAATATCGAATAAAACCCTGGCAAATATTGAATCTTAGTTGATTCTCCGAGATACTTTTTGAATTCCAAAGAAGAAACTCCAAACACAATTCTATAAATTGGTCTGTTTTTGTGTTTTTCTTCCGGCAAAAAATGAAAGGCATCACCCGCTTTATGGTAACAGATAAAATAATCAAAACCTTGGTGTACGATGATCAAAGTATTTTTTGGAAACTGGAACAAGGGTAAAATGATTGAATACAATTTATAGTCTTGGTTATTAAAATCTTTTCCACGTATCATTGTGAAGTATTGGTAAGGAAAAAGCAAAACACATAGTATAACGAGGATAATCGCAGATTTTATTTGAGAGAAAAAAGGAAGTAGAAGGAATGTTCCTGGTATGAAAACCAAAAGAAACATCCTGAATGGAAAATTAAATGCTGTGTAAGTAAAAAATGGAAGTGTGAGGAGAACGAATAAAACTAAAAATTGATCGTAAAATGATTTTTGATCTTTTGTTAATTTTCGCCTAGTGATTAAATAAATCAAAGGAGAAAGAAAAAATACAATTTGTTCCCAGATAAATTCTGGATAAAGTTTTGAATATTGATAAAAAGGAATTTGGAAATCAAACTGTAAATTTTCTGAAAATGTAGTTTGTAAATCGTTCCATTGCAGGGTATTTGGAAAAAATACACTAACAACAGTTACTAAAGAAATAACACCGAAAATTACGGTTATTGTTTTATATTTAAATGAATGGCTATGTTTTCCTAACCATAAAAGTAAAAAACAAAGAGCAATGCCTGCTGTGATCTTGTGACTGAAAAATACGAGTCCGAAGAATAGAAAAATTTTAACATACTGCAATAATTTCCTATCGAAATTATTTTTCTCTAAATTATAAATTTCTGTTAAAAGTAGGATTAAAAAGAGAATCCCACCAAGATTTTTGATAAAGTTGAAACTAAAATGAGGCAAATAAGAAGAGGAAATGAGAAACAATCCAAAGAATAACGATACGTAAAATTTTTTTGATAACAAAAATGCAAAACGAAATGAAACAAAAAATAAACTTACAACTAAGAGAGAGACAAAGATCTTATTTGTGATGACAATATCATTTCCTAATTTGGAAAAATAAACCAAACCATAGAGAATTGGTGAGGCATCTGGACTAAAAAACCTACCTTTGGTTACATAAGAATTCACCTGTGCAGCATAATAATACCCATCGGCACCATAAGCAAATTCGGAACTCAATTGAACTAAAACTTGTAAACTTAAAACTAGTAGGATCGTTCCAAAAAGAATTAGTTTTTCTTTATAATTGGTAGTCATCGGAAGAACAGAGTTTGAGTTCACCATCAACTTCCGATTTTCGAAAGACTAAGACATTCGAACATCTATTTTTCTGAATTTGTTGGAATACCAATTGGCTTCGATGGACTTGCTCTGGACTTTTGATTTGGAATGTAAGCGAATCTTCAGTGAGTTCCCATGAAAATAATAAGGGGTAGGGTAGAGAATTTTTGATCCGTAGATCTTTTGTTGGATACACAACAGAGGCATCGGTTCCGAGAGGTGTGAAGCGGGATTCCTCTGTATACAAATCGCGAGTGTGGGGGAATCGTTCCAAAATCTTAAGTCCGACCTCCAATGCAAGGTAATAGGTAATGCCCGATAATTGGCAAAGTCCACCCGCTACTTCACTAGTTAGATTGCCATTTCGGATGACACGGCCTTCCATATACCCTTTCTTTTTTGTAGGGTTACCTATTTCATACCAAAAACAAAATATTTTTCCAGGATATAACACTCGTTTATTGATATTATCGATTGCTATTTTTAAGTTTTGGAGTTTGCCTTGTTTGAATGGTGATGGTAAAATAGGTAATGTGATGGAAGTCTCATACTCCCAATGAAGTGGCATTACCGGCATTGGCTTTAGGCCGAATTGAAAATAAACACCTGTAAGGAGGTCCTTAGCCCATCGTATGAGGTATTTTATTTTCAATTTCAATTTGGAAATCAATGGAGAGAATTAATCCTTTGGTCCAAGCGGAATTTCAGTAAAACTCCTGTCTGGATTTAGTGTATATGCTGCCTTAAAAGGATGAGGAGGATTGCCACCCCATTCACTGGGAGATAATAATGAGAAATAATCTCCACCCTGCTTAGAATAGAGGTAAATCAACTGACCTGGTTTTTTCTCAAATTGGCATTTTGCTTTGTGCAGTTCGATGTCCTTTTCCGCTTGTTGTAAAATGAGATCCGCTTCCAACTTCAATGCTCGGATTTGTTTTGCAATGACTTCTAATTTTCCGTGAACGTGCAATTTGACGGACTCTTCTGCGAGTTCAATTTCTTTTGCTCGGTCTACTAAACTGATAGCGGGAGCCAATCGACTGGTTCCATAAGTGAGACTGTGGTGGTTTGAGAGCACTTCTTCCATGTTATGATTTAGACAATTTTTACTCCCCGTCGAAAAGAATTCAAAATGAAATTCTTCTGATTGGTTTCTTTTTTTTGTTCAATATTGAATCTGAACTATTATATTATTTTGGTGATAACAGGTTTGTGAGAAAGGAAAATCAACGTTCAACACCTAAAAGTTGGAAGGTGAGTGGATTTGTTTTGACAAGTCTTGCTGTAATGGTTCTTTCTTTTTTTTCATCTATAAAATATGTATAATATCGATACAAAGTAATTAGTAAATTAATTTCGATTCCTTCCTTTGTTTTTAAAACTAAGGATTCGTTACTTTGGTTATCATATTCTAAATTGGTAACAGGTTCTTCTCTGAGTTTGATTCCCCTAAATTGGAAAATACTTCCCAAATCGGATTTTTCGATTTGAGTTAGGGATTTATCGGAAATATTCCAGGAAACAGATTCTGACATTGAAATGATTTTGTTGATTGCATAATTGAAAGCCAACTCAAACTTCCCAGCTTTTAAGTCTGGAATCATTGTATCGATTATGTTTTTGGCAACATTATCACTGATGATCCATTCCAATCCACAGCCAACATTGATTCTAATTTTTTTATCATTTTTAGACAAAAAAATCAGAATTCCGTTGTTTACATATTTTTCACCAATTTTATTCTCATTTGCTATTTGATTCACATAGGTATCTAAATCATTTTTACCAATGTTATCGACTAACAGAACTACGATTTGAACTTTTGTTTTCTTAGCAAAGTTGGATAGTTTCTCACTTGTTTTTTTAACATAATCCTTTGATAAAATACTAACGCGGTCATCAACATAATCTTGAATGATGATATTACTTTGAATTTCTTTCGAACAGGAAATCAGGAGGACTAAGCTAAAAAGAATTTTTTTCATAATGTTAATTTTTTTTAAATCTATTTTGTGGAACTTTTGATTCCGAATACGAAAACCATTTAGATAAGAAAAAGGCCCTCCTCTGGAAAGGAAAGCCAAGTTGCCAAGGAAAGACGATTTTTTATGTTTATGATAATGGTTGGTATTGGATGATCATTGCTTTGGCTTTTATTTCTTTTGGCATTACTGTCTTAGATAAAACCTTATGAAGATTGTCTTTATCTTTTGACTTACCTAATTGCACAACAAAGTAACCATTTTTCACCATGATAAAAGACTTCGCTTTCAATTTCCCTTGGTTATCAGATTGGAGTTGTGACAAAAAAGTTTCCGCAGATTTGCGGTTTGTAAATGCAGCAAGTTGGATGGTAAGGTATTTTCCATCATTATTTACAGTTGGTTTTAGATTTTGAGAAGGGCTATGTTTTTGTTTCTCTTTAGTTTTAGAAACATGAGATAGATTTTTAAACCTCTCTTCTTTGCCAACATACTGTGTTCTTTGTTCTTTTGATTTTGTTAAATCGACAACTTGTTGTTTTTTTTCTTCCTCTTCATCTTTGGCCGTAGAAGTTTCTTTGTAATAAGGATGGTTGCCTAGGTCCGCCATAGGAATCTCTTGGGTAGATACTGATTCTTTTGGTTTAGTGCCTTGGACAAGAGAAGATGCTACTTGTGTTCCTTGTGAATTAGAAACAACATTATCTTCTCCTTTTTTAGCGAGAGTTTCTGGAGAAGGTAGGTTTGCTTCTGTAGATTCTGGACTCAATCCTGCAACAGATGGTTTTTGGATGTTTGGAACATCTTCCGTTTTTCCCTTACCAACTGAGACACCTAAGAAGAAAATCGAAAAGAATAATGCAAATAAAAAGAGCGATAAAACTCCAATTCTTTGTTTGTCTAAATTGATTACGTAAAACACTCTTTCTTTCATTTTTGAATCCTTTTTTGAATTTCTTTAAATATAATAACGATTTGTTCTTTTAAGCCTTCTCTATCAGTATCGTTCGTTACGACAAAATCAGAGAGAGACTTTTTTTTCTCAATGTCCATCTGTGATGAGGTTCTCCTTTCGAAATCTGCCTTTTCCATCCCACCCCGAGTTTTTACACGTTCCCAGTTTTGGTCTTTTGGTAGGTAAACTGTCACAGTGAAGTCACAAATGGTATGTGCATCGGTTTCGAATAATAATGGAACTTCCCAAGCAACGATACTTCCTGGTTTTTGAGTTTCGAAGAAGGAAAGGAACTTATTTCTAACGAGTGGGTGTAAAAGTGCGTTTAGCGATTGTAACTTAGATTCATCACTAAAAGCTAACTCTGCGATTTTTGATCGAAGGATGGTACCATCAATTGATAGGATAGAAGGCCCAAATAAGGAAACTAGGTCATTTTTGACTGGGCTATTTGGTTCTGTGAAAGTACGAGCAATCGTATCAGAGCTAATGGTTACAACACCTAATTCTCCAAAGATGGAAAGTGCTGTAGATTTCCCTGATCCTATAGATCCAGTGATTCCAATTAGTGTTTTGTCGGATGCGAGAGCCACGGGTTTATAACATAAAAAACCCGTGAAAGTACAAGTATTTTTTTATCCCATTTTGGAAAAAAAATACTAAAGTATTTCGAGATTAGTTTTTGTTTATATGTCCATTAAGAATCCAGTCTTGTACCAGTTTGGCGGACAATTTTGGATCTTCTATCATCGGTGCATGTCCCATGTTTTCTAGAAGGATCGTTTCTAATTTTGACTTCAGTTTCTTTTTCAAAACTTCCATCACGGAATAGTGGATTACTTTGTCTTCTTTGCCCCAAATGGTAAGGCATGGAGCTTGGATTTTATCGAGTTGTGATTCAAGAAAATACCCTTCTTTTCGGATTTGTTTTAGAATATGTGCATTCCATTCTCTATTTGCGACTGACTTTTCAGCAAAATATGACTTCAAAAAGGAAGGGAGATAAGGTGGTTTGACAAAGGTAAATTTGAGCAATCGATCAAAATCTTCTGTGTCTTTAACAAGTAGTGGGCTTTCTTTTCCTGAGAGCTCAATGGTCTGCATTTCACTTGGGACAGGGCTTTTGATTCCCGCATTATCAAATAATATGAGTGACTTTACTTGTTTTGGAAATTTAGCTGCAAAGATACCTGCAATCCCACCACCCATCGAATTACCAGCGATATGGAATTCCGAGAGACCAATTGATTCTGTAAATTTTTGTAAACGAATGGCTTGTGCCTCTTGGGTATAGATGAGCCCTTCTGGTTTACTTGATTCTCCAAATCCAGGTAAGTCAGGAGCAATCACACGGATATTTTTGGGGAGGTGTCTGGAAAATCGAGTCCAATGGTCTTTGTCACCACCAAATCCATGTA
Source organism: Leptospira sp. WS39.C2 (assembly GCF_040833965.1). Taxonomy (NCBI): domain Bacteria; kingdom Pseudomonadati; phylum Spirochaetota; class Leptospiria; order Leptospirales; family Leptospiraceae; genus Leptospira; species Leptospira iowaensis. The sequence goes on from NZ_CP162142.1 coordinate 1,532,297, forward strand.
CGACGAGTAGAGTCTCCCCACTTCCAGGTTTTTCTGTGTACTTCCATACCAAATCATCCACTACAATGGTTTTTGTTTCCAAGTCAGACCTATATCTTTCAATACTAATGCCTGTTTTGTGGAGTTGGGACGCACATCCTATTATGGATACAAAAACGAGAAGGGAGATTGAGATTCGATTTGGTTTCATTTTAGTCCTTACAAAAAATTCAAAGGTTCGTTGACAGAGGGCTGTGAAAAAATAATTTGGTCGTAACCGAGGCCCTGTAGCTCAGTCGGTAGAGCAGAGGACTGAAAATCCTCGTGTCGGCAGTTCGATTCTGTCCGGGGCCAAGGTTACCTATTTTCCCACCTTTCTTTCTTCTCCCATTGTCCAAAGTCCGAGAAATTCATTTTCCTCAACCTTTTTACACAATTCAGGTTTATAAAGTTTTTTAACCGGTGGTTTTGGGTAAATGTGGATCTCATCATTATCGGGAATGAAGGTTAGCATACGTAAGATTGTATCTTGTCCTTCTATTTCATACATGGTATAAGACATACCTTTGGAAGGAATGATTTGGGATGTTTCCAAATACTTGCGAGTGGAGTCAGACATAATCTTAAAGTTGATTTGGGTTTGATTTCGGAGCAACTAAAAAGTTTTTTTTCGATTTCCATTTTTCTGAAATCGATTTGCAAATTGAATCAGTTTCTCTCTTATTTTTGGAGATTGACCCACAGAAACATTCAAACGAAAAAAATGATTCCAATGTTTTGAAAGCCCAAATAAGGATCCTGGTGCAATTGCCATTCCCATTTTTTTTGCCTCCAATAAAAGTTTATCACCATCTAACGCTGATTCGATCCAAAGTACAAACCCACCATCTGGTTTTGTGATTTTGAGATTTCCATCACTATGGTTAATAAGCAAACGTATCGTATCTTCACTCAATTTTTTGTATTCGCTACGCAGGAATTTTAAATGCCTTTCGTAGGTTTGCCGTTTTAAAAATTCAACTATGGCAACTTGAGTAGGATGATTTTCTGAAATTTTGAATGCCCTTGTTATTTTGGAAATAGATTGGATACCTGTTTTAGTTGCTACCCAACCAAGCCTTAAGCCAGGAGAAAGGGTTTTGGAAAAAGACGAACATAAAAACGTTTTTGGCCCATGACTGGTTTGTGGGAAAAAACTAACTAAAGGTTTTGGTCTTTCACCATGAAAGTACAAATCACCATAAATGTCATCTTCGATCAGGTGGATTCCATTTTGGTAACACAAAGATGCTAATTCTTGTTTTGTGCCATCGGTAAACAAAATTCCATTTGGATTATTGAAATTGGCAGCAAACAAAAATACTTTTGGTTTATGACGTTTAATGAGTTTTTCAAACTCAGTGGTATTGATTCCCTCTCCAATTCGGTAAGGTATCTCTACAACTTTTAGTTTTAAAGTTTCTAAGATTTGGAATAGCCCAACATAAATGGGAGAAGGTACAATCACTGTATCACCAGGTTCTGTAACTGCTAGTAATGAGTAGGTGATGGCTTCCGTACATCCTGATGTGATTTGGATTTGATTAAAAGTCACACGATAAGAATAAAGTGAAGTCCGTTTTGCCAACCATTCTCTGAGTTGTTGGTTACCTTGTAAGTCACCATAAGTAAAGATATCTCTGTGAAGGAGTGCTTTTTTGAAGGAACTATTCAATTCTCTAATTGGTAAGTAGGATTCTGATGGAATTGCTGCCCCAAAGGAAATGAGTTTCGGATCCATGACTGTATTCATGATTTGTTGGATACGGTCATCTGCTTCTACAGATTCGTAAAATTCATTCTGAGGGCCAAAAATAACGGAGTTAATATTCTTTTGGACATAGTATCCAGTTTTATTTCGCACATAAATGAATCCTTCTTCTTCCAAAATTCGATAAGCTTCTTTTGCTGTTGTTAAACTACATGATTTTAATTCTTGGATTTCACGAAGGGATGGGATTTTTTCGTTTTCGGAATAAAAACCTGATTCTATTTCATTTCTTAAATCCAAAGCAAGTTGTTCGTATTTGGTTTTTTTCATCTGTATACTTATAGATAGATATATCTGTATATGGACAGATGTATCTATGTTTGTTATTCTATATCTATGGATACGGATTGTGCAAACTTATTTTTATCAAAAAGGGTCAGTGGAATTCGTTCGTCTGTCATAAGAGAAATTTTAAAGATCACAGTAAAAGATTCGGAATTCCTTTCGTTTGCTGGAGGTTTGCCGAATCCAAATTTATTAGAAAAGGAATTATTGTTACAAGCGACAGAAAAAACCATCAATGATTCAAGAGATGTAGCCTTTCAATACGGTGATTCTACAGGATATGAAATTTTGAAACATCATATCCAACATTCATTTACGAATGGAATGGATATGGAAGGTTTTTCTATCTGTATCACACATGGTTCCCAACAAGGATTAGAGCTTCTTGGGAAATTTTTTATGGAGGAAGGAACAAATGTATTATTGGAAGACCCCGTTTATTTAGGTGCCCTCCAAGCATTTTCACCGTATCATCCCAATTTTATTTCGTTACCTTTGGAATCCGATGGACCCAATCTTTTGGAATTGGAAAACATCTTTATCGAAAAAAAAATCCATTGTTTTTATTCAAACCCAAGTCACCAAAATCCTTCGACGATTACTTGGTCCATAGAGAAAAGAAAGAAAGTAGCAGCACTCCTTGATCAGTATGATGTGATTTTAATTGAAGATGAAGCCTATTTGTATTTGGATTTTTTTGGAACTTTATACCCATCAATTCATTCGTTTCGGAAAAATCGGGACCTAAGTTTTGTGATCGGAAGTTTTTCAAAAATTATTTCCCCTGGATTTCGTTTGGGTTGGGTTTTAGTTCCGAATCGGTTCCTAAAAGTTTTCACTAATGCCAAACAAGGGAATGATCTCAATACCAACCAATTTTCTCAAGTGGTGATCTCGCATCTTTTATCTCTTATGCCCCTCGTGGATCATTTAGATAAAATCCGATCCTATTATCTAAATCAAAAACAATATTTGGTGGAATTAATAAACCATTATCTCCCTGAAGTTTCCTTCCAAGACCCGAAAGGAGGGATGTTTTTATGGGTCATGTTTCCAAATGTTCTAGAGAGTGAGATGATGGAAGGGATTTTGGAGAAAAAAGTTGTCATGGTTCCCGGAAACGAATTCAGGATTCAAAAGTCGGATTCTACTTATTTTCGAATGAATTTTAGTTTTTTACCAAAAGCGGAGATGGAAGAAGGGGTGAAGCGGGTGAACCAAGTTTATCGCGACATAATTACATAACATACGTATAGTAAAAATTGTTTGACAACTACTTGTCGCATGTTTACTTATTGAATATGAAGCCTGCTATCACAAAAGCATTGCATCCAAGATTTTCAGTCTTAAGTTTGGAAGAAAAATTAGAGATCTTAAAAGAAGATCCAAACTTTCGGTTGCTTGTCGAACAAATGTACCAAAACTACAAGGAAAATCGTTCCACTGTGATTCTTTGATTTGCTTCCCTTCCCATTCTCTGTTTCTATGGAAGGAAAGCAGGTACTTATGAATTTAGATCTCACTCCACAAGAAACAAAACAACTTTTAGATGCACTCACTGTATTTGAATGGGTGAGCAATGCACCCCATGAGGAATCTGATCCTAGTGTGGATGGATTCCTCCAATCCTTACTTGGAAAACTTTCCAAATCAATGGAAAATAGTCCTATTGTATCTGAGAATGGAATGTTCACTATGGCAGAAGAATATTTCCAAGAAGTTTTTGAATCGTATATTGAACCTTATAATGACGATGTATTTTGGACGGAACTCACAACAGAACTAGCCCAACGAGATTTAGAACTTTCCATGTCAGAAAAAGAGTTGGAAGCCTTAGCCCCAGAAGACTACGAAACAAAAGTGGCAAAAGAAGCAGAAAAATATGATGCTGAGTTTGAAAAAAACGGAGTTGATCGTTTATTTTTAAAAAAATAGAATATTAGGAAAGTAGTAAGGAAGGAATTTTAATTAGATTTTTTTTCCTCTATTGATTCATTTTTTTCCCATTCCACTAGAACCATAGTTTGGTCATCTTCTTGTTCTTCTTTCCCTTGGAATAAAAACAATTGGATGACTAACTCTGAAAGAACTCTTTCCGATTCTTTATTTTGAAAATCGGATAGAATTTTTTGGATCCTTTCCATTCCAAACTCTTCTCTTGTTTCATTTTTTTGTTCCAACATCCCATCAGTAAAAAGTAGAATACGATCTCCTTCGAGGATTTGAAATTGTTTTTGAGTATAAGGTTGGTCTTTTTTTAATCCGATGATATTGCCAGTTCGGTTCAATATAATTTGATTTCCATCCGATTGGAAAATTTGGTTTGGGTGACCTGCCGAAGAATAATAAACCGTTTTTGTTTTAGTATCTATATCCAATAAAAATCCTGAAAATACAATCTTCAGTCCTGAAAACTTGTTTTGGATCTTTTGGTTGAGATGGTTCATCAAATCATCCGTTTTTGTAATGAAACGTTTGATTGCTTCATATTCAGATTTGATTGCCATAGTGTAAAGAGCCGCTTGGATTCCATGACCTGTTGCATCAGCTACAAAAAAACGAACCGTTCCATTATCCAATTCAAAGATGTCGTAAAAATCTCCACCCACTTCATCTTGAGGTTGGAAATACAAATGTATTTTTAATGGATCAAACTTGATCCCATCTTCTGGTAGGATCTTTTGTTGGATTTTTTTAGCAAGTAATAGGTCTTTTTTGATTCGTTTTAATGAATAATTGAGTTGGTAAGTTCTTTCTGAAACTATTTGTTCCAAATTTTCAGTGACAGCTAACAAAGATTCGTTGCTAATTTTTAAACTCTCTGCCAATTCTTCTGCTCGTACGAATGCATTTGCAATCCTACTGGAAAGAATGAGTGATTGTATGAATATAAAACAGAGTAGGGCATAAGGAGTGAGACCAATGCCACGGCTATTCAAACTATGTTTTAGTATGTCAAAAGAAACAGAAAATGCTAATATAAGAAGTCCAATTAAAAAAAGTTTTGAATTGGGACGACTATTGATAACTGCTTTTAAATTGATATGGATAACATACCCTATGATGACAAAAGCCAAAATCTGAAATCCATAAAGGAGAATCGTAAATACAGAGATTGGTAAAAATAAAGTGAGTGAGAATATAGTGCTTAAAATAATGGCTCGCTTTACATATTTCTCTTTTGATTCTTCAGGAAACAATGAATGAATGAATAATAAAAAAGTTGGTACTGCAAAGTAATAAGAAGCAAACTCGATTCGAAAAGCTATAGGCCAATGGAATTTTGGAAAAAGTTCTAAAACATACCTCTCACCTGTAAAAGCAAGTCGTATCCCTAGTAAAAAACAAAATATAGCAAAGTAAAAAATGGATTTTTCTTTTCTTTTATAAAAGTAAAGTCCAAAATGATACAACCCAATGAGGGAAAGAGCACCTAGTAAAAACAATTCTCTTGCATTCGCAAACATCTTTTCGCGGTCTAACGCATATTTGTTTCCTAATATTGGATTCCCCCAAAACCCACCAAAATTATTTTCATAATTGGCAATATGAAAGACAAGTTCAATCACTTCATCGTCTGGTATAAGTGTGTAGTATTTGGATTTGATCCTTGGAGTATCATCGAATTGGTTGATACCTGGTTTTCCTTGCCCACCAATGAGTACTCCATTGGCAAAAAAGCGATAAGACGAAGCTATGTCTGGTATATAAATCCTAAGTTCTTGCCCTACGGTTTGTTTGTTGATCTGGATAAACGCACGTAAGGTGACCTTTCCCGTCCTTGGTAATTCAATGCCACCATATTCTTCGTCTTGCCAAGAGTTCGGTATGGCAAGATAACCTGTGAGTTCTTTTTTTCCATGAAAAGGCGGGTAATGGAATTCCCCAAAGTACAATTCCCATTCCCCTTGTAAGTCAATCGCCGTATTTTCTTTAAAGGTGATTTCTGTTAGATTCAAAACCCCTTGGCGAAATCGAAAGTTTCCATCCAAATCTGGATTCTGGCATTGGAAACAAAATAAGGTGGTGCTAAGGTACACCAAACCCAGAAGAAATTTTCGCATAAGATTGACTAACTTTTTTGTCTCTACTTTGAAAAGTACTAATTTCTGCCCGGATAACCGATCACATCCATAAAGGCAGAAACAGAAAAAACAGCCTTACCTGGGCCAGGTTCCCCATAACCAGGAGGAGTGGGTAAACCATAGGACTCAAATGTTTCTTTCCATGCGCGTAACAGTTCACAAAAATACACAAGCGGAGGGCCTGCTTGTTGTCCAAGAGTTGTGTATGGTTCTGGGCACCATGCTGTAAATCGAGGCACGATCCCTTTGGACATAAAAAAGTCTAATCCTTGTTTGGTGGAAGTGATCGCTTCTTTCACAGTTTTGAAACCCCAAGGTTCAGAAAGTTCCACCCCACCAACAAAATTGGGAATTACATTTTCGGGACCAAATACTTCCGCTGAGTCTACAACCCTTCGGATCCAATTTTCATACCCAATCCAACTTGCTTTGCCTGGACAAATTTTTTCAAAGAGGGTTTTGTCCCAAACTTCATAATTGGGATGGTAGATTTGTATCCCTGCATCTTTGAATTTCTGGCAATCTTCCTTTTCAAAGGCTTGGGCCACAAGTTTTCCCATCCATCGTTTGGGAAACCTGGCTTCAATGGCTTCTGGGTACTGGAGGTAAAAATCCACTTCTGATTTTTTCTTGAGGTTGGTGAGAACCGATCCGCCAGTGATCGTGTATACTTTAGCGATCTCGTCTTCCGCATCCACCCAAGACAAAACTTCCAAAATATCTTCCACATCCTTAACTCCTGTATAAGGGCGCCCCGCTCCTTTTTGTTGCCGGTAGTTATGGTTGATATCACAATACGCACATTCTTCATCTTTGCCAAAGTACTGGCAGTTGCGAAAGACAGTTAAATAAAGGAGGTATCCCCATTCGATGACAGGTGCAATCTCACCAGGCAATTTTCCTGATTTTGTTTTGTGCCTATACCAAGAAGGAATGGGTGGGTATTCCGCAGTACCAATCTCTGTATCCTCTAAATACAGAGTTGGTTTTCCCTCTTTCAGTTTCATTTTGTAAGGAGAATTTGGATTATTGCGGGTAGAGATCACTGTTTTTAAGAGCCCAAAATGACCCCCACTGATTTTAATCTCTTCTGGTGCTTTTGTATCGGCCCCATCTTTTAGGTCTGCCAAGGGAATATGGTCGAAGGAAAAAATAAAATAGTCTTTGGATTTGTACGGGTCTCTGACCTGGAAGGCTTCTGGGAAAAAATGTATCCCCTGTCTTAAGATGTCTTGTTTGACAATGGCTTCCATAGGTAGGTCTTTATAAGTTCTTTCCATTTCTTCCAGCAAAGGAAGGGAGGAGGCAGGTCTTTGGTTCAATGTAGAGGTTTCAGCCATATTTGGAGTTTTTTTCTTCCTTTCTCTTAGACAAAGCGATTTTCCCTGGGAACCAGCGAAAAACCCCTTAAATTGCAAGGATATTCACGAAAATACTGAATATTCGTTTACAAATCCGATCACTAAATTATTTTTTTTCCGAACTAATGAATTTTTTTTCATTCTAGAAAAAAATACAAAAAAGCTGGGAATTTTAGCTAGCTCAGTTTGTTGATTAGAGAGTAACGAAAGTACAATTTCACTAAGGGACAGGACGATATGAAAGCATCGAAACTAACCATCATAGGACTTGCACTTCTTTTCACTGGACTTACAGTATGTAAGAAACCAGAGGCAGAAGTATCAGAAGCACCTAAAAAACCGGCAGATTTATCTGCGGTAGTCGTATTTGCGGTAGGAGATTCAAAAATCCAACACGCAGACCAAACGGAAGAAAAAGCACAACTTGGTGCCCTTCTGAAAACAGGGGATAATGTAGTCACAGGCGACAATGGAAAAGTAGACATCCAATTTGCAGATGGCTCGAGCATTCGTATCTCTCCGAAGTCCGCGGTAGACTTTGCAAGACTTTCTCAAGACAACGCTGGAACTACAGACACTCAAATTGCTCTTGTTTCCGGAAAAGTGTTCGCGAAAGTTAACAAAGCTAAGAAAGAAGACAACTTTACTGTCGTAACACCAACCGCGATTGCGGGTGTGCGAGGAACTTCTTTCATCGTAGAATCAGCTGAAGGGAAACCTGCGAAAGTAAAAGTAGTAGAAGGTGCGGTTGCATTTGCTCCACGTGTCCCTGCTCTTGAAAAACTTTCGGATGAAGAGATTTCCAAAAACAGCGAACTTAAAAAACTACAAGAATCAATAGCAAAAGCAGAAGTGATCTTGGAAAAAGACCAAGCTTCTACTCAATCTGCAAAATCTGCAGAACTTGCGAAGTCAGCTGACATTCAATCGTTGGATTTATCAAAAGCATTCAAAACAACTGAGAAAGAAAAACTCGTAGTTGAAAATGCAAAACTTACTAAAAACGAAGAACAAGAAATCAAAACAATCGTGACTGTTGACAAACAAACTGCACAAGAGATTGTAAAACTTAGTGAATCAGCACAAACTGAGAAACTCGATGAATTGAAAAAACAAGAAATCGATACTAAGAAACAAGCGATTGAAAAAGAAGTAGCAAAACGACAAGAAGAAGAGAAGAAAAAATTCGAAGATTCTTTAGCTAGCCAACCAAAAGATTTCAAATCTAAAAAAGATATCGTAAACTACTACGAAAGAATCGAAAAAATCGTGTTAGTTGACGGAAAAACAGTGATTGGAGCGATCATCAACCAAGAGAATGGACAGTTGATTGTTCACACTGAAAATGGTGTCAAAAAAATTGATATGGACAAAGTGGAAGAAGTCATTTACGACCTTCAACAAAAATCCAAATTCTAAAAGAACCACACCCTTAAGTAGAAAAGAAGCCTGGAGGATTTCCCTTCGGGCTTTTTTTATGTACTCGTGTTTTTGTATTCGTTCCAAAGGACACGAATGGCATTGATGAGAGGGCTTACCTCAATGAGGAGTAAACTGTCTTGGTATTTAACGAGGAGTGTGTTTTGCCCAAAACGTTCCATATCACCCCATTCTACTTGTAATTCTGGGTGGTTGGTGAGTGCCTTCTGGATGAGGACTTTTACTTCATAATCGGAAAGAGTTTCATCAATTTCACCTAAGTCCTTCAATATGGACAAAAAAAAGGTTTTTGTGAGTTCTCTTTGAAAAACCTCTGATTCCTCGTCGTTCATATCTACTCTTTCGGTAGATTATGAGAATCCTCTGTAAAATATTCGTCTGCATGGTATGATGAGCGAACAAGAGGACCAGATGCGACTGTTTTAAATCCAATTTGGTAAGCGACTTCTTTCCACATTTGGAAAGTTTCGGGGGGAATGAAACTCTTAACAGGGTAATGAGTTGGACCTGGTTGCAGATATTGTCCAATGGTCAACATACGAACACCGTGACTAAACAAATCATTTAGGCATTGGTAAACATCTTCTTCTGTTTCCCCAAGTCCCAGGATCAGTCCACTTTTCGTGACAAAACCATGTTTTGATATGTGAGCTAAAACTTCCAAGGATCTGCGGTAGTTTTTTTGAGGAGTGATGGTGGGAAAAAGTCGTTCCACAGTTTCAATGTTATGATTGATGATATTTGGTTTTGCGCTGTAAAGGATTTGTAAGGAATCTTCTTTCGCTTTAAAATCAGGAATGAGAACTTCGATGGAACATTCTGGTCGGTAGGATTTTATTTTCGTGATGGTTTCTGCAAAATGATTTGCCCCACCATCCTTCAAATCGTCTCGGTTGACGGCAGTAAGTACCACATGCCTGAGTCCAAGGGCTTCTACAGACCTTGCTACTTTCTCTGGTTCGTCTGAATCCAGGGATTTTGGTTTCCCGAAAGCTACGTCACAATATTGGCAACGCCTCGTACATATATCACCTGCTAACATATACGTCGCCGTTTTTCGGTTCCAACAATGGTTTAGGTTTGGGCAACTTGCCGACTCACAAACGGTATGTAATTGTTTCGTTTCCACCTCTGCCCGGACCGCAGTCAAGGCGTCCGACTCTTTTGGAAAACTCACTCGCACCTTCATCCAATCTGGGAGTGGTTGGGTGGGGTTCAAATGCTTCGAGCGAGGTTTCTTTTTTAGTGGATTCATACCTTCTTTAGACTTTTTGAAATGGAGCCACTTTGTAAAATGGAAAAACATGAGGATCAACGCATTTCTTGCCAAATTAGGTTTAGGTTCCCGACGGAAAGTGGAAGAGTTGGTCCTTTCGGGCCGAGTCAAAATCAATGGAAATACCATCACTGATTTGTCTTTCCAAGTGAGTGAAGAAGATTCCATCCTATTCGATGGAAAACCTGTCACAAAAGAAGAAGGTTCAGAGACTCGACCCAAAATCATTGCCTTCAATAAACCCCCAGGTTTTCTCACCTCACACGAAGACAAACACCATGAGAATACCATCTTCACCTTATTACCAGAATCCTTTCAAAAATACAATTATGCGGGGCGATTGGATTTGGATTCAAGAGGTCTCATCCTATTGTCCATCGATGGAAATTTTATCCAAAAAGTTACCCATCCAAAAAACAAAATCGATAAAGAATATATCATTAGTTTGAAACAACCAGTGAGCTGGAAAAAAATTGCCGAAGAGTTTATGTTAGGTGTAAGGGAAGGTGGTGAAACTCTTCGGGCACTTTCTGTTAAACCTGCAAATGTTGTTCCAGAAAAAACACAACCTGGATTCACAAGTTACCTCAGTATCATTTTAAAAGAAGGGAAAAAAAGACAAATCCGAAGGATGTGCAAAACAAAGGATTTAGTTGTTCTTGATTTGTATCGAATTCGGATCGGTAAGTTAGACCTAAGAAATTTTCACTTGGAAGAAGGTAAATACAAAGAGGTCACAGAAGGGCAAGTTCTCGGGAATCCAACAGCTTAAATTGGTTGAAGAATCCAATCGGCTCATAAAATGGTGAGGTTAGGGGATTTGTTTTTTTGAAATCAAAACCATTTTTATTTTATCCGGTTGTTCTTTTTTTATTTATCTTTGTCATAGATAAAATTTTTTTATTACCCATCTTTCATGATGAATTTTTACAAGCTGGGAATTCAGTCTTCTATTTCCAGCGGAAAGTATTGAGAGAAAGGTTACAGAAAGACCCTGATGTGAAGGAAAAAAAACTGACCCTCGTTTTTGGCGACTCACGTTCTTATCCTTTTTCTGAAATTGGAATCCCTGAACCTCATAAAAAAAATTGGACCTTGTATAATTTCAGTAGTCCTCAAGGAATTCCAATGAATTCCTACATCCAATTCCAAGAGATTTTGAAATCGGGTATCACACCTGACTTTGTCATACTTTCCTTAAGTCCAGAAGCGTTTGATGATTCCAAAGGATTTATTTTATCACCTTTTTTAAGAATGGGATGTGATACGGACTGTATTAAAACAGTTTGGGAAGATGTCCCTCTTAAAGAAAAATGGTATTATCTTTTAGATCGTGTATTTGCAATTCGAAGTGTCGAATTTAATTTATCACTTTTTTCCACAAGACTCAAACAAGGAAAATTAAAGGAATACAAATCTTCACATAACAAAGAATTCCAACTCATCAATTATACCAAGGGTGAATATTTGATGTATGGAGTTCAATCCAATCCAATTAAAAAAATCAAAAATGATACTTTGAGAATTGGTAATTTGTATATGCGTTCTTATGAAGTGGGTACATCACAACTTCTATATGTGGAAAAAATCTTAAAAATCACAAAAGAGAAAAAGATCAAAACCCTAGTCATTTGGCCAAAAGTTTTCCCAGAATATTACGCTTATTATGAAAAGTTTCATGTAAAAGATGTTTGGTGGAACAAAGTGGAAGCACTGGCAAAACAATATGATGCAAATACACTCAATTGGAATACACCAAATACATGTGATTTATTTAATGATGCATCACACCAATCGGCATTTTGTTTTGTCGACCAAATGAAAGAAATTTGGACTAGTTACGCTGAAAAATAGATTAAAAAATATTCCTTATAAAATTAAGGCTCCTTTACTTGCAAAACGAAACAAACTGTCGTATCGATTTGCGATATGGAGTTTTCTAAGTAGTACGATTTCCATTTGGTCCATTTTGCTCATCACAAATTTATCTGGGCATACCTTACTCATAGGTTCCTTTGGTGCCACAGCTGTTCTTTTGTTTGCAGTTCCCGATGCTCCTTTATCCCAACCAAGAAATCTAATTGGTGGCCACATTATATCGGCAACCATTGCCGTCTTAATGGTTTATACGATAGGAACCAATTTTTTCACGCTTGGTCTTTCTGTGGGTTTGTCCATTCTTGTGATGTATTTGACACACACCTTACACCCACCAGGTGGGGCAACTGCTCTCATTGGCGTGATTGGGGGAGTAGGAGTAGACTTTATTTTTTTTCCTGTGATGGTCGGAGTGATCGTATTGTTGGTTAATGCACTGATTGTGAATAATTTAGTGCACCACCGGAAGTATCCGGTGGTTTGGTTTTAGATTACCAGTTTAGTTTTTTTGAGTCTTCCACAAATTTTGCAAGTCCACTATCTGTCAGTGGGTGTTTGAATAACATTTCAAAAACAGAATAAGGAAGTGTCACACAATCGGCACCACGTAATGCCACTTCTTTGAAATGAATAGGGTGGCGAACAGAAGCTGCAAGGATTTGTGTTTCAATCCCATAATTATCGTAAATATCACGGATCTCAGAAATGAGCTCGAGACCATCATACCCAATGTCATCCAATCGACCCACAAATGGAGAGATAAAACTTGCTCCCGCTTTTGCAGCAAGTAACGCCTGGTTTGCTGTAAAACAAAGTGTAACGTTAGTTCTGATTCCTTGATCCGAGAACGCTTTTACGGCTTTTATGCCTTCTGGAATCAGAGGTACTTTTACCACTACGTTTTCTGCAATTTTAGAAAGCTCTAAACCTTCTTTGATCATTGTAGGGGCATCAGTAGCAAGAACTTCAGCACTCACAGGTCCTTTTACAAAACTACAGATTTCTTTTATGACTTCTGTGAACTTACGACCCGATTTTGCGATAATGGATGGGTTTGTGGTGATACCGTCAAGTAAGCCTAATTCATGGACTTTTTTGATTTCGTCAATGTTGGCTGTGTCTAAAAATAAATTCATTTTGCCTCGTCTGCTCGGAACTTTGGTTCCAAGCCTCAGAGGGACAGGGTAACTACGGGATTAAATCCCGCAAGGTTTTTGTTTCTTGTACGCTGAAGAAATCCACGTAATCTTTTGCAATAACGTCTCGGATATTGGCAGAAAAGTAATCGATGCGACGAGTGTAGGGGAGTTTTTTGTAACCTTCGCGCCAAACGACAGCAAATCCACCGCGTGGAGGATTTTCCCTACGTTCTACTAGTTCCCAAATTGCGGCGCCAGAAACCTTATCATCTCCAATCGATTCCTTTCTTGGTTTCCCATATTTCTTTTCTAGTTTTTCTTTGATTTTGTCACTGGGTACCAAATTGAAAGTAACACCGACAGAAAATAGGATTCCATTTTCACGAAACTCAGTTTGCCCATCTATGGTTGGATCAGTTTCTGGTTGTCCTTCTCTTTTGGGGCGAACTTCTTTTAGGAGTTCAGGGGTTTTGTAAAAACGGTATAAATATAAAATCCCATTACGTCGGATGAGCAAACTAACATCTTTTTTTTCATTTAAGATTTCAATTTTCTCTTTGGATTCAGGGTTTGTCGCCATGGAAAGGAATTTCTCTCGGATGGATTCAAAGGTCATCCCCCATGAGGCTTCCGCAAATCCGTCCAAAGTATTTGGTATTTCTGTCTGCGAAAATAGATAACCAGGAAAACAAAATAGGAGGAAAAGCAGATATTTCTTCATAGAATTTCTATCGGCCAATCTCTAAAAAAAGAGAACTTGTTTCTCATTTAAATTCATCGGCGAATGGATCGTCTCCGATTCCATAGGCGTCATTTTCCTCTGAAAACGGGTTCTCCTCTGCATCATCATCCATGTTTGGACTGCTTTCCTCATAGGAGTCTTCATAAGAATCAGAACTCCCCCAATCCGTTTCCCCCTCGTAGGAGGGTGTTGGCTCAAAACTCACCCCAAAGATTGGTTCCTTGTTCCAAAGGAAAACGAGGACAGGGATTTGTAACAAAAAGAGGAGTAGGTAATATAAAAAATAAAGATCTCGATCAAGACCGTAGTGAACAGCTCCACTTGACAAATTTCCGAGAGCAAAACCTGACAATACTGGTTTGCACAAACCAATGATAGAACGTTCCTCATAGGCTTCTTTTAAGACAGGATAGGAAAAAAATAATGCTAAAAAGAAAATGGGCAAATGGAAGATATGTTCAAATACTCCTGGTCCCTTTTCTCCGAGTAAAGATCCAAGTAAGGACCAAAGCCATACAAAAAGGGCACTGACTAAAAAAGCCAAACTACCATACACGATGTTCCCATTGGATTCTAACAGATCGAGGAAGATACGAAAGACATCCCCTCGAATGTCTGTTAGTTCTTCTCTTCTATAATTTGATTTTGCCGAAAAAAATAAGATCTTAGCGTAATATGTGATTACTGCCGCGACAAATCCAAAAAATACAAGAAAAAGTAGGTAAAGAAAAAATTCCATTAGTGACGGAAATGCCTCATACCAGTGAATACCATGATCAATCCGTGTTCGTCAGCAGCTTGGATCACTTCTTCATCTCGAATGGAACCACCTGGTTGGATAATTGCTTTCGCACCTACTTTTGCAATGGCATCAATCCCATCACGGAAAGGAAAAAAGGCATCACTTCCTACGTAGGATCCTACTACAGACAGTCCCACTTTTTGTGCTTTCATTGCGCCAAGTTCCACAGAATCCACTCGAGACATTTGGCCTGCACCAATCCCAAGTGTTGAATTTTGGTCTGTGTAGACAATGGCATTGGATTTGATGAACTTCACACAATTCCAAGCAAACATCAATCCTTCCAAATCATCTTCTGTTGGTTGTTTTTTCGAAACGACTTTTAATTTGTCTTTGGTGATCAGATCGTAATCTCTTTTTTGAATTAGAAGGCCATGGTGGAGGGATCGTAAATCCAATTCATCAAGTGCTTCATCAAACTTAGCAATTGGTATCAAACGAATATTCGGTTTTTTTGAGAAAATTTCCAATGCTTCTGGTGAAAAACTTTCTGCAATCACACCTTCCACAAAGTTTTTTGTGATCTCTTCCGCGGCTTCCTTTTCGATTCGACCATGGATTCCTATGATACCACCAAATGCAGAAATCGGATCTGTTTTCCTTGCAAGTTCAAAAGACTCTAAAACAGTTTCTCCGAATGCGATCCCACATGGATTTAGGTGTTTTACGATCGAAACTGCATTTTTCGGAAGTAAACTTGCGACATGAAAGGCAGCATCAAAGTCCAACATATTATTGAAGGATAGTTCTTTCCCTTGTAATGCTTCAAATTGTGATTTGAGAAATAATGGTTCGTAAAAAGCAGCGTCTTGGTGTGGGTTTTCTCCATAACGTAGTTTCTGTTTTTTATTAAATGCAAAAGTGATTTTTTCAGGGTATTTGATCCCCAATCGTTTGTTAAAGTAAGTTGAGATCGCTGAATCATAAGAAGCAGTTTCCGAAAATACTTTTGCCGCATAACCAAATGCAGTTTCTCGTGAAATTTTACCTGCGTTTGCTGTAAATTCTTTTTGGAAAGATTCATAATCTTTTGGATCTGTTAGGACAACAACGTTTTTGTGGTTTTTAGCCGCCGAACGAAGCATTGATGGTCCACCGATATCGATGTTTTCGATTGCGTCATCAAGAGTCACATCTGGTTTCATTACTGTTTTCACAAATGGATATAGGTTTACTATAACTAGAGTAATAGGTACGATTCCATTAGCTTCCATTTGTTTCACGTGATCGGGATTGGTTGTGTCACCAAGGAGTCCACCGTGTATTTTAGGGTGGAGGGTTTTCACTCTGCCATGTAGGATTTCTGGAAAACCAGTAAATTCATCTACCTTTTTGACAGCAATGCCTGCTTTTGATAAAGCATCATACGTTCCACCAGTGGACAAAATTTCCACTCCATTTTTGACAAGGAAGGAACAGATCTCTGTGATTCCCGTTTTATCTGAAACGGAAACAAGTGCTCTTTTGATTTGGATCATTTTAGGATTTCTACCTTTCGTTCTTTGATTTTAATTTTATCTTCACAAAACAGTTGTATAGCGAGAGGAAGGATTTTATGTTCTTCCTTTAGGATTGCCAAGGATAATTCTTTTTCAGTCCATTCCGGACGAATGGCAATCGCTTTTTGTAAAATGATGGGGCCCGTGTCCACTCCTTCCCAAACAAAATGGACAGTACAACCAGCGATTTTGACGCCGTAGTCCAAAGCTTGTTTTTGGGAGTCGAGTCCTGGGAAAGCGGGAAGTAGGCTCGGGTGGACATTGATGATTTGGTTTTGAAACCTTTGGACAAAATCTGGTTTTAGGATCCTCATGTAACCACAAGCAATGATGAGGTCAGGTTGGTAGGATTCTACTTGGTGGAGTAAATCTCTGTGGTAGTCTACTTTGGATGTGTAGGTATGGTATGGGATTATTTTGGTGGAAATCCCGAATTTTTGAGCGATGGTGAGGGCTTTCGCATCTGGATTGTCTGAAACCAGGGCCAGGATGTCTACTTTTAGCTTTTTTTTACGGATGTACTCCACTGAGGCAGAAAAATTGGACCCTCTGCCCGAAGCCAAAAAAACAAGACGTTTTGTTTTTCCCATGTGATAATCTAAGAATATTCGGTTCGGTCATTAAGCAAGTATCCTTTTTGGTCGATGGGAATACACAGGAGAAAAAAATGTCGCTTGCGAGAAAAACCGGTGCCTCTGCTTACAATGAATACAAAGCCAATGAGATATCTACGGTTAGCCAAATCAAATTGATAGTCATGTTATTTGATGGGGCCATTCGTTTCCTTGGTGTTGCAAAAGACAATATGACTCCGAGAAAGTACGATGTTGTGAACCATAACATCATCAAAACACAAGACATCATTACTGAATTACTTTTGTCTCTCAATATGGAAGAGGGGAAAGAGGTCGCAAATAACCTCTTATCTTTGTACATTTACCTCAAAAAAAGGCTGCTAGAAGCAAATATGCGAAAGGACAAAGCCATCATTGAAGAATGTATCAAAATTTTAGGAGAACTAAAAGCCTCCTGGGAAGATTTAGAAAAAAAAGAACCTCAAGCTCCGCAACAAAATCCTGGTCAAAGGACAACAGGAATCTCCATCACAGGTTAAGTTTTACCCTAGCACAAACATGAAACAAATATCATTCAAACACTTACTGCAAAAAAAAATCCAACTTCTTGATTCTCTCATCTCAAATTTAAAAAGAGAAGAAGAATTGTTATCCTATCGAGATGCAGATACAGCCGTTAAGATTGAGTTTAAAAATGAAACAATTGTCCGTAAACTGGAAGAGTTGGATACAGAAATCTTGGAACACCAAGAATTAGATGTTCATACAGAAGAGGAAATTGCCCTTTCCGAAACCGTTTTTTCTAAATTAGATGAAGCACGAACCCTTCAACAAAAAGTCCAAGAATTGCTTGTATTCGAAATGAATGAAAGTAAAAAAGAATATTGGGAATTTAGTATCAAACGTAGGTTAAAATCTCATTTGGTTTTTTCCTCTGGTCTTTCATGGACAAAAAATTACTGTTAAATGATTCACTTCAATTTTTAGGATTAAGTTCTGGATTTACTGAAGAGGAATTACGAGATTCCTATCACAAATTAGCAAAAAAATACCATCCCGATACTGGAGAATATACGAGTGATGTAATGTTTGTGGAATTAAACAAACATTACGAATCCTTAAAAGAATTCCTTCTCATCCATCCAGAAGATAGTGGATTGGATTCGAGTTTTGATGCAGAAGGTCAAATTTTGCGTGACGAGAACCACAATCATTCCCATCTCCATAACCAAAATCAGAAGGAACAGGTGGAGTCCAAACCTTCTAAAGATCCGATTTTCCAAGAATACAAATTAGCGAAAGAAAAGGAAACGGAAGCCATCCTTCGTTATTATGAAAAACGAAACCTCCATCCCATTGAACTTTCTAGTTCCTTAAATAAGGAACTTGTCCAATTACAAAAGGAATTGGAACCAGTATTACAAGTGTATGCAAGTATTCTAAAAGAAAACCCTTCCAGTTTATGGGCGGCGGATGCAAAAACATCCTTAGAGCGATTGAGAGTTTGGTGGTCGAAAGGATAAAAAAAAAGAGTCGGATAACTCCAACTCTTTTTAAACCGAGTTTTCTACCTATCTATCTAGTGTTTTATGAAAATCCACTAGATAGAACAACGTGTAAGGTAGAAATAAAATCTACATTATGGACTTGGAGCCGCAGCTTCTCCGCCGAGTAGACCTAGTGAGATCTCTGGGATCCAACTGATGAGAATGAGGCCTATTAGGAACATTCCCACAATAGGAGCTACTGATTGGATCACTTTCCCTAACGGTTGTTTGAATATCCCGGAAGCAACAAATAAGTTTACCCCAACTGGAGGAGTGAGGTAACCAATCTCAAGGTTTACAATCATGATGATCCCGAAGTGAACAGGATTGATACCGTAATTGACAGCCATTGGAGCAAGTAAGGGAGCAAGTACAAGAATTGCACTCATGATATCCATAAACATCCCTACGATGAGGAGGAGAATGTTCACACCAATGAGGAAGGTAACAGGACTTGAAATCAGCTCCGACATCTTTGCTACTAAGTTTTGCGGAATTTCATTTTCGATCATGAACTTATTCAAACTTACCGCGAGGATGAGGATGAGAAATAAAATTCCCAACATCTCTGCACTTTCCGCCATGATTTTTGGAATCTTAGGAAAACTTAATTCTTTATGAATGAAGACTTCTACAAGGATTGCATAAAACACAGCGATCGCAGCGGATTCTGTTGCGGTGAAAAACCCTGAGTAAATTCCTCCCAGGATGACCACTGGCATGAGTAGGGCAAGAACCCCTTCCTTCCAAGCGATCTTAATTTCTGTCCAGTCCCATTTCCCACGTCCAACATTCCCAGCTCGGAACACGGAATAAATCATGAGTAAACTCATGAGTAAAATCCCAGGTCCAATCCCTGCGATAAAGAGATCTGTCACAGAAACTCCAACCATAATGGCATACACAATCATTGGAATACTCGGTGGAATGATGATCCCAAGTGTTCCCCCTGAAGCAAGAAGCCCCATAGAAAACTGAGTTGGGTATCCAGCTTTTGTCAGTGAAGGATACATGAGACCACCGATGGCAATCAGAGTCACAGGAGAAGACCCTGAAATCGCAGCAAAAATCCCACAGGAGAAAACACCTGCAATGGCAAGTCCTGCTGGAATTGGTGCTGTCATTGCCTGTGCAATGCGTATGAGCCGTCTTGCAATACTACCGTGAGTCATTAAATTTCCAGCAATGATGAATAGGGGAATCGCAAGAAGGATTTCCTTATCACCAGCAAAAAATAAATCACCTACAATACTATTGAGTTCATGAAATGACTCAAGTGGCGGATCAGGTAAAAAATAATAACAATATACTGTGATCGCACCCATGAGTACAATCAAAGGTTGCCTAAGTAAAATTAACGCAAGTAAGAGTATGAGTATTCCCCAAGAACCCATTAGCGATTTCCCCCTGAATTAGATTCGGAAAGTTCTTTTTCCGCAAGTTCCAAAGCCTCTGTGGCTTCATTGATGTCAGATGGGATGAGAGAAGGAAAAATTCCATAACACAAGTGCCGAAATCCCATTGAGATGAAGATATAAGGGAAAATCAATTGGACTTTCCATAAATGGATTTCTGTAACAGGATTCACTTCATCTAAACTAATACTTTCTAATACATAAATTACGGATAAGTAAGCTAAGAATAAAAAGAAAATTGCAATCACCCACTGTTCGATGATTTTTACATAATGTAAAATTGTTTTGGGTAACACTTTGTCTGCAATTTCAGGCCTAAGGTGCGAACCTTTAGCACTGGCTAGAGCAGATCCAAAGAGTCCACCCCATAACATAAAATAAAGGGACAATTTTTGTGCCCAAATGATCCCACCAAGACCCATCCATTCTGTGAATGAGGATGTCCCGCTATGAATTGATTCGGCTATGTAAACACTCCAATCTCCGATAAAACCAGCAACTCCAGTATTTGGGTATGCTTCTGTTCCATCTAAGGTCCAACCGATTACTTTATCGATGACTTCCCTTTTCGAGACGTCAGCAATCATGAGAAGAGTGAGCAGAAGGAAACAAATTCCCCCTGCCCATTTCTCGCCGAAACTCAAAGTATTTAGAATTCGTTCGACGAATTTCATCTATCTATATCCTTCCTTAACTTAAGGGCCACAAGCTGCTTTGGCTTTTTGGATTTTGTCGTAAATCTGTTTTGATTGACCACCAATTTTTCCAATGACTTGTCCTGCCACAATGTTTGCAGCAGATTTGAATCCTGCTAAGTCTGCACTAGTAGGTTCATACACTTGTACATCTGCTTTTTTCAATGTAGCAATCATGTTTTTTTCAATGGAACGAACGGCTTGTCTTGCACCTGGAGCAAGTTTGTTTCCTTCACCCATAAGAGTTTTCTTTTGTTCATCATTGAGTGTGTCCCAATACTTTTTAGAGTAAAGGATGGCTGCTGGTTGGTAAATATGGCGAGTCAAAGTGAAGTATTTGATCGCAGTTTGCCATTCTGCAGCTAGGGTGAAAAGTGGAGTGTTATCAAACCCTTCAACCACACCGGTTTGTAATGACGGAAGAACTTCTGGAATCGCGATTGGAATTCCACTCACACCCAATTGTTTCCAATAGGCAATATGAACTGGAGATTCTTGTACTCGGATTTTGATCCCTTTTAAGTCTTCTGGTTTTTTTACTGGAGCTGATTTGGTTCCAATTGAACGGTATCCGTTTTCTGCCCAAGTGACAAAAATAAGACCTTTTGCTTCAAAAAGTTTTCTGAAATCTTCTAATAGGTGTTCGTCGAGAACACAATCTGCTTGTGCATAAGAATTAAAGAGATAAGGAATCTCAAGTACGTTTAATTCTTTTACAGTGTTTGCAAGTGCACCTGCTGTCAGTCCAGCACCTTGGAGTTTTCCGCGAATGACTTGTTGGAGGATTTCGTTTTCTCCACCCATCTGTCCACCAGGATAAATTTTGAATTTAATTTGTCCTTGGGATTCACCTTCGATTTTCTTTTTGATTTTTGCTAATTCGTTTGCCCAAGGAGATCCTTCGGGAGCAACGGTAGCGAGTTTAACGGTTGTTTGGGCAAAAAGACCCCCACTGATCGTGAGGGTTATACTTACACAAACTAAATATTTTAACTGCTTAAAAAACATCTAGTTCTCCTAGTGATGGTTTATAGTTCGTCGAGTAATTTTTTAGCTTTTCGTTGTTCAACGATTTGGTCAGCTTCGATTTCTGGTAATGATGCTGCTTTTCCTTTGATGACAAAGTCCAATTGTTTTTTGAATTTGTCTTCGTTTCCTTTTAAGCGGCTTTCTGCATACAATACTCGAACTGCAAAATAGTTAGGGTGTTTTGCAATGGCTTCTTCAAAGTACTTGTCAGCCAATTTTTTATCGCCGGTAGGGGAGAGAGCATTACTTGCTGCATCATAACGTAATGTCGCTGCATAAAAATATTCTTTACCCATTGCTTTTTCAAGCTCTTTCACACGATTGATCATCGCAGAAAATTTAGAACGGTTTGATAATAAAGTAGTAAAACCGACTAAACGAGACCATTTACCAAGAGATGCATATCTCCAGTAGAGTGCGTCGATATCTTCAGGTCCAAGAACATCGAGAGATTTCTCAATTTCTAATCCTTCTTTTACAACTTTGTCTCTAAATTTTGGGTTCATCGCAAGAGCTGCTTCACACCAGTTGACAGCTGCATCATAAAATTGAATGGATTCTTCTTTTACTTTTGCATCGTCATCAGCATCACCAGTGAGTTTTAGCCAAAGGTGTCCATCACCCATAAGGTAATTTCCGCGGCATAATAACACTTTTACGTCAGTGTATTGCGGATTTTCGATAGCAAATTTTTCTAAACTAACAAGCGCTTGACGAAGGTCTTGTTCGTTGTGGCGGTTTTTCCAAAGTTTTTCAATGTCAGCCGGAAGTTTCGCTGGAGTCGCCGAGCGAGTTACATCCGATGCAGAGATTTTCACTTGTCTTGATTTTCCACAAGCAACAACAGATACGAGCACTAGTGTTGCGAGTGCGATTTTTGACCAATGTTTCGTTTGGTTCATTTTTTCATCATCCTCCAAAAATGTTTGGGATTACTCCCTTTCTATTTGTAGCACCAAAGGGATCAATTGGGGCAAAATTTTAGAGAAATTCTAAAAAAAGCACGAAGAAATCCCATGATTTCGGAAAAAAATACACGCATTTGACTTAAATGCAAGAAAGTTTTATTTTATGGGACAATAAGCGCGTTCGAGGGAAGGGATACTCGGTAAGAACTGGTGCTATTTTGCAAATTGACGGCTAGGCCCAAAGTCCTCATGGAAATGTAGGAACCAGGGGTCAGGGTGGCAAAAATACGGCAGGAAACACCTACAGTATTGGCATTTGTCGAAGGGTCTACTTCAAAAGTATATTCCACGGGTTGGACAATGGCTGCTTGGGCCAAAATACAATCGGTTCCGAGGTTGGTATCTGTTGGATTTTGCGCCAAACTTTCCGTTGCTGCCTGGTAGAGCCTGTACCCTTGGAAAATAAACTCTGGGTTTTGGGCCCTCACTTTGATTGTAAAATTGGAATTTCCATTATTTGTGATGGAAATGAGAGTTGGTGGAGCCTGGACCGAAGCAGTTGTGGAATAATTGGTGCAATTTCCCATCAAAAAGAAAATGGCAACAAGGAAAAGAACGAAACAATTTGGTTTTAGGTTCATTTGTTCTTTCCTTCGCGGTGTTTCCTCCGCCACCAAAAGAAAACAAGAACCAAGATGAGTAAGGCAAAAAGGATGAAGATTAAGGTTTGTCCACCCCGAACCCAACCCATCAGTTCATCAAAATTATGAGCAAAATAATATCCTAGATAAACCCAAATAGGAACAGAAATAAGGGCAGCAAATCCATCTGTGAGTAAAAATAGAAAAAAACTGATTTGTTTGGAAGTCCCAGCAGTGAAAAAGATTGGCATCCTAAGTCCAGGCATAAACCTTCCAACAAAGACAACCCATCTTCCGTATTTTTTAAATTGTTCCCTAACTTTATCAAATCGTTCTGGGTGTAAAACAGTACGTAAGACTGGTAAGGTGAGAGCTTTCTCCCCATAGTGTTTTCCTAGCCAAAATACAAAAGAATCACCGATGAGAACACCAGCCATACCGACAAAAAACATGATATGGACATTTGCATACCCAAGGCCAGAAATAACTCCCCCTGCTGTTAGTGAGATATCTTCTGGGACTGGGAGTCCAAATCCGCAAAGGATTAGAATTCCGAAAACGGCAAAATAACCGTATTGCATAAAAATGGAAACTAAGGTTTGTAGAAAGTCCATGAGGGATTTATACTGATTTTATGGTTTCGTCGAAAAAGGAAAGAGATTTATGAAGAAAGGGAGAAACGAACTCCTAGAGGACGAAGAAAAAATCCTGGCACCCTATGCAGTGGGAAGCCGAAATTCAGGTGGTAGGGCATACCCTGAACCAGAACACCCATACCGATTGCCATTCCAACGAGATAAAGACCGCATCATCCACTCACATGCATTCAAACGATTGGAATACAAAACACAGGTGTTTGTTTATTCAGAGGGTGATCATTTTCGAAATCGATTGACACATACTTTGGAAGTTGCAGGGATTTCGAAAACGATTTCGAAAGTCCTTGGTCTCAATGAAGATTTGAGTGAGAGCATTGCCCTGGCCCACGATTTGGGTCATTCTCCTTTTGGGCATGCAGGCCAAGAAGCTCTTGCAGAACTGATGAAAGACAAAGGTGGGTTTGAACATAACAAACAATCACTTCGAGTCGTACAAAAATTAGAACGAAGGTATCCCGAATTTCCAGGTCTCAATTTATGTGAAGAAACCTTACTTGGGATTATGAAACATGGAGGTGGGTATGAAACATCGGATTTACTAACAATTCGGAGATCAATTGGCCCATCACTGGAAGCCATGGTTGTGGATGTATCTGATGAAATCACATATAGTGCTCATGATTTAGAAGATGGACTTGAAAGTGGATTATTATCTCTAGATGACGTAAAAGGACTTTTGATCTGGAAACGAATCCACGACAGTATGCCTCCGATGGATACAAATTCCAAATCAGAAATCCATTCCATATCTAGGTCCATCGGAAGGGTTTTACTCAATTTGATGGTTTCTGATTTGGTGGATTCTATTCATGAATCTTTAACAAAACATTTTGTAAATTCAAGAGATTCCTTATCTAATTTATATAAAGAAAAAACAAAACTTGTACAATTTTCAGAGGGTTTCCAAAAAGAATTTTCAGAACTAAAAACATATTTATTCCAAAATTTATACCGCCACCCTGAAGTTTCACGGATGAGTGAAAGAGGGAAAGAAACTATATATCTTCTCTTTAAGCATTTTGAATCACACCCAGAGTCTATCCCTGAATCTTATAGAAATCGTGAAGAGGAAGATGGGCGGATGAGGATCATCTGTGATTATATTGCGGGGATGACAGACCGTTACGCGATAGAAAAATGCAAACGAGAAGGGATCTTTTGGTTTCCTTACTAATCCATTGATTCTTACATTTAAAAGGTTTCATTAGAAAAAAATACCGAGGTAATGATGTATAGTCTCTATTCCCATCCAAATTCCACTTATAGCAAACGTGTTCATATTTATTTGAAGTATAGAAATTTGGAATATGAAACGATCCATGTGGCACTCGACAAATTGGAAAATCGAAAAAAACCTTTCCTTTCCATTAATCCTTATGGGAAAGTGCCTGTTTTAAAAGAGGATGAATTTTTACTTTCTGAATCTACTGCCATCATTCGGTATTTAGAAGAAAAACATTTGTTTTCGAATCCATTATTCCCAATCGATTTGCAAAAACGAGCGATTCTAAACCAAATGTTGAACCAATGTGAATCCGAATTTTGTTTCCCTGGCAGTGTGATTTATTTTTCTAAAAAATTTGTTCCAGAAGAAAAATGGGACACCAAAAGAATGAAAGATTCTTCCAAACGAATTGGACGGCACTTAGAGATACTTGAGAATTTACTCTCCAAAGAAAACTATTTATTTGAAAACAAGTTTGGGCTTTTGGAAATCCTATATGCACCGTTTATCGAACATTATATGATGATGGATACAAAAATCCCCGATGCCGTTGAAAAATGGATCCTTAGAGTGATGGACGAGACAGTTGTAAAAGAAGTCTTAAAAAAATAATTCTCTTGGTTTATGTTTCACTTTTAGATAGGAAATATCCCTGTAATTGGTTTGATAAATTTTGCCAATTATCTCTCCATTCTAAAGAACCGTTTGGTCCAACAGAATTTGTTACGGCCAAATAAGCTGTCACTGGAATTTGGAATTCACTTGCCACTTTTGTCAGACCAAATAACTCTAAATTTTCAAAGGAACACTCCTTCCATTCATTGTTAGGTGGGCTTTCCATTTGGTGGAGTGTGATACAGGTTGGTGCATTACAAATTCCATTCGGGAAGTTATGATCATTTTGTAATGAGAAGGAGGGGGGAGTCTGCGGGAGTTGTTTTGCAAATCCCAAGGCAGCAGAGATTTCTAATGAACAAACCGAACTTGGGGAAACAATTGAATTTGTTCTTATCCCACTCCAAGTATAAATTCCACAGGAACCTAAAAAAACTATATTTTGGATTTCTGGGTGTTTTGTAAGATAAGAAAATAATTGGAAACTTTGTTCTAAGTTTCCAATCCCCATTGCTTTTACATTTGGGAATTTCGAGTGGTTTTTCAGGAGGTTAATTTCTCCCTC
The DNA here is from genome assembly GCF_040833965.1 of Leptospira sp. WS39.C2. NCBI lineage: Bacteria > Pseudomonadati > Spirochaetota > Leptospiria > Leptospirales > Leptospiraceae > Leptospira > Leptospira iowaensis. Next base: position 1,558,467 of record NZ_CP162142.1, read on the forward strand.
AAATGCACCGGTAATTAAGGTAATTTCTGGATTAAATGGTAACAAGTCCCAAAGTTTCCGGATAACCAAACATCAAATTTAAATTTTGTAATGCTTGTCCTGCAGCGCCTTTCACTAAATTGTCTAAGGCAGAAACTAGGACAAGGGTATTGCCTTTCATTTTAAATCCAATGTCCAAATAATTTGTATTTTGAACTTTTTTAATTTCAATGTCTTCTGGAGAAGGATACAAACGTACAAATGGTTCTTTTTCCGCAAAAGACCTTAGTTTATCTTCTATCTCTTTCGGATCCACCGGAGAATCAAAAGTAATGTAAATCGTTGCCAATATTCCTCGATAAACAGGGAGTAGGTGCGGTGTGAAATGGATTTCTTTTGGATCGGATCCAACAAAAGCATATTCTTCCATCTCTGGTTCGTGTTGGTGGCTTAAAATTTTATAAGCTCTGAAATTTTCATATACATGAGTGTATGAAAATTTAATTTCTTCTGTCCTTCCACCTGCTCCGCTCACTCCAGACTTCGCATCAACTATGACTGGTCCTTGGATTTTTTTTCTGAGATTTCCTAAAATGGCAATTGGTAAAATCGCAGAAGTTGCATAACAACCTGGGTTTGATACAAAGTTTGTTTGTTTGATTTTCTCTCGAAATAATTCGGGCAATCCAAAAACTACTTTGTCCATCCATTCAAATTTGGTGTGGGAGAATTTGTATGCAGTTTCAAATTTTCCTTTGTCGTGCAAACGATACGTACCAGACAAATCAATAACCTTCCTACCTTCTGAAAGAAACTCAGGAGCTTTTTCTAATGATACCTCATTCGGAGTAGCAAGCACGATGTGCGCTTCTTTGGGGACAGGTGATTCATGTTTTTGGAAAACTAAATCTGGTAAATGGCTTAGATCAGGGAAAACTTCACGGATGTGTTTTCCATCCACTTGGTTTGAGGTAATATGAACAATTTGGAAATGAGGGTGGTGGGCTAAGAGGTTTATGAGTTCTTTGCCTGTGAGTCCACCTGCACCGATGATTGCAATTTTTGTTTTGATCATAAAAGGAACCAAGGTCAAGATTTTGGGATTGCCCTTACATGTCAAACGGCTCTAGAAGAGAAATGCTTGATTTTCTAAAAACATCTAATCCTATAATGGCACTTCTTTATGGTCACCTCATCAGGATTACTACTACAGTTTTCAAACGATATGAAATCCAAGGGATTGTTGATTTTGATTTCGATTCGGATTGTAATAGGTTGGATTGGTTTCCTTGCTTCCTTCTTGAATTTTGGTAAACCTTCTTTTTGGATCGCAGTATCCTTTACTTTGTATTTCTTTGGGACTTCCTATTTAGGAAAATATTTCCTCCAAAATAAAAAAAAACATCCTCTTAGCAATTATTGGATTATGTTATTTTTGGGTATTGATTTTGGAGTTTTGTTAATTGGTTTTTATTTGGCGATTTTTGCCCATCCAAATGGATTGAAAGCCTTACCAATTCAAAACTCCATTTTCTTTTCTTTATTTTTTTTATTCCAACTTTACATTTCCTTTTTTTTACACCGCACGTTTTCGATTGTAATGGGAGTGATTGTGAGCCTGGGATACTTGGGTGGGATTTTCCTCGCTTTCTTAATGGGTGCGGAAGTCAATTTAGAATACCAATTGTCTCCTCAAGGACCGAATCGAATCGTATTTGTCCTAGAGGTGTTAAAGGTAGTTTTGCTTGCTGCAAAAACAATTTGTATCGTAAAGTTGGTTTCTTTTTTACTCGATATTTTGGAGAACAATAATCAAAAGTTAGCAAAAGAATTAAATGAAAGAGAAACTACTTTGATCCAAAATGATCGATTATTGATTCTCGGCTCTCTTGCCTCGAATGTAGCACATGAAATAAAAAATCCATTAGCCGGAATTCTTTCTATGGTGAACTTCTTATTATCTGAAGAAAAAAGGTTCCTTACCAATCGCGAACCACTCTGGATGGAAAAAGAAAAACAGATTATTTGGAAACATCGAACGAAAAAAGAGAAAAGGGAAGAGATGGATTTGATATTGCAACTCTTTCCTTTCCTTTCTAGAAATGATTTATTTTATTTAGCAGATCGTTGTATTAATTTAGATATTGATTATAAAAGTTTTGAAGGAATTTCAGAAGAAGATAAAAATGATTGGGACTTTGTTTTTTCATGGTTAAAATACAAAACCATGGAAAATGCAAATTTACTTATTTCCAATTCGATCTATCGAACAGAAAAGGTAATATCTACATTCCAACAATTTTCAAAACCATTTCAAGATACAGAAAAAGAAACTGTGAGAATTGGTGAAGGGATTCGTGACATCTTAATATTATATAACCAATATTTTGAAATGAATCGGGTTCTTGAAACAGATATCGATGATCAGCTACAAACATTGGTTAATGAAGCCGCAATCAAATTGGTATGGACTCATCTATTGTTTAATGCGATCCAAGCTACTGCTTTCCAATCAGGCAAAATCCAGGTGAAACTTTTTCGGAACATGAACCAACAAATAGAAGTGAATTTTATCGACAATGGTCCAGGAATTCTTCCTTCATTTCAAAATTCCATATTCCAACCATTTTTTTCGACCAAGGAAAAGGGAGAAGGGATTGGGCTTGGTCTTACAATTTGCAAAAACATAATCCAGGAACAAGGTGGAACCATTGATTTTGTATCAGAGCCAGGTAAAACAAATTTCCGTGTTTATTTACCAGAAATTAAGATTCCAAATGAAACGCAAAGTTAGGAGAATGGAAGCATGAAAATAGGTTATATTGTACTACTGATATTATTTTTTCTCCAATGCCAAGAGAGCACGACAAATTATGAATCTCTCGCCATTTCCATCGCAACAGAGGCAAAGGCAAATTTACAAAAGACACTGATCTCAAAGATAACTGAAGGTGGGACAAAACTTGCCATTCCCTTTTGTCATGAGAATGCAATGTTATTCTCTGAAAACCTTGGCAAAAAAAATGGAGTGAATCTAAAACGAATTACTGACAAACCGAGAAATCCTAAGAATGCACTCTCTTTGGAAGAATCGGAGATATTTTTAGACATCCAAAAGCGCAAAACTTTGGATGGAGTATTTCCTAATCAACTAATATCGTCAGATCAAACTGTGACAGTGTACATTCCAATTGTGATGATGGGGCAATGTTTGCAATGCCATGGAAAACCGGGTGAAATTTCCAAGGAAACACAAACAATTCTTGGAAAACTGTATCCAAATGACAAAGCGATAGGTTACGAAGTTGGACAGTTACGAGGACTTTTTTCCGTTAGATTTCAAAAGTAAATTACCTAAAGAATCGAATCTTAGAATGATCAATCCAATTACATTTATATCGGACAAACAAGAGTTATGTGGATTTGTATTGGAACGTGGTGTTTTTGGATTTTTGGTATGGGATACATCTGTTGGAATTGTTTACCCAAGTCCAGTTGCGACAAAATCAATGGGTTTAATTGTGGAACAACCATTTCCAGAAGAATGTATCCTCACACATTCAGGATTTAATTTTAAAACCGCTCTGAAAACAACTGATTCGATCCTTGGAAGGATATGTTTTGATCCAAGTAATAGTGCAGGTTACCCTTTTCGATTTTATTCAAAAGAATTTGGCCAATTTGGTAAAAAATACATCTTACTCGCCTTAGATGCGTTTGTGGATGGTAAGGATAAAATTTTACCACCAATTTTGCAATCTGCTGAAATTTCGAGGGATTTATTTACTTCTTCATTTCGTTATTCGAATATCGGAATGGAAATATCAAACCCACATGGTGAAATGATTGAAGTTAATCCAATCTTTTGTGAATGGCTTGGATATAAAAGTGAGGAATTAAAATTAAAAACACTTTCTGAGTTAACACATCCCGATGACTTAAATTTAGAATTAAATTATTTGGAGAAGTTGAACAGAGGTTTGGTTCCAAGTTTTCAAATTAAAAAAAGGTATCTTACAAAGGACAATCAATCCATTTGGACGATCTTAAATAAATCCATCATTCGGGACCATTTAGGGAATCCACTTTATTATCTCTCTCAAATATTAAATATTACAGATTCCATCCAGTCCGAATTGGAACTCCGGTCGATATCAAGGTTACTAGATCAAATGGCAGATTTAGCCAAAATTGGAGGTTGGGATTTGGATTTAAGGACAAACCAAGCCAATTGGACCAATGTAACCAAAAGAATCCATGAAGTGAGTGAAGATTTTACACCCAGTGTCGAAACAGGCCTTCAATTTTATCATAGTGAAGAAAGTCGAAATAAAATCACAAATGCTGTGCAAGCTCTTTTAACCCAAGGGACCGAATACGATTTAGAATTGGAAATGGTGACTGCAAAAGGCAACCAAACATGGATTAGAACCATTGGTCGTGGTGAGTATGAAAATGGTAAAATGATCAAAATTTATGGTATCATCCAAGATATCAACGAAAGGAAAAAATGGGAAATGGCTCTCGCTTCGCAAGCAGCAATCCTTTGGTCATTTGTGGAACATGCTCCTGCTGCCGTCGCAATGCTCGACCAAGAAATGAGATATGTAGCTCTCAGCCAAAGATGGATAGATGAATATAAAATTCCAATGACGAAGGAAGAGATCATTGGTAAATGCCATTATGAAATTTTTCCAAACATTGGTGAGGAATGGAAACAAATTCATTCGCGTGGTCTGAGAGGAGAGGTTTTAAAACGTGATGAAGATGTTTGGAGGCCACCAGGTTGGTCAAAAGACCAAGTGATCCAATGGGAAATACGTCCGTGGAGTTTACTCACAGGTGGGGTAGGTGGAATTTTAATGTTCACAAGGGACATTACAGAATCTTACGAAACAAAATTAGAACTAAAACAAGCGAAAGAACTCGCTGAAAACGCATACAACGCAAAATCAGAATTTCTTGCGAATATGAGCCATGAAATTAGAACCCCACTCAATGGAATTATAGGTTACTCTGATTTACTGGCGGAAACTTTAGCTGATACTTCTTTTAATGAATATGCACAAATTGTAAAACAATCTGCACATACTTTGCTAAATATTGTAAATGATATATTGGATTTTTCTAAAGCAGAAGCTGGTAAGTTACAACTTGCAGAAGAAGTTAATGATTTAAAAAAGTTAATTCTTGATGCAGTAAAAATAATGGACATCCAAGCGATCATAAAGGGTTTGGAAATTCGCTTTCAATTGGATGAATCGATTCCGCAGAATTTGATGTTTGATTCAAATCGTTTGAGGCAAGTGATTTTGAATTTGATAGGGAATGCAATTAAATTCACAGAAACAGGACACATTGAATGCCGATTGAAAAAATTAGATTCCAATACTAAAAATGAGGTAAGGATACGAATCTCTATTAAAGATACGGGGATTGGGATTGCTAAAGATAATCAGAAAAAAATATTTGATTCGTTTACACAAGAGGACTTTTCCACAACACGTAAGTTTGGTGGAACTGGATTAGGATTAGCAATTAGTCGGCAACTATTAAGTTTGATGAACTCTGAATTAAAATTGAATAGCGAAGTTGGGAGTGGAAGTGAATTTTATTTTGAGATTCCGTTTCGGACTCCAGAAATTGATCCGCAACTAGAAACGGAGAGTAAGGAATCTGAAATCGAATTATTGAATCCTTTGCAAACCCTTATAAATGAAGGTCCGATCAAAATATTAATTGTAGAAGACAATGTTGTGAATATGGGCCTGATGAAAAATTTTATCAAACGAATTTTAAATGATGTGATTTTATTAGAGGCAGAGAACGGAGAAGATGCCGTCAATATGTTTCAAAAAGAAACACCAAGAATCATTTTAATGGATATCCAAATGCCTAAAAAAAATGGATACGATGCAACCTTAGCCATTAGAAAGATGAAACATGGTAAAAAAATACCAATCATTGCTGTTACTGCTGGAATCATTGCTGGTGAAAAGGAAAAATGTTTTGAAGTTGGAATGAATGATTATCTGAGTAAACCAATCCAAAAGGATCATTTGAAACAAATTCTATTAAAATGGTTGAATTAGTTCTTTCAAGTATCGAATCGAAATAATCCTCCAATCCGAATCATAAATGATTCAGATACGGCACTGGATCGTTGTGATTTATTCCCAGGGTCACGCCATTCACCTGTTTGTGAAATAGGATCATAATTTCCTATATGAGCTGAGAGTCCAGTATAACGATCCACATCTTTATAATAGGTTCTGAATATATCTGTTTGCAAGAAAAATCGAATGTATTCTTCCGGATCGTAATTCATTCTAAGTCCATAATTCAGATTTTCTCGGATAGAACCTAAAGTACGAGGATTGGATGTCCATTGGAATTGGTCAGGTCGACTGATGGAAAGAGAATTAAAATCGGCTCCAACAAGAATATCTGGGTTTGTAATTTTTGAAATTCCAATGTGGAAACCAAATCCAAATTGTTTTGTTACATCATAATTCGAACTTAAAAAACCTGTGATTTCTTTTGGAGATTCAAATTTTTTTGTTAAGTTTGATTTCGCCTCATTACCGTATGTTCCAGAAAAAAATCCAAATTGGCTACTAGCGAATTCCTCTCCATAAGTGGTTGTTTGAAAGGGAGAAATACCAGAAGAAGTGATCGAGGTTAGATTTGTTCCGTATGAGATCTCTCCTCGCGATTCAAATTTTCCTTGTTTCCACACAAAACCCAAAGAGACTCCATAAGAATTTAGTGTCGCTCTATGATTTGAATTCATCTGGTTTAAGATAGATTGTGGTGATTGGTTAGTTTCAATTGATTGGTCTGCACGTAAAGCCAATCCATCACGTGAAGAATCAGTATTTGGGTCACTGACTTTTAGTTTGGTTCCAATTGCGGATGTTGTAAATAAAAAGTGAGTAGTGGGAATCCAATCCATTCGTATACAAATAGTTGGCATTGTATTCCTTTCTATATTGGTTTTTACATTCGGGTCGTTATGAAATCCAGTTGTCCCGATAGCTGATGCCAGTTTAAATTCACCTAACTTGTACCAGATGCCAATTTGTTCCCTTTGCCATCCAATGTTCCCTGAAGCTGACATAAAAGCACTTGCATTATAGGATTGTGGGAACACTCCAGCAAATAAATCCCAAGTCCTTCCTAAAAAGAATTGTAATTGAGAAGTGGGGTTGTATTGGAAATACATCTGTCGCACTCGAGGTTTGGTTTCAGCACCAACACTACTTTTAGTAACATCAACAAAATCAGCTTCAAAAATTGCCTTTGTTTTAGAACCATAACTAATTTCTGTTCCTAATAATGAGCTTGTAGGGTAGATCCCAAACCTTGGTTCAGTATCCCGAGCTTGCACTTGTCGTTTTGCAACAGTGGGTCCTACTAAATTATCAAAACCAAAGGATAGAACTGAATGATTGGCATAAGCAAAATCTGTTTTTAACATCCCTGTTAGGTGAAACCGAATTTCGTTCGTGGAAGAAGGAGTAGTAGTTTGGTTTTCAAATGGTTTTTGAGGGTACAACGTACTTCCATCTTTTATATTTGTATCATTATTTTCATTAGGTTCGCCTTGGATTTTTGATTGGAATCCCAATAGGATCACTAGGAAAAAAACTAAAAAAGACGAGGCAAATTTCAATTGTTTCCCTCAATGATTTGTTTCGAAAAATGTTAGAACATTCTAAGGACTCTCATTTTTTTAGCAAGAAAAGATTCTGAAAAACGAAATAAATGGTTTCCGATCTTAAAACAATAAAGAGGAAATAAATTGTTTCTGAAAATTAAGGTTGAGTGAATTTTTCATCGGATTTGTTTTTTTCCAAGAGCAAACGTTTGGTCTGCGTCATAGAGGGTTTGTTTGCATAATCTAAAGCTGAAAGACCTAGAACATTTCTAGAAAGTGTATTTGCATTGGATTGGATTAAAAAATCTGCGACTTCCGCATGTTGGTTGATTACAGCAAGGATTAAGGCAGTATTTCCAAAATTATCCTTTTTATTCAATGAAACTCCGGATTTTAAAAGTAATTTGATACAACTGAGATGGCCTTTGGTAGCAGCGATATGGAGTGCTGTTTTCCCAAAATTATCTTCTACTTCTGGATCAGCATTTTTAGATAACAAAAATTGTATTGATTCGGCGGATCCATATTTTGCTGCAAACATAAGTGCGGTTGTATTGTTTTTATCACTCGCATTGGGATTGGCACCAACATCCAAAAGTAATCCAATCAATTCTGGTTTATTTCTTTTTGCCGCATCTATGAGAGCCGTGAGTCCGTCTTCATCTGCAAGTTCAATGTTTATAGAATTTTTGATTAGTGTTTTTACACTTGTTATCTGGTTGTACTCGATCGCTAGTGAAAGTGCGTTCCATGATTCATTGTCACGCAAATTTATTTCCGCTCCATTATCAATGAGAGTTTGTATAATTTCGGGATGGCCTTTTTCACTTGCGACCATAAGAGGAGTTTTACCTGAATGGTTTCGTGAATTGGGATTTGCCTTGTATTTTAATAATAATTTTATTGATTCGTGCCTACCAAATTTTGCTGCACAATGGAGCGGTGATTCACCTAAAACAGACTTTATGTTTGGATTGGCATTTGCTTTTAATAAGATATCAACAATTTCGGTTTTATCGGTACAGGAAGCAAATAATAGGGGAGTGATTCCAAATTCATTTCTTAGATTCACATTTGCTTTGTGATCAATTAATAATTGAACCATTTTTGGATTACCTCCATGGACGGCATCTTCTAGAAGTGAGGCACCAGTAAAAATGTGAATCCAATTTGGATCTGCTTCTTTAATGTTTTTACGTGCTATATTGACATCATCACGTAGGATTGCACCTCGTATGATTGCCGACTTACAAGTGATAATTGTGAATAAGGTAATGGTAAGTATGATGAATTTCATTGTTTATCAGTGAATTGTAAAAGTAGTAACCTTACTTTAGTTTGGCCATTTTTAGACGCATGCATTTCTGTGTTTTGATTTTGATTGTCTGTGATATTTGGATCTGCGCCAGCTTCGAGTAATAATTTTACGATTTCAACCCTTCCATTTTGTGCAGCAAACATACTTGCCGTCATTCCGTTTTGATTCTGAGCATTTACTTTCGCATTTGCGCTTAATAAAAGTTTTGTTAATTGGATGAATCCTTTTTGGCTAGATATCATAAGAGCGGTATTTCCATATAGATTTTGACTATAAGTTTTGGGATTAAATGTGAGTAGAATATTAACCATATCAACATGACCAAGTTCACTAGCGTAGTATAAGGGTGTATTCCAAGTTGTATCTTGTGCATCGACATTAGCCTTTGCTTCGAGTAGGATTTTTGCGATATCCAAATTTCTATATTTCACAGCCCAGTGTAATGCCGTCCTAGCCATTTTGTCCTTCGCTTCAAGATTAGCTCCATTTTGCAGTAATAATTGGACAATTTCTGTATAACCTTGTTTGGTTGCGATGATAAGGGGTGTTTCTCCTAAAGAGTTTGTTGATTCCAAATCAGCGCTAGCTTCTAAAAGTGTAGTAACTTTTAAAATTTGGCCTTTTTCTGCCGCTTTACGCAAGTTATAAGCACTTCCACAATTCCAATAAAAAATGGAAGTGATGAGTAATATCCAAAGGAAACGATTTTTTATCATTATTTTGTTTTGATTTCCTTACTCATACTTAAATAAGTTTTATAATATTCGATTGATTGTGTTAAGACTGGGTCTAGGTCAGTGGGGTTTTCCTCTGCAAATAATCCTTTGTTTGTTGGATTTGATTTCATCCTCTCATCAAGTTTCGCTTGGATGTTTTTGGGTATGTATGGGTTTTTATCATTTGTTAACTTAATCATGTTCCAGAATTTAGTTTCATGAGGGAGTTGGATTTCTTTGTTTGGATCATCTATATTAATATCTGGTATGATACCGAAACCTTGGATTTCTTCACCAGAAGGTAAGATCATTCTCGAATTTGTGATTGCATAGAAGTATCCAGTTTTTTTGCCTACTTCATAGAATAATTGAAATGTTCCTTGGCCAAAAGTTCTTGATCCCAAAATGATCGCATTTTTATTTTCTCGTAAACTTCCTGCGATGAGTTCTCCACCAGCTGTTGTTTTTGGTCCAACCAAGATACCAATTGGTCCATCCCAAATGATTGGATCTCCTTTTAAGGAAGGATATAAATTCATTTCAAAACGATTTCGAATTCCAAATAGATTTTGGGAAGATGTGAATAGAGATAAAAATTTTCTAAGTTCTAAAAGATTTGATTGTTCACTCCCTCTTAAATCGATGAGAAGTGCACCAATGGTATTTTGATTTTTAGATTTTTCGTTTAACTCGTGTTCTATGATTTTTTTAGTCGCACTTGCAATTGTAAATTGATCATTGAATTGAAGGAAGTTTTTGATATTGATATAAAGTATGTCGGGGTATCCGAAAATCACTCTATGTGAGATGTGGTCCAATACATTAAATGATGTATCAGACTTAATTTCTTTTGCATCATAAACACGAGTATGCGGATCAATTTCCTCAGTATACCCTAACATAGTGAGAAATATAATTCTTTCTAATACTTCGTTTGGACTTTTGTTTTGTGTCGGATCATTTTTTGCTATTGTATAAATGGTATCCAAATACCTTTCTAAATCATTGATATCTAAATTTAAACCTGCGAGGTGGAGGTTTAATTCTTTTCTTTTTTTGTGATCCCAATCAGACAATTCAATTTTGTTTGTTTGGTCTCTTTTGAGAAATATAAACGTTTGGTCTTCTGAGGGAAGTGGACTACCGTAAGGGATTAACTTTGAATTTGTTTTATTTGCTTCATAGAAACTTTTTGGATACACTTCCAAAGAAACCATTTGGTAAGCTTTTAGAATCGCTCCACCTATACAGGCAGAAATATTGATTTTTTCGCTTGTTAGGTGTAATAAGCTGATGTCATTTTTTAGTTTTAAAAAATGTTCTAAATTGATTTTGCCAGAATAGAGGTATGGGTATTTGGATTCTTTTTTAAACGTTTCTATGGAATCAATTTTTAAGTTTGATTGGGTGCGTGTTTTATTTTGACCAGGTTTACAGGTACAAACAGTTAGGAAAAAAATCGTAAAAAAGCAGAGGGAAAAAAAGGAAAATTTCATAAACTAAGGATTAGCAGTCCCTAGGTGATCTCAAAAGTAAATGAATTTCTACAGAATTTCTACTTTTTTTCTTTTTGGTTTCATTTCTTTCGGAAATGGATTGAATTCTTTGCCAATGGCTTTTTACTTTTGTCATTAGATCATGGGTGCGCGGAAACTTTTTAGTTTTTTAGCCTTTTTCTAAAACTATAGTTTTTATGAGGTAGATTGTGAGATCATTTGTTTCTTTCTTTTTGGTAATTTTCTATTTTTCATCTTTTTTTGCCCTAACCGCCCAAACAACAAAGGCTAAGGAAGCAGAGGCGACTTCCGCCAAGCCGGCAACCTTATACCATAAAGTTGAAAAAAATCTAATCAAAAAACTGTTATTAGATTCTGGTTATAAAATAATCAGCGATGAAGACAAACTTTTAATTGTTACATACCAAGATTTTAAAGTGGGTTTAATGTCCGGAAACGATACTTCCATTCAATTTTATTCTTCGTTTAATACGGACAAAAAAAATAAAATTGAATTAGCAAATAAGTGGAACCAAAAAATGAGATATTCCAGAAGTTATATGGACTCGGAAGGTAGACTTGTTCTGGAAAGTGACTTTGATTATTCGGGAGGCGTCAGCGAAGAAGCCATCAAAGAATTTTTAGTAAAATTCCAAATTTTAAATTCTCAATTTAGCACACTTCTCATTCTTGCTGAATGATCTTTGAATTTCTAATATTTTAAAAATGGGAATACCTTTCCCATTTTTTTTTCGATACTGAAAACCTGTGATGTGAAGAAATCATAGGTTGTGGTTTTTCGTTTCCTAATAGATAACATTCTGTTTTGCCTATCGATTTTAAAATGAGATTGTTTGGAAGTTTCGATGCTGTGTGCCTATATTTACGAAGATCGAACAGGAATTAGATGTCAACGGCAGTGAATTTAGGTTATCTAGAGCCAATTCAAATTGTTTCTCAGTGAAAAGTGAGATTTGGATAATGTCAGTTAGGTGATTGGTTCAAAAGGAATCAATTTGTTATGCACTTGAAATGCTTTTCGAAAAAAGCGTAACAAGAAAGAAGTAAGCCACATTAGATGAAACATATTGATTATTTCATTGTTTTCAAAAAAAGGATATGCAAAAATCCCAACCGAGTCCTTACAAAATGAATGGGTGTAAGCCCTTCATTTGAAGCTCATTTTTGACTGAAGATTCAATTTCATATTACGGCTTTTATGAACAGGAAATCCTACAATTCTGTAAAAAAAAATAGTATTCGGAGGAGGATCTCACGAGGACATTGATGGAAAAGAAATACTCGATTTTTGAAAAAAGAAGATAGGAGAGAAATTTACATGTCGCGTCCATTTAAAGTTTTAGGCATACAACAAGTTGCGATTGGTGGAGAATCCAAAGAAAAATTATCCAAATTTTGGGTGGAAGTCATGGGACTCACAAAGGTCTCTGATTATAAAAGTGAAAAAGAGAATGTGGATGAAGATATACTCTCTATGGGCAATGGTCCTTATAAAGTAGAAATAGATCTTATGCAACCAATTGACCCAAACAAAAGTCCCAAGGTACATGATCCGAAACTCAATCATATCGGATTATGGATAGATAAATTGGAAGAGTGTGTGGAATACCTAACCAAACAAGGTGTACGTTTCACTCCTGGTGGAATTCGTAAAGGTGCCGCTGGTTATAATGTATGTTTTATCCATCCAAAAGGAAATGAAGAATTCCCACTCTGTAGCGAAGGGGTTCTTGTCGAACTTGTACAAGCACCAGAAGAGGTAATCAAAGCATTAGGGTAATTTAATATTGTTGCAAACGATTGGTGTCATAACCAATCGTTTGTGCATATTGGATGTATTCGTTTTCAACATCCTGGGAAATGGTTTTTTCCCGAGAGAAAATCCACAAAAAATTTGGCTCTGGTCCACCAATGAGTGCCGTTTGGTATCCCGAACGATCGATTCGCAAAATCAAATAATCACCAAAAAAAACTGGGTATAAAAAACTTACCTTTAACTTTCCAACACTTGGGTCAGGTAAAATCGCAACTCCAGATAGTGAACTTTGCCCATTTGCCGAAATACCACGATTGATGACTTGTATGTTTCCATCATTTTGAAGGGTATAAGTGGCAGTCACATCTGAAAGACCTGTTTGGAATGAATTATCGATGCGTCTGATCTCGTTCCAAGTACCAAGAAACCGGTTCCAATCAATATTCCTTTCCGCATAAACATCAAACCGAGATGTAGAAACAAAACTTCCAAGACTAACTGAGAGTAAGGATGTGTATGGATTGTCTTTGGGTCCGTTTTGGTTTGGGAGGGTAGGGTTACAGTTTTGAATGAAAAGAAATACAATTGCCAAGAGAATTGTCCCGCGGATTTTCCCTTTCTGTTTTATTTTCCCTTCCATCTTGTATTAGAGTGGAAGGGTTTTACTGTTGTTAAAAAAAAATCAGCTAACGGTATTCTTTTTTTGGTGGGCCAATCGCCAATACAAATAGGCAAAACAGGCAAGGATGGTTGTAATGAGAAACTGTGTGAGGTGGACGACAGTTGCATACACTAGGCCTTCACCAGGGTCTCTGCCTAAAATGATAAATCCAGAAATGATTGCTGCATGGAAAACACCAATCCCAGATGGCGCTGATGGAATGGCCACACCCATTCCCCCTAAAAACATAAAGAGGAGGGCTTCTGGAAATCGTATGGGCATCCCAATCAAATAACCAGCCAAATAATAGGAGATCGCATAACCAAACACCCACGTTGGCAGAGAATACAAAACTGGTTTTAAGAGTTTATCTCCTTGCAAAAAATCAGAAAATTCTACTAGGTGATGGTCAAGTTTTGTTTCATATAAGGTTTTTTTTCCAATCAAGGAAAAACATTTTAATAAAATTGTTCGTAGTGTTGTTAAAAAATATTTCACTAAAATAAGTCCAACTAACATTCCTAAAATGACGAGAGTTGAAATTAATAATAAACTTAAATTTTTAGATTGCCCAAGACCCATATAAAAAAGAGCCGTAGCTCCAATCACCACGACAGCACCTAAATCCATTACCTTCTCTAAAAAAATACGACTGAGTAGGTGGGTAAGAGGCAAATCGGAATCCTTTTTGTTCATAAGGAGTCTTACCAAATCGCCACCACGAGCGGGTAAAACCATATTCAATCCAACACCAATGATCGCAGTAGAAAAGGATTGAGAAAATGTGATTTTTTTCTCGAGTAAATGAAACCAACGAATCGAAAACGGCACAAAGGCCCAAAGGTTGGATAAAAATAAGAGAGGAAAAATCCACCAGTTGATTTTTCCTTCAAGTCGTTTAAATTCACTTAGATCAAAGTTTTTTTGTAAGAAGTAAACGGCAATGCCTGATACGATGATTCCAAAAATTAATTTTCTCATACTTATCTCTTGATTATCCTGGTGGCCACTGCATGTGTCTTCCACCTAATAGATGGAAGTGGAGGTGACCCACCGTTTGTCCTCCATGGTTTCCACAATTATTGACCACTCGGTATCCTTTGTCAAAAATTCCGTTTTTCTCTGCTAGTTTGGGGATCACTTGGAAAATTTCCTGTATCACTTTTGGATCCAAGGATCCAATTTCATTCATACTTGTGATATGTGCTTTAGGTATGAGAAGGAGGTGGATTGGGGCTTGAGGAGTGATGTCATGGAATACAAAAATAGAATCAGATTCATATTCTTTTTTTGATGGGATTTCTCCACTAATGATTTTACAGAATATACAATTTTCCATATTATGATTTTTCCTTAGCAAATACAAGTGATGCTGCACCTAAAGTTCCGGATATATTCCCACCAAGTCCAATTTGTAAACGATCGTTTAACACAGTAAAAATGGTGGTACGGATTTCTTTTTCTAAAATTCCACCAAACAAATCATAAGATTTGGTGATCCCACCAACAAATACGACTGCTTCTGGATTGAGTAAATGGACTGCATTGCGTACTGCATGGGCAAGTGTGATGGTTCCAAATTCCAAAACTTCTTTTGCAATCTTATCCCCACTTCTCACAAGATTGAAAAATTCCTCAGCATTGGTGAGTAGGGTATTTGTTTTTTCATAATAACGATTTATAAAACCTTTAGTGGAAAAATAACTTTCAACACAACCTTTTACTCCGCATCCACATAATGCACCACCAATCACTGCTGTAGTGTGACCAATTTCGATTCCATTCCCTAAAAAACCTGAATACAATTTTCCATTGGTAACAAATCCACCTCCAATCCCAGTCCCTAAGGTTAAGATCAATTGTGATTCATAAGATTTGTATTTTCCGAAGATTGCTTCGCCTAATGCAGCGCAGTTGGCATCGTTTTCGTAAAAAACAGGGAGTGAAAATTCTTTTTCTAAAGTGGATTTGATCGGAACATTTTTGATTCCTTTTATATTAGCACTCGTTAACAAAACACCAGATTCATTGTTTAAAGGTCCAGGAGAACCGATTCCAATCCCTTTACATGTAGTTACCAGAGGTGCAATGGTATCGATTAAAACGGTCAAAAAAGACAAATTGTCTAAATGTTCTGGGGTTTTAGAATGGTTGGATTTGAGTTCTAGACCGTTTGCATCAAATAACGAAGCACGGATACTACCACCACCAATATCAACTCCAATTGCATCATCCAAAACCTTACTCTCCTTTGATCACTTGTTCAAACCTTCCGTTTTTCATTTCATAAACGGTTTGGGCATCAAAAGCGAGTTTCATATCGTGGGTTACTAGAATGATTGAGTGGTTACGTTTGTTGTATTCATTGAGTAATAATTGGACAAGGTAACTATTTTCTGGATCCAAATCACCCGAAGGTTCATCAGCAAAAAGTATGGCGGGGTCATTGATGAGGGAACGGGCAATCGCTGCCTTTTGGATCTGTCCCCCTGACAGAGTCCTTGGTAAGGAATTTTGAATGTCACCTAATTTTAAGTGTTCGATGAGGTAGTCACATTTTCGGATATAATCATCATTCGAAAACTTTTTTGTAAAGAGTGCAGGTAGTAGAATATTCTCTTTGATGGTTAGGTTTCCCACAAGTTCCGAAAATTGGAAAACAAGTCCTAGGTCACGTGCCCGAATCTCTGCTAACTCTTGTTTGGAAATCTGAGAAAGTTTGATTTGGTCGTACAAAATGTCCCCTTCTGTAGGCGACAACATCCCAGTTAACATAGAAAGTAGTGTGGTTTTTCCAGATCCAGATGGACCTATGATGGCAACATAATCACCTTGGTTCACATCAAAACTGACGGAACTCACAGCTTCCTCTTTTCCAAATCGTTTGGTCAGGTTGTGGACACGGAGTAACATTATTTTTGCCTCCGGATGGACTTGTAAGGATCTATAAAAGTACTAATCCCAACTGTTGGAACTGTCACAAGGATTCCGAGAAAGAGAAATAGCACCAAACAAGTGAAAACGGATTTTGCCTCACCCAAAATCCCAAAATCTGGAGGAGGGGCTAACATACCTATATTGATTAGGACTGCGAGTAGGAAACTTGGCAAAAATAGGAAAAATAAGGACAATGCATGTAGGAAGATACACCCCATTCTGTTTCCCCCAACTGCCATCATCACTCCGATATCTCCCAGAGCATGCAGGCAATGGAAGAAAAATAAAGTCATGAGTGCAAAGCTAGTAGCGTAAAAAAGAATCTGAGGAGACTTGTCAAAGGAAACGATACTAGAAAGAGACACTCCCGCGTATAAATGGAAGTGGATCCTGACTGCTAGGACGAGGAAAGTAAAAACAAGAGTTCCCACTAGGCCATAGGCCAAGGAATAGAGACGATCTCGGAGGAGAAGTCGAAGGGCAAATGAAATGTAGGTGAGTTGTATCACTTCCAGGACAGAATTGACGTAAGACTCTTTTTTACCAACCAAAATAGGGAAATAGGAAGTATTCGAATTTGGCATTTTTTATCTTTGTAGGAGCCGCTGTGATTTTGCTTGGGTTTCTTCTGACCTTTATCATTGGACAAAGGCGGGATAGTTATGCCAAAGCCATGAGCCTTGCGACTTTAGGGAATTTTCTAGATGCAAGGGCACTTGTCAGGGAAAAGTTAGAAGAAGACCACCAAAACCCTTATGGTCACTATGTGATGGCAAAAATTTATGCCATGGAGAATGACCCACTCAACGAAGCCAAACACCTCGAAATCATCAAAAAAAACAATCGATACACCAAAGAAATTGATCCTGTGACGGTTTCAAACCGGATTGCCGAGATTTATTATAACAAAGATTTTTTTGAAGAGGCATTTTTCCATTATCTAGACACATTACAAGTGGATAGATCAAACCCCATTGCTTGTATCCGTTTGGGATTTATGGCTCTTGGACAAAAAGAATTCAAGATAGCGGACCATTTTTTCGCAAGGATCCCTGAAGAAAAAATCAATCTCACTTCCTATTATATCGCAAAAGGTGTGATCTCCGGTGTCACTGGGGGTGGAAAAGAAAGGGAATATTTTGAAAAAGCATATAAAATTGAGAAAACACCAGTCTCAGGATTTTTATACGCACTTTCCTTATCACGAGAAAACAAACACAAAGATGCTGTCAAAACTGCTATAACCATCAGCGAACAAATAGAAGACGAATTTGTCCGTTTCACTTTATTCCAATTCCTAATGACAGAAGCCATCCTCATGCAAAATTTCCCAGAAGCATTGAAATATGGTCGTCTCTGTTTGGAAATGGCAAAACTCAATGCTTGGCAAAGCGAAATCACTGAATGTAGCATCCATTTTGCGATGATCACAACGTATATGGGTCGGTTTGAAGAAGGTGCTGAGTATTTAATTGAAGCGGAAGCCGAACGATTGGATGACCCAGATGTCATTGCCCTTGCCAATTTAAAATATCGATTGGAACGGGGGACAGGGACTGTCGAATCCTTAACTCATGAATATGATTTAACACGTGAATTGAATTTATTATCAGTGAATTTGTTTCCTAACTCACGTTATTTCGAATTGAGTGGGATGCGTTCTTCCAAACCTTTTAATATCAAAGGTATGGTGGATGATAGTGGAAAAAAACTAACTTCCAAATTGGATATGTTAGGCCTCGATAAATTTGAAAAATTCATCAGTTTACCAGGAACCAATTTTAAAAACCAAGCCACACGAATGGTGATGAATCTTGGTTATCGTGTAACCAAAGAAATTTCAAATCCAGAAGCCGATGGTGTGAATTTACTTGCTTCTTCCAAGGAAGATGTCAACAAACGGGCTTTATTCCGAGTTCGTAAATGGAAGGATGCTAAAGTATCCGATGTATTTTTACGTGAAATGACAAACCAAATGGAAGATATGGGTGCAACAAAGGGGTATGTGATTGGTAATTTTGATGTCACAGAAGCTGGGAAAAAAATCATCGCCGCTAGTAATGGAGCACTAGAAATGTATTCAGGGGATTTGTTTGAGGATTTACTCAACAAAACGATGTAATGCGAATCTCATTATTTAAAAAAATAATTTATATTTCTTTTTCGAGTTTCCTCCTGTTATTTTCCTCCTTTTGTATGAACCAAAAACTGGTTTTTGATAAAAGTTTACCAACTACAAAAACCATCTTCCAATGTCCTTTTCCAGTTCAAAAAGGTGTAATATATGGGAAAGGAATTTCTCATTTTGACCAAACAGTAATTATGTTTCAAATCAAACAGCTGTTACTTGATTTATGCGAAGGTCATTTTTCTCATTTATTATCCTTTGTAGATGAAACTACAGGACTTTTTGTAGATGCAAAAGGGTATTGGTCAAAAAAAGAAGTGCAGTCTGATTTATTAGATCCAAATGGATACTTTGTTTTGTATTATTTTGACCAAGGTAAACTAGACCTTAAAAAAGGAAGTGAGGGAAATCTCACGATCCGAGATGTTTTTATCCAAGCGGGGCCAGTGTTTGTCGACTTTTATATTGGGTCCCCTGAAGAAGTGGAAATCAAATTTCGATTCGAAACAAATCCAAAACTAGAAAGGTATTTGATCAATCCTAGTTTTATCAAAATCAAAAACAATTGGTTTTTACACCGCATGTTTTAGTTATTTATTTCCTGTAATTACTAGTTTGACAATATCAGAAGCACTGAGACCTGGGTTAGACTTTTTAGCATCTGATACTTGTTTTGTGGCAGTTTTTTCATCAAACCCAAGTTGTATGAGGGCAAGTGTCGCAAGGTCCGTTTCTCGATCCACAAAACTCATTTCAGTAGATCCTTCGTTCAAAAAGATTTCGAATTTTTTTAAGTTTTGTTTGATTTCAAATAAGATTTTTTCTGATGTTTTCCCTTTTACTTTTGGGATTTTTTCCAATGTTTTTTTGTCATCAGCTTTTGCAATTTGGTACAAATCATCGGCTTGGAAAAAAGAAAGGATTTTGAGTGCTGTGAGTTCCCCAATTCCATGTAAGGATTTGATGAGTTCAAAAAGTTCACGATCTTTTCGTGAAGAAAAACCAAATAATTTTTGACCACGGTCATTGATTGAATGGAAAGTATGTAAAAAAATTTCCGTCGAAATTTTGTCCTTACATTCTAAATGAAGTGGGAAGGGGATCATCACTTCATAACCCACACCAGACACTTCCACCACCAAACGATCGATTTCTAATTGGAGTAATTTACCACGTAAACTTGCTATCATAGTTCAATGTTTCTTTCCCATTGTAGAAACGGAAGAAATATGACTACTCTTCTTTTGCAAAAGGTTAAAAAGGAAACAAAAGTTTAGAAAAAGGTTGCTTGCAGTTTTCAAAAAATCGATTACAAACTTACCTGTGAAACGAATCCGAAAATCTAAAAATCCAGCCTTAGCGCAGTATTTGACGTTAGCGGATTTGTTTAAGAACCTTCCTCATTCTGTTTTACGGGAGATGATGGCAAATACAGTTCGGGAATTTTTAAAAGGTGGAGAAGTCCTTTTTTTAGAAAATTCAGATGGAAACGATTTGTACATTTTGGCTGCAGGGAAACTTCGGTATGAAAAACGAAGTTCTGATGGGAACATAAGAGACATTGGTGAATTCAAACGATTGGATATCATCGGAGAGTTAAGTTTGTTCACTGGGGAAAAACGATCTGCCACTGTGAAAGCAGTGAGGGATTCTGAACTCATCCGGGTCCCAAGGGATGTAGCGCTTTCCATCCTTTTGAAACACCCTGAAAGTTTGTTACAAATTACAAAAATCATAGCTGAAAGATTGGCACATGCCAAAACAGAAACAAAAGGTTTTGTTCCGAAAGCAAAAACTTTTACCTTACTTTCTTCTCTTCCTGAAACCAAAATCCTCGATTTGGTCCATTACCTAGGAATTGTTTTTTTAAGATACGGATCATTCTATGTTGTCGACGAATCGATGTTTGCTGATCGAATGCGGGATTTAGAAAAATTAGAAGAAGTCGATAGGGAACCTTGGATCATTCGTTTTTTCACACAAATTGAAGCCGAATACGATTATATCTTTTATATTGTAAAAGATGATGGGAAAATTAGCTCCTTTGTCGAAAGAGCACTTCGCCAGTCGGACACATTTCTTTATATCAAAGACGCAAATGCTGATCCAAATTGTATCAAATTGGAATCTCTTCTCGACAAACGTAAGTTTAGTGACAGAAACCATATTTTAGTTCTTTTCCAACCAAATCGGGAATTTGTTAAACCAGGTACAATCAAACATTTAGAAAAAAGAAAATTCCATCGTCATTTCCATGTACATTTAGATCGAATGGATACTTGGGAACGTTTGGGTAGAGGATTACTTGGAAAATCGATTGGACTTGCGTTAGGTGGGGGTGGTGCAAAAGGTTTTGCCCATTTAGGAGTATTAAAAGCATTAGAAGAAAACCAAATTCCAATTGATATGGTTTCTGGGACCAGTGCTGGTTCTATATTTGCGGCTCTCATCGCTATGGGGGAAACAAGTGAGGGAAGCAAAACAAAAGCAAAGGAATTTTGGGTTTCAAAAGACCTCTTAAACGAATACACAATACCAGTATTATCTTTGACTACGGGGAAAAAATACACGGAAGCCATTCGTAATTTCTTCGGTGATATCCAAATCGAGGATTTGTGGATTCCTTATTTTTCTATTGCAACTAATTTATCACATTCTGAAATCCAAGTAAGTGAAGTGGGTAGTTTGTGGAAGGCAATTCGAGCAAGTACTTCCATTCCAGGTGTAGTCCCTCCTTTTATCGATGATGGAATTGTTTATGTAGATGGGGGAGTACTTGATAATGTGCCTGGAATTAGTTTAAAAGAGCGGGGAGTTGGCAAAGTGATTTCAGTTGATGTTTTTGGGGACATTTACCCTGACCAAGACAAAGAATTATGTGAATACTTTGATCCAAACAAACCTGGTGTGATGACAAACCCACTCTTCCAAATGACAAACCTAATCAATTTCCAAGATATACTAAAACCAAAATTTCCTCCCATTGGTGATATCATCATTCGATCCATCTTGGCATCTAGTAGGGAACGTATCAGACAAACTGAAAAAATCTCTGATTTGTTTTTACAAATTCCTACGAATAATTTTGGATTATTGGATTGGTTTGCTTACGAACGTTTGATTGAGCTTGGTTATATTTCTTCGTTTGAGAAAATCAAAATGAACCGCGAGAAATTTATAAATCCTTCTTTACAATAACTATACTTACCATTACTACTTTTTTTAGTAATGGTAAGCACATATTTCCTTAGAACCATATTTCTTTTGGTGTTCCTCGTTCCAAGTTTGGTTTTTGCGCAGAACTTGGATGGTTTGTTAGATTCCGGTTATAATAAACAAGAAACCTTACTCATACGAAGTGAGATTCGAAAAAAAATGGGCGATAGGGCCAACCAAAAAGAAATCCAAAATACGATCGAATCCCTTCGTGTCTGGGCAGTTTTTGAATCCATGTCACCTTCCGAATTTGCACTCGAAGTGGAACGTTTTGTTATCTTACAAGACCATGGATATTCATGGGAGGAGGTGGAAGACTTAATCCCTTATTTCATCACATCAAAACCTAACAAACATGAGATTCCTTTTCTTGGTAAATTTTATAGAGAAATGAAGTTAAGTAAAGTTACTGAAGAAGATATTTTAAATTTATTCCAAATCGCAAAACTTAAAAATTGGAGTGGTGATTCTTTATTTGTAGCAGGAAGAATTTTTGTCCTCATGCGTAAAAAAGAGACTAATTCTAAATTGGTATTACAAGAATTAGAAAAGAAAATTCCAAAAAAAATCATTTCACTTAGTCCTGAAAAACAAAAGAAAGTTTTTAAAGAGTTTCTCAAAGATTCCAAAATGGATGAATCAGATTCCCATTGGAGTCTTATCGAAAAAGATACACTTGCTCTTTTGGTTGGGAAAAACACAATTTCGAATTTTTCAGTTTCCGACAGACGAACAGAAATTATCTGGAATGCGGAAGGTGAATGGATTACTAAAGAACGCCCAAAACTTGATCCAAATCTTATATTTATAGAAGAACAATCCACTGTGAGTTCCACAGTTACAGAACAAATTTCCAAACGTCAACTTGTCGATCCAGTGGGTCGTTTTTGGTTAGGAACACCTTATTTGTATGGTGGTTATTCAAAACGTGGGATTGATTGTTCTGGACTAACCAAATCAATTTTGACCGATCCAAAAATTGGAATGAAAGAAAAAGGGATCCCTCGCTCAGCAAAAGACCAAGCAAACATCGGAAAGTATGTTCCGAGAGAAAAACAAGAAATTGGGAATTTGGTTTTTTTCTCTGCCTCACCTAACACTAAAAAAATCACACATGTCGGTTTGGTATTGGAAAATGGTAATTTTATCCATGCGTCTACAAGTCGTGGTGTGGTCATCCAATCCTTACAAGAAAAGTGGTGGAAAGAACGTTATGTGACAGGTAGAGATGTCTTTATAAGTGGCAAATGATATGGCAAAAAAGAAAGCATTAGTTTTATCTGGTGGTGGTGCAAGAGGAGCATACCAAGCGGGTGTGTTACGGTATTTAGAAGAGATCCAGTGGAAACCAGACATCATCTGCGGAACCTCTGTTGGTGCTATCAATGCTTGTGCCATAGGTTCTGGAATGGATTCGAAAAAACTTTCGGAACTTTGGTTGCAGTTGAATCAAAAACATATCATGCGTTATTCGATTTGGAATATGATCAAAGGATTTTTTCGAAAGAAATATTATCCTTTGGTAGAAACGTATCCATTGAAAAAATTCATCCATGAACATTTGGATTTTTCTACCTTAAACAATTCACAAACTAAAGTGATCATTTCTGCTGTGAATATCCTGACTTCTGAGCTTCGATTTTTTGAAAACCCATCCCTTCGGATCGAACACATTCTTGCTTCATCTGCCATTCCAATGATTTTTCCCTGGCAAATCATTGATGGTGAACCTTATTGGGATGGTGGTGTGATGGCAAATACTCCAATTTTACCAGCCCTTACTCACGAAGCATCGGAGATCGTGGTTGTATTACTCTCGCCTGTGGGAAGTTCTACGAGGATGGAAACACCAGTTACAAAAGATGAAGCATTGGAACGACTCTTTGAGTTGTATTTACTTGGATCTTACAAAAGTGTAGAACAAGGTTTGGAATACCGAAAATCCGTAATGAATGGATTAACATCTATTGAGAACTTTTTTTTAAGCCTTCGTACCCAATTTACAAAGACAAAAATCTCCGTGATTGCTCCAAAACAAATGTTAGGTTTTGGAAGTATTTTGAATTTCAAAAAGGAACAAGCGGAAAAATTACTAATACAAGGTTATGAAGATGCCAAAGATTTTTTCCAAACTAAAAATAGGAAAAAATAAAACTTTTTAATTTCGTGAACTAACCATGATATAAATGGAATGGGCACTGTATTCAAATGATTGTGCAAGTGAGTTTGGGTCAATTCTGGAATTTCCGTAACCAAGTTCCCGTATGTAAGTGACAGAAACAGAAGATTTGGAAGTCACCCATGAAAGTCCCAAACTCAAACCCTTGTTCCGAGAATACTCATTCCTTGGATTTGTTCCAGACCTAGCAACCTTATAAATCACACTAGCATCTCCAGACGAGGCAGTGACTTGGTTTCCAAATGTATTTTGTAAATACAAATCAACAGCAGATTCTGTCCACGAAACTGGTTTTGTATTCGGTTCGTTTGTATAAATCCCTCCTAATATGGAGAAAGTGTCTGCCAAATAGTATTCCATACCTGCTGCAAAATTTGTAGTGGCAAATCGAGTGAGCTCACGAACTTCCGTATCATTGACTGTGTATGTAACACGCCTTCCAAAAGTACTGATTTCATCTTGGTTCCTTCTTTGTTTATAACCAGATGTATAGATCATATCAAAGGAAGCGAGAAATCTAGATGTTGGGAAAAATGCGACACCAAATCGCATTTCCGATGTTTGTGGGATAGATGTCACAAGTTTTGGTTTTTGAGTGAGAACACCTTGTTCGATTGAAGATGCACCATCTCCCGTACCTTCAATGAAATCGATTGCAGAAGAACCTGGCCTTCTTGCCGAATCAGCATACACTTCATTGTATAAACGGTCACCACCAGTGACAAAAATCCTCCTATAACTGAAACCTAATGAGAGTTTAGGGTTTGGTTGGTATTGGATACCAAGAACTGGCATCAGTCCCGATGTCCTTCTATTATCTACATAAGAACGCATTACATAACTTAAATCTGAAAATTGTTGGAATTGGGTTCTAGATACTTCCTTAGTATCACTCATATAATACAAAGTGGCACCAAGTGATAATTTGTCATTTAAGAGGTAAGCAATACTTGGGCCAACAAGGAGTTGGTTGTATCTCTCTTTTGTATAATTCCTAGTAGAATTGATGGAAGGTGATACAAGAGGGTAGTTTACTTGGTCTACTCGGTTATAAGAATAATTATAAGTATTAACAATGGAAAAAGCAAACTTCCATCTGTCAAAATTTTTCAAAAGTCCAATAAAGTTTGGATCAAAACCTTGGTGGGTTTGGTTGTATCTTTGTCCTGGTGTGTCGATGTTGATGTAACTTCGTTTCACATCCTTAAAGTTACTAGCAGAGATCGATATACCATCGTTATGTGTAAATCCAAGTCCCGCTGGGTTGTAATAAGCACCAGAAGGATCATCCGCAATGGCAGTGAATGCGCCTGCAAGCCCTGCTGCCCTTTCTCCGTAAAACCCTTGTAAGTTATGGAAAGGTTCCGAAGGGAATAGGGAGTGTGTAAGGAACAGAAAGAAGAAGATAACTTGAATTTTTATAAAAAAATTCGTTTGGTGTGATGTTCTTGAAGGTTGTTTTAGTGTAAAAATCATATTGATTAGCATTTATTTAATGAATTGTCACAAATTTATAATTCGTAAATGACGTTTGGTGCAATTAATAATTGTGTATAAACTTCGTTACCGTTTGCATCCACTTCATACCGCCAAACATCTGCATTTGTGACTTGGTCAGATGTGCCATAAAAATCTACATAATAGGAAATACTGGAATCAGATTCATTTTCATAAAATTCTCCCCAACCTATGTATTCATCAGGAAAACTATTTGGGTTTACTCCGTTTGGCATGATGACAAACGCATCGTAAGATGCATAACCTCCAGATCCAATTCCGCCACTTGGTAGAGGAGTCGTAAAATCAACATATACATCCCATTCAAAGGTATAGGTTGTTTCTATAAATTCTCCATAAAGGTCTGTATCCAAAGTTCCTAGTTCTTCATAATCATCATTGAGACTGTCATCTATATCATAATAATCGACGGCAAAATAGGTGATTTCACCATTTGTATCATAGGTTTCTGTAAGGTAGTATTCAAAATTATCTGCGTTGTCAATGTATTCGGTAAGTACGTATCCACCTAAATCATTGGTCCTACCTTTTACAGATGTTGTAATTTTATTACCAGCGGCATCATCGTAAATATTACTATAGTTAAGTGTTACACAATTATTGGAATTGGCATTTGTATCATTTGCACATTCTTCAAAGGTGAATCGTGTGGTGGATTTGTCTGTATTCCCTGAACCAGAAGTAACTTGTTTGATATTGAGGATCGCTTTGTCTTTTTTTCCCTCTTGTGTGATGTAGGTGATGGATGCATCTACGCTGAGAGAGATTCCAAACACTTTTAAAGAACGAGTGATGGAACTAAACACTTTTGATTTATCATCTTTGAATTTGATACTTTTCTGGAATTGGTTATTAGAAGGACATGGTTGCGGTGTCCCAATGGAATCAGCAAATGAGTAAGCGATTTCAACGTCGTATTCGTTATTACTCAATCTTCTATAGACCATAGCAGGTGTCGGAACCGCTTGGCCTATAAATGGCAAAATCCCTTCGTTTTGTAAACTAACAAGTTCTCCTCTTGCTTCTTCATCGCTAAGACCAATCCTAACGATTCCTTCTAAAAATTCGTCTTCCATTGCTTGGGTGATACGAACTGTTCCCGTACCACCAGGGATACACACACCTGGACTTGCCTTTGCGATATTGTAAGAACCACTAATGAGCACTAAATCCTTTTTTGAATCTCTTAGGATTTCAGCAACGATCCCAGTCCCTTCCGTTAAAAAGTTTTGTCCTGTGAAACCATAATCCAAAGTATCTTGTGCGATTCCTTTGTTTGTGAAGGCCATTTTGTTGGATTTGTGATTGCGTAAAAAACTAGCACCAAGTCCGCTAGATGGTTTTCGAATCGATCTAGGAACTGCAACACTTAAGTTAGAAGGTAATTCGGAATTGATACTGGATGCAAGGAATGTTCTGACGAGAAAACGAGTGACAAGAGCACTTAGTGTATTACTTTCATCTTTTTCTTTTTTACAACCTACTAATGTAATGACGGACAGTAAGAAGATGAGAAAAAAATGTTTCATTGCCCGTTCATAGCAATGGATTGAGAAGAATTGTCAATTCGAAAGTCAAAATTAAAAAAAGAGTTTTCAAAGATTGATTTGAACGAAAGACTTCTGGAAAATGAAGTCGAACACTTTATCCTATTTGTTTCTCTTTTGTGGGATATCTCTCCTTGCTAAAGGAAATGTGTATGTGCAAAGCAACAAAGCAAAGTTACTCTCCCAACCAAAGTTAAATGCAGAAGGAAGTCTTTTAAAAATAGGAGAAGTACTAACACCTATCACCGAACAAGGACTTTTTGTACAAGTGCGAGTGGAAGATAAAACAGGTTGGGTGTCCAAACTTTTTGTTTCCCCTCTCCCTCCAGGAAACCAAATGAAACTAGGGATCACTTCCAATTCTTCTGAAGCTGTGGTTGCAAGGCAAAGGGCCTCCGATTTCACAAAAACAGCGGCAGCTAGAGGACTATCGGAAACACAAAAAATGAGGGTAAGAGGAGAAGGAGACCAATATGATTTTGAGTCCTTACGATGGCTCGAATCAGTTCCTTTAAATTTAGAATTAACTCAAACTAAAGAAGAAAAGAATGGTCTATCACAAAACATAAAACCTAATACAAGTTTCTTAAATACTTCTGGATTACAAGTGTTAGGTGAAACCAAGGCTGAGGTCAAACTCGGTCGTTCCTTAGCAGCTAGGTTATTAAAAAAATACCCTTTAGTCAGGGATTTGGAATTCACACGGTATTTGAATTCGATTGCGTTTCGTTTAGGTTCCGTTTCGTCACGGAAAGACTTAGAGTTTCGAGTAGGAATCATTGATTCCAATGAAATTAACGCATTTTCTTGTCCTGGTGGTTATTTGTTTTTAACCACAGGTACCTTAAAAAAGATACAAACCGAAGCGGAACTTGCAGGGATCATTGCACACGAGATGGGACATGTGATTTTATTCCATAATGGTGAATTCAAAGAATCCAATGTTTTTATTGAGATATTGTCAGGTTTATTAACTCCACCGGGAAGTGAAGTGGTCAATACGGCAATGTCAACTGCTTTAGATGAAATGGAAAAACAATTTTTTGAAACAGGACGTGATGCAAAAGTAGAACTAGAAGCAGATGAAGCCGCAGTTGGTCTTGTGTCACAAGTCGGTTATTCTCCTCTTGGTTTGTCTAGTTATTTGAATACAATGTCAAAATCAGAAGGTACGGATCTTTTGAAAAAAACTCATCCTGATACCACAATTAGAATCGCAAAACTCGTGTTCTTTGAATCTTCGGTTTCTATGGAAGGAACTCCTTTGGTAATAGACCGTTGGAGTGATTACAAAAAAAAATTATCAAATGAAACAAAATAAAATCTTATTTCCTATTTTTCTCATGGTTGTGATTCCAACAGTGATTACAGCCTTCATTTCTTTTTTTCGGTTTTCAACTACACTTGACAGAAAACTATCCGATGCACTTTTCCATCTCCTACCTTCCCATCATTTATTTTCCAAAGACATTGTCATCATAGATATTGATGAACTAAGCATTGCTAAATACGCTGACCACCCTGAGTTAGGTTTATGGCCATGGAAACGTCATATTTACCCAACTTTGATTGGTTATACGAAGTTACTCACTCCGCCAAAAATTACAATCATTGATATTATGTTTACAGAAAGATCTGATTACGATGATGCACTCGTTACAGCAAATTTAAGTTTGGGGGAGATTTCCCATGCTGCAAATTTTCGAGATGGAGGCATTGTGATTCCTAGAAAAGGGATCGAATCAATTAGCGAAAAATTCAACGTAAAACTCAATACAAACCTTCCTTTTCCTAAATATGAAAATGCCTCTTTTCCAATAGGTCAAATCGGTGAAACGGCACCGATGATCCATGTAGTGAATGTGATTGCCGATAGTGATGGAATCCTCAGAAGGTTTTCTCCTTTTGTGAAATGGAATGGTTTGTATTTCCCAACACTCGCCTTACAAGCTTTTTCTCTTGGTGAACCATACACTACAAAAACAATGGATTCCAAATTTTATTTGGAAAAAAAAGATAAAACACGTATGATACCGATTGGAAAAGATGGATTGGTTCGTGCATATTTTTATACCGAGGAAGAATTGCGAAGTATTCCCAGGTATTCGGCGGCTGGAATTATCGAATCTTTGGAAAAATTAAATTCAGGCGAAATCGAAGATCCGAATTCACTCCTTGTTCCACCAAATTTATTTAAAGATAAAATTGTATTAATTGGAACGTCTGCGGCTTCTACCCATGATGATGTTGTAACACCTCATGGTTTGTTTCCTGGTGTCATTGCACAAGCTGTATTTGCTTCTAATTTAACAGAAGGTCATTTGTTACAAGAACTACCAGAATTATATGGTATTTTATTTACAAGTGTTGTGTTATTTTTTGGAGTTTTGGTTTTATTCATCAATCAGTGGCATTTATTAAAAAACTTATATCCAATATTCGCCATATCATTGTTTGTAGGTGTATTTTATTTTCTTTACCGAATGGATTTTGTCTTATCTACCTATTCATTTGTTTTAGGTTTCCCAATTTCCTATCTAATTGGTTTTGCTTATCTGACTTATACGGAAGGGAAAGAAAAAAGAAAATTCAATCATATCTTAAGGAACTTGGTGGATCCGGAAGTTGTTAGTGTTGCATTGGAAAATATGGAGTCATTAAAACAAGGTGGGGAGTGGGAAATCACTGCATTTTTTTCTGATGTTGCAGGGTTTTCTTCTATCAGCGAAGAATTAAGTGCTACAAACCTTGCCAAATTACTCAATGAATACCTATCTGTAATGACCAATGTTTTAAAAGCAAATGAAGGAACTTTGGATAAATACATTGGTGATGCGATCGTTGGAATCTTTGGTGCTCCGATCCAAAACAAAAACCATCCAAAACTTGCGTGTAAAACAGCACTTGAAATGGTGAAAGAATTAGAAATTTTAAGAGCCGAGTGGAACAAACGAGGTGATTACACACCACTTGCACGTGCTATGGTTTTCCGCATTGGACTGAATTGTGGTTTGGCAAAAGTTGGATTTATGGGAACTGATAGTTTGGCATCCTATACAATGATGGGAGACACAGTTAACTTAGCTGCGAGGTTGGAAGCGGCTGCGAAAGATTATGGTGTATCAGTGCTTGTTTCTGAAAGTATAGAATCATCATGTAAAGATGAATTCCATTTCCGTTTTTTAGATTGGATACGAGTGAAAGGCAAAGAAGCACCAGTGAAGATCTATAGTTTAGAATCATTTCAAAATGAAGTTTCTCCCAAAATGATTTTAGCAGAAAAAGAATATGAAGACGGTTTTTCTGAATATTCAAAACGAAATTGGGAAAAAGCAATCGAACACTTTAAGAACGTTTCTAAAATTTTAGAGAAAGATGATACTAGTAGCCACTTACTCATCAAAAGATGCCAAACTTTATTCCAAAACCCGCCACCTGTTGACTGGGATGGTGTTTATACACGTACATCAAAATAATACTATATTCTTAATTGTTTTTTTTGCATTGTCCAAAACAACGGAAAGGCGATAGGAACGAAGTAAAAAATCAAAGCCTTGTGTTTACGATTGACTATCAGTCTTGATGATTAACTACAGTAATTGCAGTTCCACCAGTTCTTTTGTTTATTATAGTTAGTGATGATTTACGTGAGTCTGTACTTATCATATCCACTGATGAACTTGGGCTGGGTTCTATTTCACTTAATTCACTTATCGATCATATTCGAAAAATCAAATCGATTGTAATTGAAGGGTCTGAGAAAATGTCTGCTGGACTGGAACGACACTTGCGCAAGCAAGGGAAGTGCCAGAAGCCTATGTGTCGAAGAGGAGAGCTTATTCGCTGTTATGCGACTTGGTATATTTTTAATTATTTACTTACTTTCTCATTAAATTTATTAGAATAATTTGAGAAAATATTATTTTTGTCGATTTTTTCATCAATATAATATGAATCAAAAACTTCAATTACTTTGTCATGTAAAGATTGTTCGGAACAATATTCGTGATATTTGGAACGATCATAAATAGTTTTGTTATTTATAATGAAATAAGTTCCTTTTGAATCGGACATTGTTTTTAAGTTGAAAGGTTTTTTCAGATGATCCAAAATGATTTTATCACCAATTTTTTCTAAATTACTTAAGAATGTAATTCTACAATGGTTATTTTTCCCATTATAGCCAGCATATTTGATTGGCGAAGAAAATTGAAATTCATTCTTGTCTTGTTTCCAGCTACCAATTTTTATAGTTGAGCATGGAGTCCTATCTTCAGGAAGATAATCCATGTGATCATCTATTTCGATATAAAAATCACCGACTAAATAAATATCTCCAGGTGGAATAAAGCAGCTACCGCCACAAGGAAAATTGCAAATATCGACAACACCTTTAAATTTGTGGATACTTCCTGAAGAAATTATGAAATATTTATTAAAAATATATCCATTTGTAACTTTCTCTTTAATCCATTTTCCTTTTTCACCATCAACAGTATCTTCAAAAGAATCCTTAGAATTGATTAAGATTGGAGAACCAAAAGGGAATTTTCCAACTATATCCGATTTGAGATCAGGTTTTTTTCTAGAATTTAGACTTGAAGCAAGAACAATTGCATATTCTTCTTTTTCGGATTTCAATCGTTCATGATTTTTACAGTTTAATAATAGAGATAAAATAATTATCGATATATGTTTATTTCTCATTGCGGCAAAAGTTTTATACCATGTTGCATAACAGTTTGTAAATGATATTAATAAACTTTGTTCTGCTTTGTCTGGCAAATCAACTCACTTAAGGCAAATAATTGATTTCTTTAATATCTAAAACACGTGGCTAAAGTTTACAAAAACTTGTTCATCTTCCCTTGACTTTGCATAATCGATCATGATGATCGTGGCTTGGTTCCAAGCAATTCGTAATCCAATCCCTTTGGAATAAAAGTAATTTTTAAGATTAATTTTATGTTCGTCGTCCCAAACCCTTCCATAATCAAAAAATGGTACGATATTAAAGGCGAAAAATTCCGATCCAATTTTTGCTTCAGCAAATTTCCAACGGATTTCAGAATTCCCCCATCCCATGGCACGACCTACAAAACGATCTTGTTTGAATCCTCGTAATGTGCGAAGTCCACCGAGTCCACCCACAAGACCTTCAGTACCCCACATATTTCTATATTCAAAAAATGGGGCATCACCTTCTGTTACACCGAGTCCAAATCGATTCGCAACTACTAGTTTATCAACTAACTTAGGAAAGGGGCTCCAAAACATTTTAGTTTGGGCAAAGTATTTCTGGAATTGAAAGTCTGATCCCATGGCCTTGCTATGTTTTTCATAGGTAACTTCTGCAAAAATTCCAGAATTAGGATCTGGTTCAAAATCACGTGTATCGTAAACGATTCCAAGTCTTACTGCATTGACATAACCACCTTGGTATCCGATGATTTTTTTAGCTTCATTATCTTCCGTTAATCTAGTTTTTCCATTTGGTACATCAGCCGCAAGTTGGTCAAATGTGGGATCAACACCTCTCACCATCTTTCCATCGTAAGTACGTATGATGTTATTTGAAAATTTTAAACCCGATACCAAACGAACGGTTCCTCCGACATAGGATCTTTCTGCACTGACCGTAGCCATCGGTGTTTCAATCGTATATCGATTGTACATCCTGTCCGTTACCACATAACCAGGAGTTTGTGGAATGCCTGTAATTGTTTTTCCACCTACAGAAAAAGGATCTGAACTTGTCCCAGGTCTATAAAAAGTTAAATTGGTTTCCTGATCGATAAAACTTGCATTCCTTACTTGTCTGTTATAGGGTTGGTTTCTGTCCAAATATGACAGTGAATTCATACTCGATTCGCCAATCCCAAAATACAATGTAGTAGGTGTGATGGTTAAAAAAGCGTCTGCCCGAAGCCTCCACTGCGTATCACCCAAAAAAGGCATATCCAAACTGATTTGGTGGTACTGTGCATTTTTGTTGGTATTAAAATATTGTGCAAAGAGGCGCATGCGATATGGGGTATAATGGAACAATGGATCCGTTTTGGGACCATTATTGTATAGGTAGGCACGAACCCCATACCCGATACCTTCGTTCGGATCTGAGTTGATCAGAGGCAAACCTGTCGGATACCAACCATCCTTTTTGTCTTCGATGTCCTTCTTACAAAGTTGTTTGGATGCATCCATTGGGAAGGGTAGATTTTTCGGTGGAGGTTCCTTCTCACAGCCTGGCTCTGGGATGGCTTCCTGAGAAAGTAAATCCGAGGGCAAAGAACAAACCAGAAAAACGAACAGACCCATCGCAATCACTCTCATCTGCATACCAATACCGAATCCCATAAGAGGAGGAAATTGGACGGAATGTACCCAATGTCAAGAGAAAAAGTGAGTGCTCACTCGTTTTTTGGAAAGTAATGACAAAGGTGGTAGGATATAATTGGAAAGAAATAATGAGTGAAGTGGGGGAATTCAATAAAACCCATGAAAGTAGAAAATTCGAGTTTTGAAACGATGTTACAATACCCGAATTTTTTTAGTTAGATCGACTTAAATGTGAAATTTAAATCAGGTGGGATCTAATGCAAAAATTGAGTTAAAATATATTACTGATATTAATAAAGATTTAAATAAATTAATCTTTTCATAATTATTCCTGCCTTATTGAAACAGATCCGTTTCCTG
This sequence comes from Leptospira sp. WS39.C2, assembly GCF_040833965.1. Taxonomy (NCBI): domain Bacteria; kingdom Pseudomonadati; phylum Spirochaetota; class Leptospiria; order Leptospirales; family Leptospiraceae; genus Leptospira; species Leptospira iowaensis. Next base: position 1,592,298 of record NZ_CP162142.1, read on the forward strand.
AAACTAATTTTAAGTAAAAAGCATTTGAAAGAGTTCTAACATCGTTCATTTCCAGTCTATATCTTAACTCTGTTGGTGTGGATGACTCTGGTGAGGAAATAGAAGGACCTCTTCTGTTTACGTCGCATAGCCTTAATGTAGAAAATTCAACACTTGAAGAGGCTTCCTTTGTTACAACTAGGTAGTAATCTCTATTTTCATTCGGAGGAGGTAAATTATTTGTAGAGGCGATGTTAAAGATCATCGAACTTGTAGAAGAAAGTGTCAAAGGGTAATTAGTTCCTTTTTCTAATGTTAGATTTACCGTAGGACAAATTCCAGGTTTAGAAAGAAGGTATTGATAAATGCCATATAAAACATAATTCTCCGTATTATTGTCGCCGTCATCTAAAAGCCTGGTCAATCCAGTGCATGAATGATTCATTATAATTAAGATAAAAAACAAAAAGTACTTTTTAATAACGATTTTATACCTCGGTTTATAATTTCTTCTGCAACTTTTTTTCTATGTGAGACAGTTTTGGTTTGAATCATTTTTAAGAACTCCCATGGTATACCCTTCGTTTTGTCACCAAAATCCATTTTTAACCGAATCATAATAAGAGAAAGAATCAGTTTTTTTCGTTTTGTTATTAAATCTTCAATTGATAACTTTGGAAAATCTGTTTCGACTTTATGAAAGAACTCTTCCGCTTGTAAAGATTCTTTAGCTAACAAATCTTCTATATTTCCTGCAACTTTAGTTTCGACCGCTACACCAACAGATTCTTTGTATATTTTATCGTTAATTTCCTGATTTGTCATTGGCGCAAATTGAATATTCTTCCATGCCTCAATGGACTGTTGTTTGAGTGCTACATCGGTCATTAAACCCAAATCATCCATATCTTTCATTAAATCTTCAATTGCTTCTGATTCTGAGTTTGTTGTCTTTCGCTCCGAGGCACGTCTACGCCTGGTTTTGTTCGCCCTTCGCCATCCTGGCTACGGGACAGAAATGGTCACTCCCTATGGGTCGTTCTCATTTCTGCTAACAAAACTGTTCGATTCCCAGCTTTGTTTTGTTAGTCGGACTTTATTGTGATATTTAAACTGGTGGAGGAATATCTACAGCTAACACAAAAGCCACCTCTCCAAAGCCTTCAAGAGTAACTAATCAGGACACTAACAAGAGAGTCAAAGGAGTAGGTAGCTCTCCTCTAAATAACCAGTCTTCCCACCAATCAGAGACTTCAGAAACTAATGTCCTGACAAAATACACTTATACGCACACTTACAAAAAGTCCTTATTTAATGAAAGTCTCGACACTTTTTTTCTTATAAAGTCCTTAACACTCTTACAAACTATTTATCCTAAGTCCTGTAACTGCTCTAAGCCTAATCTAGTTTTCCTTAAAGTTAAGAACAGACCTTCAATGGCTAGGTGTTCTAACTGCCATAAACAAGTCTCCATAACAGCCAATACTCCATTCCACGCATATCAGTCTAATCTAGCTTATATATCCTACATTATATGGGATATGGTGAATCAATACCCTAAGGTTATGACTAGTAAGGAGATCTCAAGGAAGTTAAATCTTTCTTACCGAACAAGTTACTATCTTAAGAAGAAAATCCAAATTATATTCTCTCAGCTTAATGATACCTTGAGAAAGGAGCTATTCGAGGAGCTTAAAAACAGTGAAAATACTGATCAAAAGCCTATTGCTGTAGCCGATAGCGTGATCCTGTTTTCTGCCTCATTAAAATCCAATAAATTCCGAAGCAGAAGATACAAGACGGGAACGGCTTCCATATATCTCTCTAACGCTCTCCAGGGTAGGCAGGTTGGGTGCATGGTTCACACGATTGGCATAAATCACGGGATGACGTTTTACAAGTCAATACCGTTAAATAATCAACATTATCTAGAAAGTGATCTTAATGAGAAGATTCCTAAGAATGTTACTCTCTACACTGATGAAGGTTATACATTTATTTGGGACAGACCTAATCATAAAATGGTGAATCATAGTAAGAAATCCAAAGATCCTAGATATAACCTAAGTCGTGATAGGTGGGTGACTAAGGAAGGCGTCTCCAATAATGGAGCAGAATCTAGGAATAATATCCTTAAGCAGTCTTTCCGATCCTATGGGTATATTTCGCCCCAATATAGTCAGCTTTACCTAAATGAGTTAAGCTTCTTAGGCAATGTGAGATTCAAACCAGAGTTGAGGAATTTACTTAACTTGGGCGATGAGGCTTTTGTGTTAGATGTAAACAGGAGCGAACTGGTGCCCCAGGAGGGAATCGAACCCCCACTGTCGGTTCCGAAGACCGATGTTCTATCCGTTGAACTACCAGGGCATGGTGATGGGATGTAATGTCAGGATAGGGGGACCCTGTCATCGGGCAAATGATTTTTTGGAAAAGAAAAACTCATTCGAACGATGTATAAAAATAGAAGGATTGTCCAGGCTACGAGGATGAATCGTAGGAATAAAAATATGTAGTAAATGGGCTTTGGTTTGCCTGGTACGAGGAAGATTGTTAGATCATTTGTTTGGAATAGTTGGGAGCCAGGGATTTTAATTCGGATTGCATCAAAGTTTTTTCGAAACTCACCCAAACGTTCTGATGGATCCAATGTAAAATCATTTGTATACCGGAGGGAACCTTCATCTCCGAAGGCATAAAAGTAAGCTTCCCATCCGATAAAGTCAAAATGAATGGGAAAGGAACCTGGTGGGTTTCGAATGAAAAAATAAATAGTTCCACCATCATAGGAAAAAGATGGGACTTGGCCTTCGAGCCTGATCTTGTTTTTGCTAAATCCATCTTCATAAAAATCAGACCAATCTCCCCATTGGAAAATTGTCCCTAAGTTGTCTTTCCATAGAAGCCCACCTAAGTTTCCAAATTGTTCTAAATCTTTTTCCCATTCGAAACGGTTTGGAATTTCTTTCAAAAAGGAATCTTTATGAATGGAATGGGATCGAAGTGAATTTTTTAAACGAACCCGCAAATCACGAATTTCAGCTTGGTTTGTTTCCAGCAAACGTTTCCTAATTTCAATTTCTTCTTTTTGGAAAGGGTCAGAAAATATAACTTCAGAGATTGTGAGCAATAATTCTGTAAATGGGTCCTTTGTTTCTTTTATCGTATCTGCATACAAATTAGTCTGCATGGAAAAAAGAAAGACGGAGTACAGAAAAAAATAGATTCTCATCATCCTTAGTATCGGCAAAATGGGGAACAATGATGAACTGTCCTATTTGCGAAGCCCATAAAAATCCAACTGAAATCCTTTTTGAAAATGAGTTTTGGATCTTAAGAAAAGCAAACCAAAACTTAGAGGGATACCTTTACTTAGAAATTAAGGGACATATAGATTCATGGAGCCAATTGACTTTGGAACAATTTGAATCCTATGGACGAGCCCTCCATAAGGGAACCGAGATTGTCCAAAGTTTCCATCCAGAAAAAATGTACATGACAGCCATTGCGGAACGGGTTCCCCATTTGCATGTGCATCTCATCCCGAGATTCAGTGGCCAAACTCCTGGTATTGACCACATCTCGCAAGCAACTGGACCCGGATTTCCAAAACCTATGTAAAAAATGTTTTGATTGTATTTTTAAACTCCAATAAAATTTTCCATTGTGATTTTAGAAAAACACCCTACGAACCAAATCCCACTTTCTTCGATGGAAGGAATTGAAACTCTACAAGAGCGCTTTTTTCTTTTACAAAGAGAAAGTGCGAATCAAAAAATCGCACATATATTTATTTTGGAAGGATTTGCTTCTACAGGAAAAGGTTCGATCTTACAAGACTTAACCATTCGGTTGGACCCACGAAAATTTAAAGTGTATTCTCCTTATGTGGACCAATCAGAAGATAGAGGTTTCCCTTTTTTATGGAATTTTTGGAAAGTATTACCTCGGTATGGAGAGTTTCTTTTTTATTTAAACACATATTACAGTCGTTTGGCGTATCTGCGTTCTCAGAAAAAAATTAGTTTATCTGAATATGACCAAAGGTTATTGTCTATCCTCAATACAGAAAGGATTCTATCAAAAGACAAAATCATCATACATAAATTCTTTTTACATCTCTCCAAAAAAGAGCAAAAAAAACGATTGTTGGAAGCAAAAAAAAAGAAAAAGAATTGGGAACTGTCCGCTTACGATAAAGACCAAAGAGAACATTACAAACGTTACGCAGAGATATTTGATTCAATATTAAGTTCGTCTCGTACTATCGATTCGCCTTGGTTGATTATCTCCAGTGATAAAAAAGACAATACAAAACTTTTGGTGTTTGAAGCAATTTTGAAAAGACTTGAACATACCTTAAATTACGATTCAAAATCCAATTTACAAATGATCCAACGTGGAATGGAGCTCATTCCATGAAAGAAATTTCCTTAAAATCTAGAATTCTAAATTTAAGCCAATTGGATCTTCGTTTGGCACTTTCGAATGATGAATACCAAATCCAAATGAAAGAATTAAAAAACAAAGTTAGGGAACTTACATTTTTAGCAAAATCCAAAAACAGACCCATTTTAGTTGTATTTGAAGGATGGGATGCCGCAGGTAAAGGTGGTGCCATTCGTCGTTTAACATCAGAAATTGACCCTCGTTTATTTGAAGTGCATAATATCTCTGCCCCAAACTCAGAAGAAATCCAACACCATTATCTCTGGCGATTTTGGAATCGGATCCCGAAGGTTGGCCATGTTGGAATTTTTGATCGTTCTTATTACGGGCGAGTCCTCGTCGAACGTGTGGAAGGGTTTGCAAATAAATCGGAGTGGGAAAGGGCCTACGAAGAAATATTTTTATTCGAAGAACAACTCCAAAGTTTTGGCACCATCATCCTTAAGTTTTGGTTGCACATCAGTTTTGAGGAACAATTCAATCGATTTGAAGCTCGCAAAAACGACCCACTCAAACGTTGGAAACTCACTGATGAAGATTGGCGTAATCGAGATAAATGGCCAATGTACGAAGAAGCTGCAAACGAAATGTTTGTGAAAACAGATTCTCCAAAAGCACCTTGGCACCTAGTACCTGCAAACGATAAATACTTTGCCCGGCTAATGGTGTTAGAAGCAGTCACAAAAAGATTAGAAGAAGAATTAGAATGATATTTTCCAACTGAAAATCCTTAAACCAAAAATCTTGTGTTAGAGAAGGTGAGGGAAATTACAAATTTTGACGTAACAAGGAAAACAATCATTGAAAATTTTTGAATCTGATTTTTCAGGAAATTCGTTTTTTTGGACGAGATAACAATTTAAGAATGATTCTGCTTGTTTTTTAGGTGAGTTTTCCTCTTTTGGGCGTTGGTTACACTCTATGAATAACAAAAAAAGGAAAAAGAGATAAACTACCGTTAATCGAAACATAATGTAAAAATTACAAATTTTCTATTCTGAATCAATCTTTTTTCCTAGAATAAAATTTGAGAAATGTTACAATCTTATGTTTATTTTTAACTCACATTTCCTGATCCCAGATCTGTCACATGTAAACCCCAATCGGTTTTGATGAACTTTTTTAAAAAAAAAGCTATATAGTTTCCTTGACAATAGTTTCATAGTAAACTAATATTAACTGATGACCGAAAAAACGCTTTTGGAACCAAGTCATTTGAAATCCCATTTAGGGTATCATCTACGCGTAGTCTCCAATGAGGTGTCTCATACCTTCGCTAAAAAATTAACCAGTTTTGATGTGACAGTTGCAGAATGGGTCATCTTACGAGAGATGTATTCTTATGATGAAAATACCTCACCAAGTAATATAGCAGAAATCACAGGCCTAAGCCGCGGCGCAGTTTCCAAACTCATCGATCGACTTTTACAAAAAGGGTTTGTGAGTAGAGAAGAAGGGACAATCGATCGCCGTTACCAAGAGATCAAATTGACGAAACATGGAAAAAATCTCGTCCCGAAACTTGCCAAAATTGCGGATGAGAATGATCAAACTTTTTTTTCATGTCTCACTTTATCAGAAAAAAACCATTTGAGAAAGATACTCACGAAGCTCGCACAGCTCCATAAATTAAATACCAATCCAATCGAATGAGGAAAAAAAATGTCAAACTTAAGCACTAAACTATTAGAAGCCCAGAAACGAGCCATATCCCTTAGACCAAAAGTAGGTGGATTTCCAGTCCTTGCGGAAGTTTTACGACAAGAAGGTGTAACTCTAAACAAATGGTATTTGCCTTCTTGTCAATCCGTCTATCGGATGCAAGGTGGATTTCTTGTCCAACAAGGGACTCCATTGGTTACTGGTTTACATGAAATCCCAAACTTCCAAAAAGAAAAATTAATAGAAGCACTTCGTACAGACCAGGAAGGCAAAAGCACCTTCCTTGAATTTTTAATGGCTGCTTGGAAAGCAGGGGTTGTGGGGTATGATGTGGACTTTATCGAAAGGAAAGTTTTATACTACGGTATAAATGGCGAAAGTTATACAGAAGAATATCCTGCGGTTGTTGTGGATTAAAATTGATTTTTCCAATCTTTATTGATAAGGCTTTTGTTTGATTTGAAAGGTGTAAGTTCTGTCACTGGAATGTACGACTACTTGGGAATAAAAACCTAAATCAAGGGATCGGAACTTAGACCGAAAGATGGAAGCCTCTTCATCAAAGATTTCTTTCCGGCAATCTGGGACTAGGGTTTTCCATTTTTCTTTAGAAACCGAGTGATACAAAAATCCATTTGTTTGCGAAGGAATTTTCCTATCTTCCCATTCAATGGGTTCTGAAAAACACAATATTCCATTCCTTGTTTTGATCCGAAATTCAGATTTCCATTCGGGACTTGGAACTTTTAGATCGGTTTTAGTATTATTTTCAATGAATAAAAAATATCCTTGGTAGGTTGGATCTTCTTCTCTGGATAAACTTAAATACATCGGATATCCATCTACCACTTGTTTGTCGGATTGAGTTCTATTTTGAAAACTTCCAGGATTTAATGCCTTAAATCCAATATAAAAAATAAGTACGACCAACACTAAATCAATGAGGAGGACAATTTGCCTCCACCTAGTTTTTTTATGTTTGTCATTGATTTGTTTTAAATAATCACGGAATTCTTCTGGCGAACGTGAGTGGTAACCTTTTCCCATTATAATGACTCCACAAGTGAGTTTAGGATTTGGTTTGCAGATGGGTAAGGTTCTTCCAATTGTTTGGAATGGTCGAGAAACGATAACGCTAGTAATACGGCTTCGGGAATGGAAAGATCTATTTCCAAACTAAAATACCTGGCAAGGATTCCTGAAAGTAGGTCCCCAGTTCCCATCGTTGCCAGTTTCGGATTTGGTGATTCCCATACATAAGAAGACCCATCTGGACACACAAGTAGGCTCACAAAAGATTTTAATAACACATACACTTGGTTTTCTTTTGTAAAAGGAATCAGTGTATCATAGGCTTCTTGGATAGAATTGTGGTTTTTTCCTGTGAGTCGGTTCAATTCACCCACATGTGGAGTGAGGATCACTCTTTCGCCTATTGGGAGTTTTGTGCCAAAGTTTGGAATGGCTCCTGCATCCAATACCAAAGTTTTCCCAACTTCCAAGTTCCAACCAGCAAGACCTTCCGGATAGGCAGTGAGTCCTGGGCCAACTACGAGTGTTTTGGTTTTGGCATAAAATGGATCATTCACTATGGTTTGGAAATCAGATGTCACTGCCATCTTAGAGAGATCTTCTTTTAAAACAAGGTTTGTGATGGTTTGTGAAGGAGAAAAAATTTTAGAAATTCCGCCACCTAATCTAGAAAAGGCTGATTCAGAGAGAAGGATTGCTCCTTCCATTCCTTTTCCACCGCCGTAAAACAATGCAGAGCCAACACTGTATTTATGTGCCTTGTTTTTTCGTTTGAGGACTTGGATCGCTTTTTCGGGTTCTGATTCTAAGTAAAATCGTTTTGAGAAATTTGATTCCGTAAGGTGGGTTCGGATCGGAAATCCAATGGCTTCATAATACCTTGGGATTAGATTGTCTTTTTCGTAGATAAATCCTACATTTTCCCACTTTCGGGTTCCGAGTTCTTCAATGGAATCTGCAAAGACAAAATTATGGTTTTTTTTCTCGTTTTGACCTAAGGAATGTGGATCCCAACCACTAGGAGTATCAAGAGAAAGGCGGTAAAAAAAGACATCGGAGTCATTAATCGTATCAATAAGATCATGGTGCTCATCTGTGAGTGGGGATAAAAAACCGGTTCCAAGTAGAGCATCCACAACTAAAACCGAATCTTCTTTTGTTTGGGTTTCTTCTTTATGAAAATCCTCTAGGTTGCCAATGGCACCAAATGTGGATTTTACTAAAGACTCGTATAATTTTCCCGCATTGTTTTTGTTTGGTGCTGTTTGGAAAACCTTAACTTCGTATCCTTCTTGGAAAAGGAAGTGGGCGAGGGCATACCCGTCTCCTCCATTTCCACCTGTCCCGCAAACCACCCATATAGATTCTGCTGTTTTCCAGAGGTCTTCATTGGCATGAAACACTGTTAAGGCGGCCATTCCCATTAGAGTTTGTTCTGAAAACCCAAGGGAAGAAATAGCCAAAGAATCTAAAGTTTTAGATTCTTTGTTTGTAAATAGAGGTAGGTATTTCATTTAAATCCAGCGATACACTTCTAAAGCACCTGCGCGAATCCGAACAGAATAGATGGTATCAAACGCATCGGTGTAAGTTTCTCTCCACTGCCCACGAGGGCTTGAGAAAGGGATCCGTTTGTTATTGATGTGGTTCCCTTCTTTGTCATGTACTTGCAAACGTACAGAGTTTCCTCCATCTTCTGTTTCCCAAATGTAAAACTCACCATTGTTCCTGATGGAAAATAAAATCTCAGAAGGGTCTTGGATTTCTTTTAAGAGTTCCGATTGTTTGGAATCAAATTGGAAACGGTAAATCCTACGAAACTTAAATCGTTTGTCCTTTTTAGAATCATAACTAAAAGAACCTAGAACATAATCACCTTCCGGGTGTGGGAGGAGTTTGTCTAATGTAATGTCATATTCTTTGGATTCATTGCTATTAAAGACATCAAGAGTCGATTCTTTTAAATTGCCTTTTAACTCACCTTCCTCAAAGTAAGAAAGTCGCATTTCTTCTGCAATACGGTGGTACACAAATAATTTGTCACCTTCCCCTGGAAGGATGGATTCAATGTAACGGAAAGGCTCCGAGTTTTTTCCTGAAGCCCCTAACATAAACTTCACGACTCCCTTTTGTGTGATTTGCACAAGAAAGGAAGGAAGCACCGTTGTCCCTTGTGTGGAAAAAGCCCCACTATAGGTTTTGTATAAGTTTTCTTGGCCAGGTGGGAGTTCCATACCTTTGGAAGAGATACGGTTTTGGACCACAAGGTCACCATCTTCGTTCATAGCGACAATGCCGATCCCACCAAAACGAAATGGGTAGTGTGGGATCCCTGCCACTGATTTGAAATCAGGGTTTCCAATGGTGGCATCTAGCCGACCATTACGATCAAAAAGTTTGATCACAGACTGTTTGTTGTCCGCAAGTGCCGAAATATTCGAAGAAGTGGGGATGGTTAAGGGAACATTGGTCAAGACTTGGTTTACGACCACACCTTCAAAGGTTTCATTGGTGGCCCCAAGGGGGATACGAAATAGGATTTCTTCTTTTAGGTTCTCCACTCGGAAACGTAAGCAGGAAACGGAAACAAAGAGAAGGAGGCTAAAATACAGAGTTCTCATGGTGCAACATCCATTCCCTAATTTTTTATTTACAGGACAACTCGCTTTTCCTAGCCTGTCTAGAGACGTGCTAAATTTTAGCATGAGCTTTGGTCTCTTATACAGATTCCTATAGGAATCTTTGGATATGGTTTGGTATATACCGAGGAAAACATCAGAGAACTGATTTTACGAGTTCTCGCTCCACCTCTAGCGCTTTTTTCGCTCCAAGTACAGAATCGGAAAAACCACGCCCTCATTGAGATAGAACTGGATCATCTCACAGACAGAACTGGCTCTGCTAGTTTGGAAGATTGTGAGACTGTGTCTAGGAGACTCAAAGAGGAGCTGGACCAATGGGGAGAGGAATTTGATTTCACTCTCCAAGTCTCCTCCGCGGGAGCAGAACGTGTTTTACGTTTGCCGGAGGATTTAATTCGTTTCCAAGGACTTTTGGTGAAACTAGAAGTGCCGCTGGAATCAGGGAAATGGGACAAACGATTGTATCGTTTGGGACCGGTTTCGGGGGATTCCGTTGAGCTTACGCTTTACGATCGTAAAACTCGACACAAAAAGAACCAAAAATCGGTATCTATGCCCATCGCAGAAATACGAAAGGGTAATTTGTATTTAGAAATTTAAGACTATGGCGACAAAACAAGCAACGAAAGAAACTGGGCTATTCGAAGCCATCCAACAATTCTGTCAGGACAAATCTCTTGATAGAGAACTCGTACTCGGGGTCATCCGCGACTCACTCCTTGCCGCTTATCGCAAAAAAGTCGGTTTAGAGGCGGAAACAGATGACCGCTGCCAGGTAGAATTTGGCTCCGACAACAAAAACGAAATCATCATCTCTGTGTTACGCGATGTCGTAGCAGAAAAAACAACAAACCCTCTCGAAGTATCTTTGGAAGATGCGCAGAAAATTGATCCAAAAATCGAAGTGGGTAGCCAAATCCGAGTGTTTGAAAAACCACAAGACTTGTCTCGAGTCCTCTCAAGCCAAGCCAAACAAATGGTTTTCCAACGCCTTCGTGACATGGAAAAAGAATTACTCTACCAAGAATACAAATCCAAAGAAGGGGAACTCACACACGGGTACTTCCAACGTTGGAAAAAAGACATCATGTCCATCGACCTAGGAAAGGTAGAAGGGATTATGCTGAAAAAAGACCAAAACCCTGGGGAAAAATACCGCCAAGGGGATCGTCTGAAAGCAATCATTTCTCGTGTGGAACTAAGGCCTCGTGAACCAATGCCAGTGATCACACTTTCTCGTGCCTCTGGTGACTTCGTGAAAAAACTCTTTGAAATGGAAATTCCAGAAGTGTATGACGGAATTGTCGAAATCAGAGATGTCGCTCGTATTCCATCTTACAGAACAAAGGTGGTTGTGACCACAAGTAAGTCCGACGTAGACCCAGTGGGAGCTTGTGTGGGAATGAAAGGGGTTCGTATCCAAGCAATTGTTCGCGAACTTGGAAACGAAAGGATCGACATTGTCCTCCATTCGGATGAACCAAGTGTGTTTATTGCCAATGCCATTTCTCCTGCAAAACCAGTGGAAGTGCATGTGGATAGAAAACGAGGGGATGCCCTTGTAATTGTTCCGGATGAATCTTTATCGCTTGCGATTGGAATCAACGGATCCAATGTAAAACTTGTTTCCCAACTTTCGGGATTCAAAATCGATATCAAAACTGTATCCCAATACAACCAAGAACTCGCGTCCCCTGAAGCTCGCGAAAAACTGGACCGACTTTTCAATGCCCAACAAGAAGCAATGGAAGAGTCAGATGACATTTACAACCAATCGGGGCAGGAAGATGAGGAAGAAGAGTCTGGTTACACACCTCTTTCCGAAATCCCAGGTCTCACTCCAAGGATCGTTGGCTTACTCGAAGCTGGTGGGATCAAAAATGTGGAAACCCTTCTTGAGTTCAGCCAGGAAGAACTTTCGAAAATTTCCGGAATCGGAAAAACTACGGCAGAACAAATTTTACGTCTGTTACGTGAGTCTATCGAATGGGTAGAAGAGGGTTAAGTTTTAAGGCATAATATGGAAGAGCAAAAATCGATAAAAGAAACCCTCCAGCAGGGAGCCAGCGGTGACAAAACCAAGAAAAAACTTGTCATCAAAAAGAAAACGGCGGCCCCTTCTGATGAGAAAAAAGAATCCAGTTCTGGGGGCCAACAACAAGCGGCAGAAGTGAAACAACCTTCTTCCACTGGTGGGGACAAAAAGAAGGATTTAAACGAACTCATTCGCGAAGAAGCCAAACGACAAGGTCTCGGATCAGGTCCGCAAGCCCCTTCGCAAGCATCTCCGATTGTTTCTCGTCCCGACAGAAAACCGGAACCTCTTCCACAACCAGAAAGAGATAAACCTCCCATGGACCGTAAACCGGAATCCATCCTTTCTGGTGACACCTCTTCGCCAAACTACCGTTCGGGTGGTGGTCAAGCAGGTGGCAACCAAGGTTATTTTAGAAAAGAAGATCGTAATCCCATTGTAAGCCGACCAACAACTCCTCGTCCGCAAAGACCAGAAGGGCAAACAGGTGGTGGATACCAAGGAAACCGTGGTCCAGGACAGGGTGGCGGTTACCAAGGGAACAGAGGTCCAGGCCAAGGTGGTCCAGGTGGTGGTTACCAAGGGAATCGTGGTCCAGGACAGGGCGGCGGATACCAAGGGAACAGAGGCCCAGGCCAAGGTGGTCCAGGTGGTGGTTACCAAGGAAATCGTGGTCCAGGACAGGGCGGCGGATACCAAGGGAACAGAGGCCCAGGCCAAGGTGGTCCAGGTGGATACCAAGGAAACCGTGGCGCAAGACCAATTGGACAAGGTGGACCGGGTACCGGTAGACCTCCAGGTGATGCTCCGTTTGGTGCACCTCCAGGTGGACTTCCTGGTGCAGGTGGACCAGGTGGTGCCAAAAAGAAAGTATTCGATAAAGAAAAAGGTGGAAGGGAAGAAAACGAAAACACTAAGTTTTTCAAACAATCCTTTCGCAAACAAAAGGCACAGGCTGCAGCTCTTGCCGCTGTACCAAAAGAAATCTCTATTTTAGAAAACATCCAAGTGGGTGAGATTGCTAAAAAACTAAACCTGAAACCAGGGGAAGTGATTAGTAAACTCATGAAGATGGGAATGATGGTAACGATCAATAATGTGATCGATGCCGAAACTGCATCGATTCTTGCAGACGATTACGGCTGTAAGGTGAAAATTGTTTCTCTTTACGATGAAACTGTCATCGAAGAAGAAAAGGATGCACCAGAAGATTATATCACTCGTCCTCCTGTTGTTACCATTATGGGTCACGTTGACCATGGTAAAACAAAACTCCTCGATACCATTCGGTCTTCCCGGGTGGCAGAAGGGGAATCGGGTGGAATCACTCAGCACATTGGTGCCTACCAAGTAGAAACGGAACGCGGAAAAATCGCCTTCTTGGATACACCTGGTCACGAAGCGTTCACTTCGATGAGAGCACGTGGTGCATCTGTTACCGATATCGTGGTACTCGTTGTTGCTGCTGATGATGGGGTGATGCCTCAAACGATTGAAGCGATCAACCACGCCAAAGAAGCAGAAGTTCCGATCATTGTTGCGGTCAACAAAATTGACCTACCTGCAGCAAACCCAGAAAAGGTGAGACAAGAACTTTCTAATTATGGATTACAACCAGAAGAATGGGGTGGAACTACCATCTTCTGTGATATATCAGCAAAAAGTAATATTGGAATTGATAAACTGTTAGAGATGCTCATCATCCAAGCAGAACTCCTAGATCACAAAGCCAATCCGAAACGAAAAGCAAAAGGAACCATTGTAGAAGCAAAACTCGATCCAGGTCGTGGTGCTGTGGCAACGGTTCTCATCCAAAACGGAACCCTCCGTGTGGGAGATGCCTTTGTTGCAGGAGTGCATGCAGGACGTGTTCGTGCGATGTATGACGACCTTGGTCGTTCCATCAAAGAAGCAGGCCCATCCTTTCCGGCTCTTGTAACGGGACTCGATGGAGTTCCTGATGCAGGTGCTCCATTTGATGTGGTGATTGATGACAAAGAAGCACGAACGATCTCTCATAGCCGTCAAGATTATGAAAGACTCGGCCAATCGAAAAATGCTGCAACTCGTGTGACACTCGACAATATGAGTGAGATCATCAAACAAGGTGCTCTCAAAGAACTCAAAGTCATCATCAAAGCGGACGTTCGTGGATCTACGGAAGCGGTAAAAGAAGCTCTCGAAAAACTTTCGACTGCAGATGTTCGCCTCAATGTGATCCATGCAGGAACGGGTGCGATTGTGGATTCCGATATTATCTTAGCTTCAGCATCGAATGCAATCGTGATTGGTTTCCATACTCGTGCGAATCCAAAAACGGTTTCCCTTGCTGAGAAAGAAAAAGTCGAAATCAAATACTATAGCATCATCTACGATGTGGTCAATGAAGTGAAAGCGTCCATGGAAGGAATGCTCGAACCTGAAAAAGTGGAAAACATCATTGGTAAAGTCGAAATCCGCGATGTATTCAAAATCTCCAAAGTGGGGAACATTGCAGGTTGTATGGTGAAATCCGGTAAGGTGACAAAACAAGCTTACGTTCGTGTGATTTCCAGCGAAACAGGTGAGATCACTTGGGAAGGGAAAATCAAAAACCTCAAACGTATGAAAGACGATGTGGCTGATGTTCTCACTGGATTTGAGTGTGGTATCTTACTCGATGGATTCAATGACTTCTCTGTGGGTGACGAAATCGAAGCATACGAGATTCGCGAGATTGCTCGTAAACTGTAAGGCGGCCTAAATGAATCCCATTCGAATGAAAAAACTCGAATCGGAGATCATTCGCCTCATCTCCTCTGCGATTTTGGAAGGCAAGGTAAAAGACCCTCGGGTCTTTTTACCGAGTTTCCATCGCATTGAAATCAGCGAAGACTTACGGTATGCGAAAGTTTACTTCACAGCCCTTTGTAATAATAACGAAAGAAAAAAACTCACACAAGGACTTGTATCTTGTGCGGGATTTTTATCCTCTCTTGTCGGAAAAAACCTCCACTTACATACAAACCCCAAGTTTAGTTTTGTCTGGGATAATAACTACATCAAAAGTTTGGATGTGATTCGTCTCATTGATGAATCTGCCCCAAAAACTTTATTCGAAGAACTCCATTCAGATGGAACAGATGAGGATACGGATGAAGAGGAAAACTCTTCTCGGGAAAACAAAGAGGCAGAGTCAAACAACTCAGAAAGTGAAATAACGGATTCCCATTCAGATTTTCCCTCAAAAGAAAACCAAAAATAAACACCTAAAATTTGTTTGGTGACCACTGATGGCAAAACCCTACCGATCTGGATTTTTATTTGTTTATAAACCACCTGGGATTACCAGTTCTGATTTGGTTTTAAAGACCAAACGTTTGTTAAATCAAAAATCGGTGGGACATACGGGAACTCTTGACCGGTTTGCCGAAGGCCTACTCATTTTACCTTGTGGGGACTACACTGCCTTCTCTCAAGTTTTCCTTGGAAAAGACAAAACCTATTTGGCAGAAGTAGTTGTGGGGCTTCGCACGGACTCAGGTGACCCCGATGGAATTGTCGAAGTTGATGAAAGGGAATCCTCACTCCCAATCTTTCATTCTAAATTTCCGATCCAAAGTTTGGAAGAAGAACTACAAAACCTCACAAAGCTCACAACCCAAAAAGCACCGAAAATTTCCGCTCTGAAAGTAGGGGGCAAACGCCAATCTGACCTTTTTCGGGAAGGAACAGTGGTAGAAGAAAAAGAACGCGCCATCACCATCCATTCCATAAAAGACATACAAAAAACAGAGTCCGGATTTTCGTTCCGAGTCCATGTAAGTTCAGGGACATACATTCGTAAACTAGTCCTCGACCTTTCCGACAAGTGGGGGATCCCACTGTCTCTCGGTAGGCTTGTGCGAGAATCGATCGGTGAGTATGATGTCAGTGGTGCCAAAACTCTGGAGGATATCACCGCAAGTGACCTCAAAAACTGGAAAGAAGTGTTTCCTTTGCCACTACGGATTGTAGACGAGACGGAAAAAAAAGCGGTAATCCACGGGGGTTACATCTGGGACAAACTCCCGAAAGCGGATTCCCTTGGGTTTTATATCGTGGACGAGGACGAGGCCACCATCCTTGCTTGGTGTTCTTATGAAGAGAAACCGAACCACATTCCATACCGCTACCGAAAAGTATTTTTTGACCCTTCTGCAAAAATTATGTTTTCTAAATGAGTCCTTCTTAAAATCTGGACACTAGTATGATCACAAAAGAACAAAAACAGCAGATCATTGCTACATTCGGTAGCAAACCAAACGACACAGGTTCTGCAGAAGTACAAATCGCTCTTCTCGACTCTCGTATTAAAGACCTTACTGAACACTTCAAAGTGAACAAGAAGGACTTTCACTCTCGCCGCGGTCTAATCGCAATGGTGAACCAGAGAAAGAGTTTGTTGGAATACCTAAAACGTTCCAACTTAGAAAGTTATAAAAAGCTGATTGAAAAACTCGGCCTTAGGAAATAATTCCTATGGCTACAGAGTTGACTGGTTCTTGGGGTAGAGACTCTATCACCATTGAGACCGGCAAGTGGGCGAAACAAGCTCACGGGTCGGTTGTATACAAAACCGGAAATTTGGTCCTTCTTGCCACTGTTTGTGCAGCGGAAGAACCAAAAGAAGGACAAGATTTTTTCCCATTAACATGCGAATACACGGAAAAAGCCTATTCAGTTGGCCGTTTCCCTGGCGGATACTTCAAACGCGAAGCAAAACCTGCCGAACACGAAGTATTACTTTCTAGAATCCTTGACCGTCCGATTCGTCCTATGTTCCCAGAAGGTTACTTCTCGGAAGTCCAACTCCTCGTACAAGTATTATCTGCTGACAAACAAGTATCAGTCCAAGGCCATGCGATTAACGCAGCTTCGGCGGCTCTTTCTGTTTCTTCCATTCCGTTTGCAGGTCCCATTGCGGGTGCTCGTATCGGAAGGATTGGTGGTGAGTTTATTTTAAACCCTACCAACGAAGAAATCACAAAATCCGATTTGGATTTGGTGGTAGCTGGAACCAAAGATGCTATCGTCATGATCGAAGGGGAAGCAAGTGAAATCTCCAAAGAAGACATGATGGCAGCCCTTCGTTTTGCACAAGAACAGCTGAAAATTGCTGTGATGATGCAGGAAGAATTGGCTAAGAAAAATGGTACTGTTAAAAAAGAAGTCGTTTTAAAAACACCTGATAAAGAACTGCACGCAAAAATTCGTGAGTTCGCATACGATCGTTTGGCGGCTGCAAACAAAAATGCAGACAAAGCTAAACGTAATGATGACATCAAAGCGATTAATAAAGAAACGGTTGAACATTTTAAAACCTTACTGGCTCCAGAAGATAAAACAAAAGACATCAAACATTTCCTTCATGAATTAGAATACGAAGTGGTTCGTGAGCTCGTTCTTGGCGAAGGGATTCGTTTTGACGGTCGTAAAACAAACGAAATCCGACAAATCTCTTGTGAAATTGATGTCCTTCCTGGACCACATGGTTCGGCTGTTTTCACTCGTGGACAAACACAGTCCCTTGGTGTGATGACACTCGGTACCACTTCTGACAACCAACGATACGAAACACTCGAAGGTTCCAAAGAAAAGAACTTTATGTTACACTATAACTTCCCTGCGTTTTCTGTAGGGGAAGTGCGACGTAACTCAGGCCCTGGACGGCGTGAAATTGGTCATGGAAACCTTGCAGAACGTGCAATTAAAAAGGTCCTTCCATCACAAACTGAGTTTCCGTATGTGATAAGACTTGTGTCTGAAATTTTAGAATCCAATGGATCTTCTTCTATGGCTTCCGTTTGTTCTGGAACTTTAGCGCTTATGGCTGGTGGGGTTCCCATTTCTGGTGCTGTGTCTGGAATTGCAATGGGTCTTTTCAGTGATGAAAAAGGTCGTTTTGCGGTTTTATCTGACATTGCAGGAATCGAAGACCACTTCGGCGATATGGACTTTAAACTTGCGGGAACAAAAAAAGGCATCACTGCCTTCCAAATGGACCTAAAAGTCAATGGTCTTGGCCTCGAAGTTTTGCAAAAGGCCATCGAACAAGCAGAAGTGGGTCGTGACCATATCCTTGGTGAAATGAATAAAGCCATTTCTGCCGTAAAAGGGAACCTTAGCGAAAACGCGCCACGGATCACGCAAAAACAAATTCCAAAAGATCGTATCGGAGAACTCATTGGCCCAGGTGGGAAAATGATCCGTGCGATCATCGAACAATCTGGTTCGGAAATTTCTGTGGATGATTCTGGAAAAGTAACCATTGCTTCTCCAAGTGAAGAGTCCAAGGAAAAAGCCATCGCCATGATCGATGGAATTTTTGAAGAAATCGAAGTAGGAAGAATCTACGAAGGTGTCATCAAACGAATCGCTGACTTTGGTGCCTTTGTTGAAATTTTACCAGGAAAAGAAGGGCTTTGCCACATCTCTAAACTAGATGTGAAACGAGTTCAATCTGTTCGTGACATAGTTTCCGAAGGGGAAAAAATCAAAGTGAAAGTAATTTCCGTTGATAAAATGGGAAAAATTGATCTTTCGAGAAAGGATGTCCTTTTAGACAACTAAACAACAGTCCCCAAACATCTGTTTGGGGGGAGTGAACCAAATGGCACCCGTCATTGAATGCAAACGAACTGTATTACCGAATGGTCTTACAGTTCTTTTCCAACCTATGAAACACGCATCCTCTATGGGGGTGGGTGTTTTTTTAAAACAAGGCAGTCTTGCCGAAACTAATTCCGAACATGGTTACTTTCACTTTTTAGAGCACATGCTCTTCAAAGATACTGAAACACGTACAAGTAAAGAAATTGCTGAATCCATCGAACGAGTTGGTGGGATTCTGAATGGTTCTACGGGGCGAGAATACACACAATATTATGTGGTAGCCATCAAAAACCAAGCAGAACTTGCGTTTGAAATTTTATCAGATATGCTCTTTCGACCACAGTTTCGAAGAGAAGACATCCAAACAGAAAAAGGTGTCATCATGGAAGAGATGCGTTCCTATGAAGATGCCCCCGATGATTTTGTGTATGATTATTATTTCCGCAATATTTTTGGGAAGTCACCTTACG
Organism: Leptospira sp. WS39.C2; assembly: GCF_040833965.1. Taxonomy (NCBI): domain Bacteria; kingdom Pseudomonadati; phylum Spirochaetota; class Leptospiria; order Leptospirales; family Leptospiraceae; genus Leptospira; species Leptospira iowaensis. The sequence continues at coordinate 1,611,200 of NZ_CP162142.1, forward strand.
GTCGTGATATTATCGGAACTAAAAAATCCGTAACGGGAGTCAGTGAAAAATCCATTCGGACTTTTTTTGAAAAACATTATTTCCCAAAGAATATGGTAATCTCTGTTTCTGGAAATTTTACTTGGGAGAAGGTTCTTGATCTAACAAATAAATACTTTTCTTTTGAAAATCCCAAAGGAAAAACCCCGACAGAACTCATCATTCCATCACCTAAAAAAAGTTATTCGAAACATTTGGAACGCCGTAAAATTGAACAGTTTCATATTATGCTTGGTGTGAACGGAAAAAAAAGAGACTACCGAACTGTGACTGTTTCAGGTCTTATTTCCACCATCCTTGGTGGCGGAATGGCATCTCGGCTTTTCCAAAACATCCGAGAAAAAGAAGGCCTTTGTTATAGCATATATAGTTTTCCTTCTTATTATAAAACCACAGGGTTATTTTCGATCTCCTCTGCGACGTCCAAAGAAAAGGCGGCACGCTGCGTGGAACTCATCTTAAAGGAATTAGAAACGATCACAAAAAATGGTTTTTCCAAATCGGAACTTGCCGACGCAAAATCCAACCAAATGGGTTCGATAGCAATTGGGTATGAACTCCCTGAAAACCGAATGAATAATATTGGCCTACAAGAAATCTATTATGGAACTTACTTTTCGTTAGAAGATCGTATGAAGGCGATTAAGTCTGTCACCCTAGAGGAAATCAATCAGGCTGCCAAAGAAATGTTTGGTTTGGACAAAGTCCATTTGTCTTGTGTAGGAGATATGACAGAAAGCCAATTTGCTAAAATCCCTGTGCAATTTGGTGGTTAAGTTCCCAAACGTACATTAGATTCATTTGCCATCAAAATAGGAATTGGATTCCTACTCGTTTCCTTGTGGAATCTAGGGCATTTGTTTTTGTATCCCATTCCAAACGAAACGATAAAAAAATAGAGACTTATATGTTAGATGCAAAAATTCAAATTCAAATCCTAAGAGAAGGGGCAGTTGTCCCCGAATACAAAACCTCTGGTTCGGCTGGGATGGACCTATCTGCTTGTCTTTCTGAAACTCTCCTTTTGCCGAAGGGAGAAGTGGTCTTTGTTCCAACGGGACTTGCCATGGCCCTTCCCGAAGGGTATGAGGGGCAAGTTCGCCCACGGAGTGGGTTTTCCACAAAACAAAGAATCATCATGCCAAATAGTCCAGGAACCATTGACTCCGACTACAGGGGTGAGATCCTCATACCACTTTTGAATCTGAGTGGATCCGACTATCTTTTGGAGCCAGGGACACGTGTGGCACAAATGGTGATCCAAGCAGTGGTGAAATTTCCAATCCAAATCGTCACAGAACTAAGCTCGACGGAACGCGGGACGGGAGGGTTTGGGAGCACTGGAAAATAAGACATAATCAGAAAAAAAGACACTTAGCTTTTTTAAAAGGATTCCGATACAAGCTGTAGAGGTGCCTTTTTATGATGCGATCCCTTTGGACCGGTGCTACCGGGATGATTGCCCAACAATTTCATATTGATACCGTTGCCAATAACCTTGCCAACGTAAACACCACAGGTTTCAAAAAGAACCGAGTGGACTTCGAAGATTTAGTGTACCAACACCAAGTGCTTGCGGGAACTCCGGCCACCTCTGTTTCCGAAATCCCAACTGGTGTGAATGTGGGTCATGGTGTGAAAGTTGCCGCCACACAAAAGTTATTCGAAATTGGTTCCTTCCAAGCTACTGGAAATAAACTAGATTTAGCTCTCACTGGGGAGATGGCATTTTTTAAAATCCAAATGCCTGATGGAACATTCTCTTATTCCAGAGACGGATCTTTTAAAATTGATTCGAACCAACAAGTGGTCACTTCAAACGGGTATTTACTAGAACCCCCGATCATCCTTCCAGAAAATGCGATCTTAAATACGCTGATGGTTTCCGAAGAAGGGGAAGTGACAGTGAAAATCGGGAATGACATTCGCCCAACTACTATTGGTCAGTTGGAACTTTATCGATTTGTGAATCCTGCAGGTCTCCAAGCAGTGGGGAAAAACTTATTCCGAGAAACAGTTGCTTCAGGCCAAGAAATCCCTGGAATGCCTTCCCAAGAAGGGTATGGAAGTGTTTTACAAGGATTTTTAGAAATGAGTAACGTGAAAATCGTAGAAGAGATGGTGAATATGATTGTGGCCCAAAGGGCTTACGAATCCAATTCGAAAACCATCCAAACCTCGGATAACATGCTTTCTACGGCAATTGGTTTAAAACGTTAATGAAAATTTGGATTTCCATCCTTTTTAGTTTTGTGTTGTGTTTGCCATTATTTGCAAATACAGAAGACAAAAGAATCTATCTCAAACCCAAAACCATCGTCGGTTCATTTGAAGTTAGGTTGTCTGAGTTTACAAACTGGAAAGGAAATTGGAATCCAATTGTATTTCGTAGTTTAAAATCACCTACTGTTGTTACTCCAGATTCTTTATCTGAAACAATCACCTCTTTATATAAGAAAGAATTTGGAGAAACGACTGAGTTTTTAGTCATGGGAAAAGAAGGGATACTACTACCGAAAACTTCCTCTTTGTCGAAAAAAGAATTAGAAGATTCTTTGTGGAAAGGATTAACCATTGCGAACCAAAAAGATTTGGGAGAGATGGGTGAAAATTATCGGATCCAATCAGAAAAAGATTCCTTTCCCATGATCACAGGAACATCACCTATTTGGCGGAGCCTTGGTCGCACCCTCCATGCCGGGAAACGTTTGTTTCCATTAGATTTTTATTATGAAGGAAAACTCGTTCATTCGGAATCGGTTCCCTTTGTCATTGAAGAAAAGAAAAAAGCATATTTCACCACAAAAGAAATTCCAAGTAAAACCGTTCTTACGAGTGGGGATGTAGAACTTCGGTATTTTTTTAGTGCAGATTCCTTACGCGAATATACGGATGAAAACCCTGTGGGAAAAACAGCCTTAAATGGTTTTTTACCAGACACTGCTATTGAGAAAAAACAAGTGCGTACACTCCATACCATCGAAAGGGGACAAGAAGTGGAACTCGTCTATACCATTGGTAATTTATTATTAAAAATTAAAACTAGGGCCCTTGCCTCTGGAAACAAGGGTGAGGAAATTCCACTCCTAAATTTGGCATCTCAAAAGACGATCAAAGCTCGTGTGCAAAACGAAGGCATTTGCCTTTTGGAAGAGAGATAATCGATGTTGGTTCCAAAAACAAAAGTAAAAAAAACAAGATTGAATCATTCTGAAACGAAATTTTTACTACGTTCGATTTTAAATATTACCCTTCGTGGTTTTGTGTCCCTTTGTTTTTGTTTGGTGGTAATGAATTATGTAGGGGATATTTCCTCTTTTCCATTTCCTTCTCTTTTACATGCCGAATCCTTATGGAAAGATAAAGATCCATATTCTTATCCAAAAACCATACAACCAGGTACAGTGGTGAAAGTAGTTTTGAAAAATGGACTTCGAGTGGAATATGAATCCGAATACAAAGCCACCTTTGACAATGATATCAAAACAGTTCCTGATAAAAAGCTAGTCCCAGACCTTCCCAATTATACAGCTAACTCTACTTATATGCGCTCCAAGGTGGGAAAATCCAAATCCCAAGGGAAAGTTGTAGGAGTGATGGCCGTTCTTGTGACGGGAATAGATCCAGGGACTGGGAATTTGGAATTAGAAGGAAGCCGTGTCTTCAATCTTTCAGAAGAAAGGATTAATTTACGTTTGTCGGGAACAATTTCGCCAGAAGATCTCGATAAAAATCGGTTTATTGCAAGTGACCTTATCGCCAATCTACGAGTCGAATACCAAGGCACACTCAATCCAAAAGAACTAAATGATCCCAATATCCAAATGAAACGAATCCAAAATCCGGATGGAACTGTTACTGAAAAAGCAGAACTTTCAGACAAAGAAAAACAAGAAATTATCTTAAAAAATATCAAACGACTCTTAGGTGAAAGTGAGTAATTCTTTATGAATCAGAAAAACAATATGAAAAAAACTTTCACAGGAATTGAATTTTATTTTAAAACTTCGAATTTTACTCCTTCGAATCATAAACTTTTGCAAACAAAAGGATTGTTTCTAGTTTTTTACATATTTTCTTTGTTCTGTATTACCAGTTCTACTATCGCGGTAGAAACTAGGTTAAAAGACTTAGTACGAATTGATGCCGTAAGAGAGAACCAACTAACGGGTTTTGGTCTAGTGGTTGGGCTAAATGGAACTGGGGATACAAAAAATCCACTCACAGAAGAAGCATTACAAAACTACCTCGCAGGACTTGGTGTGAATACCAAAAAGAATTTACGTGATGCCAAAAACACAGCTTCAGTTCTCATCACAGCGAATGTTCCAGTCAATTTAAAAGAAGGGGATAAAATTGATGTCGTTGTTTCATCCCTTGGTGATGCCCGTTCTTTGGAAGGAGGGGTATTACTCCAGTCTCCTCTAAAAGCTGCTAACGGAGAAACAATCGCTGTAGCATCCGGTGTACTCGTGTTTGGTGGAAAAGAAAAAAAAAGGGGAGCTGATAAAAAATCAGGTTCCAACACGGCCCTTGTACCTTTCGGAGCAATTTTAGAAAAGTCGATCCCCAATGCTCCTGTTACAAAATCAATAAAACTCACTCTTTTGGAAAAAGACTACACTACCATGGGAGCCATAGTTGATGCGATTACCACTGAATTGTCTGTGGTCCCAGAAGTTGTTTCTCCCACAGAAGTGCTTGTTCCCCTTCCTACATCACAACCAACAACAGGTCCAAATGGTGAGATGGCGACGGGGTCTCCGAAATTGGATCTTGGTTTTTTATCCAAACTAGAAAACCTCACCGTCAATTCGTCACCGATTGCTCGAGTGGTCATCAACGAACGCACAGGGACCATTGTAATGGGTGCAAACATCGCCATCGATGAAGTGGCAATTTCCCAACAAGGCCTTTCCATCCAAATCGCCAATCGCGACAAAGCCCGGTATTTTTTTCCCATCCAAGATGATGGCAAAGGTGAGTCTGTTTTTGTTCTCAAAGAAACCACTCAAGTTTCGGATGTGGTGGGGGCTTTAAACAAAGTAGGAGCCTCTACAAAGGATATTATCTCCATTTTGGAAGCTTTAAAAAAACAAGGGGCATTAAAAGCAGAACTTGTGATCCAGTAATTGGGATTTCTGCCGATACATTTAGTAGACATAATATGGACATTCATAAAATCCAAGACTACTCAGGAAGGCTAAGCCGATCCAAAGACGAATCCATCCTAAATCGGATGAAGTCGTTATCTGACCCAAAAGGGAAAGAAACAAACGGTAAAAATAGTTCGGAATTCCAAAATTTACTCGAGAGCCATGAAGAACTTATGGGTAGGGTAAGTTCCTCTTCTTTAAAAGTGTCACAAAATATCCGTGAGGAGATTACAGCTGACCCTTACCGAAAAAAACTCTATGATGCCTCTGTCGAATTTGAGTCGGTATTCGTGAAGATGATGTTAAAGGAAATGAAAAACACCATCCACAAAGAAAAACTCATCGATGGTGGTTATGCGGAAGAGATTTTTGAAGATATGTTATACGACGAGTATGCAAAAAATATCTCTCAAAATGAATCGATGGGTTTAGCAGAAGAGATTTACAAACAAATGTCTGCCTCTCTTCCACCTATAAAATCAAAACCTTACCTTTAAACCCAATTTGAGAAAGAAGTTTTCCGAAGTTCTTCCTTCCATTTTTCTTCCAATTGTGTGAGACTATCATTCAGTTTAGGAGACAAACTGGATCTTTCTTTAGGCGCACCCAATTTGAAACTAGAAGTGTCTTCATAAACTGACACTAAATTGATTTGTTCTTTTAGTTTCATAGGAGTGATTCGTTTGTCTTCTGTGATTTGAATGAGTTTTGCCTCAGTCAATTTCTCAATGATAAGATTTAATTCTTTTTCAGAAAGTACAAGTGTTTTTCTGACCAAAGAAAGTTTGATGAGTTCCCCCTGGTTTTGTTGGTGGGTATAAGTGAGTGATAAAACTTGTAGGATTTTATAAAACTCGTACGATAATGTGGAATCAATGTCATCAAACGGATGTTTGGGTAATAGATATCTATCAGGATACTGTAATGTTGCTGTCACTTCTGCTCCATACAGAATGATTAGGGAAATGGAATATATTGCAAGTAAAGTGATTGGGATTGCTGCAAGTGCCTTATACACTAACATCGTTTTTTCTGTAAACGAAGTGAGATAAATATTGATAAATCCCCAAAAAAATAAAATCAGGATCACACCTGTGACCGCAGCTCCAATGGAAGATGCTTTGATTGGTACTTTTGTATTTGGAATGATCGTAAAAATCAGTAAAAAGAATAACCATAAGGCAAGTAAGGGTAACAAAAATTGAAAAATAGAATAAAGTGAAAAAAAACGTTTTCCACCTTGGTATTTTTTCCAAATGGTTTGGCCATTTCCATCTTCTTCCACACGAATGATTTTATTGAATTCCCCTACACCCACAATGCCTAACATTCCTTCATTGGGACTTTCGGCTTCATTTTGATTTTCAATTTCAATTGTTTCTTCTGTTGTAAATGCACTACTTGTTGTGGATTCTGGTTGGTCTTTGTTTTGGATCGATTCAGGATTTTCAATGGATTTTTTCTTTGAAAGTAAAAGCATATCCAGGATCATACCTGCTTTTCCTTTGTAAGCTACAGACCAATTTTCACCTTCATCTTCCGAAAGTAAGATGTCGCCAAGTGAAGTTAATACAAAAATATCATAATCTTGTTTTTTAGGGGAAACAAAAACCCAAACTCTTTCATAAGAATACTTTCTGTGGCTTAAATCTGTCCATGTATAACCACCGTCAGTTGTTTTAAAGATTGCTCCGTTATCTCCTACTAAAAATCCTATATTTCGATTTAAAAAAGAGATATCATTTAGGGGTTTTTGAGATATTTCCTGGGGAAAAAAACTGGTTCCACCATCACTTGTTTTCCACAAACGTCCTTCTCTATCTAAAATAAACCCATCCTTTTCAGAGAAAAAGCGAACCCGAATCGGTGTGATGCCTTCATCATGGAAACGTTTGATTTCTTTGAATGGTTTTCCTAGGTCGTAACGGAGTGTTCTTGTGTCTTGTGTGAGAATGAAGAGAGTATCATAATCGATTGCACCAAAATCGGAAACAGTAATTCCTTTTAAGGAATGTACTTTCCATGTGGTTCCAAGGTCATTGGAATATAAAAAAGTCCCTTCTTCTGAAATGGTAAAAAGGTCATTTCCCACACTTCTGATTCGAAAAAAGTTTTCTTTTCTTATATTTGGTTTTTTGCAAGTACCTGTTTCCACTGATTCCATATCGATACAAAGCATGTTTTCAAAATCGATACTAACTTCGGGAATAAAGGCGATAGATTTGTTTAATTCACGAATTACACCGATATTTCCTTTTTCTCCTGCGACCCAAATTTCCCCGTGTTTTGTAGCGACGATGGATTTGAGATGGGGAGATCTAACTGTATCGGAAATTGTATCTGTGATATTTTTTCCAACAACAAATAACAAAGGTCCAAATGAGATTAGAAAAAAATAAAAAACAAACTTATTGATGAAATTTCTATGAAGGTCTATATTCCAAATAATATGGAAGGCTTTTTCTAATGAACGTAATACTGCAGTAGCAGAAAAGATAAAAACAACAAAACCAACAGCACCAATTTGAGTAGCAGTTGAGATAATATCAGTGAGAGTTTCTAAATATGGAGTGATGTCAAATTGGATATTGTTTCGTAAAAGGTATGAGTTGATTTCATCAACAAGTTCGCCTTGTCTTGTATGGATCCCAGAGGCTACAGTAATGAGAGCGAGGGCTACTGTTAGGGTAGGAATTAAAGTTACAATTGTTGTATAGGCAAGACTTGAACCAATGATAAGGCAATCATCTTTCATAAAACGATGAACTGAAACAAGTAAAACCCTTAGTCCAAGGATCATTTTACGTTTTAAGCCAGGTTCATCTGGAATTGTTGTTAATCTTACAAGGATCGGAGTATTGATCGTTTCGCTCATAATGGTTCCTTATTTTTTAAATGCGTACAAAACGTAACTTGATGTGAGTGGGAATCCTTTTCGTTTCCATTTGGATGTAAAATGGTAATAAGAAATACGAATCCATTTGAAGTAATCTTTCCAAGTTTGGAATGATCCTTTCACTTTTTTTAATTTTGCCACCAATGGAAAATCTACACCAAAGTAAGATACGAAACTTCCAAATCCATGTTCAGTCAATATTTTTTTTAGCAGGGTATCTCCATAATAATACACATGACCAGGCATATAGTAGTGGTAATGGCTGGCTTCTTTTTTTGCTTGCCAACCTTCAAAATTGGCAGTTTGTAGCAAAAGTAACCCACCTGGTTTTAAGATCCTTGTGAGTTCCTGGAAAAATAGTTTTGGGTTTTCAATGTGTTCGATGACTTCCACAAGGGTGATTACATCAAAACTTTGAGTTGGAAATTTTGCGTCATAAAGACTTCCATTAACTGTTGGTAAATTGTTTTCGTTCGCATAACTTGATGCATATTCCGAAATTTCAACTCCTTGGACAAAAAAACCTGCTTCCTTTGCTACTTCTAAAAATCCTCCAAAAGAAGAACCTATATCTAAAAAATTCCCAGTTTTTTTATATCGTTTGATATTTTGGATCCGCGCTTTCCATACTTCTCTAAAAAAGGGTTTTTGTTCTCTTTCATCAATGTAATTGTAATCTGCTTTTCCTTGGTAATATTCTTTTGTATAAAGTTCTTTTTGGTTTTGTCTTGGATATAGGGATTGGAGTTTACAACTTTGGCATTCGTGAATTGATAACCCAGGATAATTTCCCGTAGAAAGATACAATGGTTTCCAGTCACAACCACCTTGGAGAGGGCATTCCTTTCGTAAGAAATCCGCGGGGTCCATTATTTTTGTGCTAAAAAAAACCAATGGCAAATACGTTCCTCTAATTTGCCGAGGGGAGTTCTCTCTGAATAGCCGATGGAGGTTTTTTGGAACAAGGAAAGGAAATCTTTTAATTCAGAAAGAGAGTAGGTTTCCGCATAACCACCGCTAAGGTCTTGTAAGTTCATTTTTCCTTGGTTTAGTCCCAAATGGGTATCACCTTCCGCACGTATGGAACCTAGGAAATACCCGCCTGGTGTTAAAGATTTATAAAGTGAATTGAGTAATTCTTTCGCATCTTCTCTTTTGTTATAATGAAAAACACCCCAACTCACAATCACACCAAATTCATTTGGTCCAAAAGGGAGTGGATTGCCTTGGGTATACAAATAACGTATGGAAGGGTTTTCTTTTTCTAAGAGATCGATAGTTGTTTTGGCATTATCGCAAGCAGTTACTTGATAACCTAAGTTTTGTAACAAAATACTATGACGACCAGAACCACATCCAAAATCGAGAGCGAATTGGTTTGGAGTTTCAATTTTGGATAGTAAACGAACTAAATTTTCATCAGGAAAGAAAAGTTTTGACTTTGGTCTTTCATAATGTTTATCCCAAACGTTTTTCATGTGTCCATTCGTTCCAAAATGGATTTGTACCAATCATTTGCACTAATTGCCTGTTTTGTTGACAATCCCATAACAAAGGTTCGCCTGTGATTTCCTTCCAGAGGTTCTATACTTGTTCCATTGGGAATCAATTGTTTTGTGAAAAATATGGTTTCAAAGGGGTTGGGAAAAAATGGTTCCTGATCCGTCATTTTTTTTTGTTTGGTGGATGCGATTCTGAATATGATACTCGAAAAATTGATCCCCTTTTTTGATTGTTTTAAAAATTGAGGTCTTGTTTTTTCACCAATTGTCACAGATAATAAATCTTTAAAATAATCATACCCGTAATGTGCAGGCAAAAGTTGGTCTGCCAAAAATTCACCTCCAACTTCCGGTGTTGCTTCAATCAGGATACATTCATTATTTTTTGTAATTTTGAATTCCGCGACAAAAGGACCTGCTTTTAATTTGGAAGCAGTAACGATGCTCTGGCAAATCATTTTGAGTTCACCTGCCATACTGAGATGTGCAGATGGGGCAATATGCGCGACTTCAATAAAATTTGGTTTACCTGTTGTGATTTTATCAGTTAAAGAGACGATATAAAATCGTTTATTGATGACAAATCCAAGGACAGTCACCTCATCTCCCGGTGTAAAGGTTTCCAATAAAAAATTATCGTTTGATTTAGATTTTGTAAATTTCTTAAATTCAATTTCTGTTTCCAAAACAGAAATTCCTTTTTTCCCAGAACCATCTTTGGGTTTTGCAATGATTGGAAATTTTAAATCCAATTTTTTGTCTTTGGTTTTAGAATTATTTTGAGATTGGATCGAAGATGGAACTGGAATCCCATATCTGGAGATGGTTTGTTTGAATTTCTCTTTGTCTAAAAATAAATTTGTACTTTCGCGGGGGTTTCCGCGTAACTTTAATTTTTCTGCTAAATAGGAAACTGTATATACTGCTTTTCCATAAGACCTAGAACCCACACCCAATAATTTATAGGGCAGGGGGACCTTACTCATGGCATGTAAAATTTTTCGGTATTCATGAGTGGATTCTAATATTTTAATATCACACTCATTTAAGCCCGGGGCCATGGGATTTGTATCCACGGCAATGACTTTAAGTCCCCTAGCTTTCGCTGCCCGAATCAGGGGGATTTGGTTCTCTCCCGCACCGATGGAGAGATAACTACCATTCAATTGTTTCATTTACGACCCGCGAGAACCGCCTCTGCGTTGGACTCCTGTATTACCACCACCTGAGGTCTGGTTTCTACCAAAGGTTGGTTTTGCTAAAGCAGGACTTCCTTTTTTCTTTTGGGCTTCGTTTTGTGCTTTGGTCAATTCTTCTTGGTTGACCACGACAATTTTTTTCCCTTCCAATTCCTTTCCATTCAGGTTTGCGATGGCTTTTTCCGCATCGGCATCTGCCATTTCCGCAGTCCCATACCCAAGCGATACTTTTGTGAGTTTGTCTCGTTTGATTTGCAGGTGGGTCACCTTTCCATGGGCGGAAAGAAGTTTCTCAAGTGCATCGTCAGAAAGAGTTTGTGGGAGGTTTCCGATAGATAACTTCATGTCCTTCTTTTTTCTGAAAAATTCTCCAAAACTTCAACTCTTTTTTGACTATGTCGCATTTTCTCTTGGGGAAATCGGGGATTTGGTCGATTGGAAACATAGGTAGGGACTTATGTTACGAGGATTGTATACAGGTGCAAATGGGATGATTTCCCAACAAGTGCGTATGGATGTGATTGCCAATAATTTGGCCAATGTGGATAAAACTGCCTTTAAAAAAGATACCACTGTCTTCAAAACCTTTCCCGAAATGTTATTACATCGTTATTCTGAAGATGGGATTGGGAAAACTCCCATGGGTTCCTTTGATACCTCTCCTGTTGTCGGCAAACTGGGGTTTGGTGCGGAAGTGAACGAGGTGTACACTCGCTTTGAACAAGGGGCAGTGAAAAAAACAGACAATATTTTTGATCTTATGGTCCAAGACCAACCAGGAATGGAAAAACCTGCCTTTTTTTCAGTCCTCACCAATAAGGGAGAACGACTCACTCGGAGTGGGAGTTTTGTCCTCGATAAAAATGGATTTGTGGTGACCCCACAAGGATTTCCTCTGCTCGGAGAAAAAGGTCCCATCCAAGTGAACCAAGGGAATTTCCTAGTGAAGGAAAATGGCGAAATTTATATCAATGCGAAACTCGGCACTGCTCCAAAAGACGGAACTAATTTTAGCGAAAATCGTTTCGAAGAACCTGTGTTACTCGACAAATTGAAAATCCGCACGGTAGAAAACCCGCGTCACCTCGACAAAGAAGGGGATTCTTTTTATTCAGACACTCCAGAATCAGGCGAACCGACAGCGTTTCCAGAACTCCTGGCCCCACAAGTGTTACAAGGTTATTTGGAAGCATCTAACGTATCGGTAGTGACGGAGATGGTGGATATGATTGAAGTGAACCGTGCTTACGAAGCCAATTCGAAAACCATGCAAACCCAAGACAATTTACTGGGTCGCTTATTTGAAGTAATGCGGTAAAAATTATTGAGCGGATCATGCTTAAATATGTGTCCATTACATTTTTTGCCTTATCACTTCTAATAAACTGTAGCCAAATATCGGAATATTCAGAATCTGATTGTATTCATGAATTCAAACAAACCGAAAAACGATCATCAGATCTTTTGGTAACCACTTATTTTGGATCTAAAGATCAAAACATAATTGATATTGCATTTTTGGAATTTTTTATAGCAAAACAAAAACGGGCAGATTGTGCCAAGGGAAGGATTTGATGGAATTTTTCTTCCCTAAGATTTCGAAATAAAAGAAACCTATACACTACATTGGGAATCTCATCTTAAATTATCGAGACTAACTCCTAGTCCCACCATCAATTTTATACACAGATCCTGTGATAAAACTGGATTCATCCGATGCTAAAAAAGCAATCAAGTTTGCCACCTCGCTCGGTTTGCCAAGTCGTCCCATGGGAATGTTTTTTTCCATCGCCGATTTCCCTCGTTCTCCTGCGACATCAAGGATAGCAGTTTCTGTCCAACCAGGGCAAACCGCATTGATCCGAACTCCTGCCTTTGCTACTTCCAATGCGGCCGTTGTTGTGAGTTCGATCACACCTGCTTTTGCCACACAATATGGACCAAGAGACGGGGAAGCACCTAGGCCTGCGATACTAGCTATGTTTACGATAGACCCTCCTTTTTTGTCGGATAACATCAATTTTGTGGCATATTTTTGGCACCAAAAAACGCTTGTTAAGTCCAAAAGGATAAGTTTATTCCATACTTCCGTTGTGACTTTGTGCATAAAAGTTGGTTTGTTTGCGATCCCCGCATTATTGATCATAATGTCCAACCGTTTGTTTTGGTTTATAAAATGATTTGTGAGTTGGATGATGTCTTCTTCTAAACTAACGTCACAGTGAACATAAGTGGCACTTCCACCAAAGTTTTGAATTTCTTTTACGACAAGATTCCCTTCTTCTTCTTTGATATCAGAGACAATGACATTGGCTCCTTTTTTTGCAAGTAGGAGCGATGTCTCCTTTCCAATTCCAAGTGCACCACCTGTGACGATGGCATTTTTTCCAATTAAGTTAGATTCCATTTAAGTAAAATTTGTAATTTTAAGTAACTTGGCAATTCATTTTAATTCATTGTTAGTTGTTTAGTGAACCGATTAGTTCACTATGTTGGTTTTTCCAAATTTCAAATAGGATCCCAAAAACAATTGATTCCTAAATGGAATTTGGGTATTTCTTTAAAGAATGGAATTGCCACTGATGATTCGAATTTGACTGGCAATAACGAAGGATTCGACTCAATTTTGGTTAATTCTCGTATGATCTTTGACAAGGGAATTCAAACTAGAGTTTTTGGGTGTTTTTATGAGTCTTAACAAAATCGCAGTGATGATTGGTATCTTTTTACTTTGTATGGTTTCAGTTTCGAAAGTCAGTTTGGATGCAAAAAACCAAATTAAAAAACAATCTCGGGTGTATGTGACAGTTTCTGCTTTAAAGATACGAAAGGAGCCGAATTTAGAAGCCACTGCAATTGGCAAATTACTCAAAGGAGATAGTTTTGTTGTTTTCGAGGAAAGTGAAACCACTTCTGAAGTGGAAGGCATCCAAGCAAAATGGGGTCGGGTTTTTGTAAAAGGAATGAAAGGGTGGGTTTTTCTCGGATTCACTAGTCCAATCGCACCTGAATTATTGACAGACAAAGAGATCGAACGCATTACAAAAAAATATGAACGTGATGTGAAGGAATGTGAAAGAAAAGAGGAAGAAGCAATGGCAGCTGATCCTGAATACCAAAATTGTTCCTCTTGTGGTTGTAATTTACAAACGTCTCAATCGGTAAACATTGATCGTGGTTGCACCCCTTATAAAATTAAAGAAATTGCAGAACTCGCCAAAAAAAATGGATCTACTTTAAATGTTCCAGATAGGGAAATATTCGAGGCTTACGGTGACGAATATTGTTTAAATGCATCGAAAGAGTATGGTGGTGATTGTTATGGTATGAAACTCAATTTATACAAAAGTTTTAAAGATCTAGATTGATTTTGAAATCAAATTATGTTATCCAAACATTTCCTTTTTTTCATCCTAGTTTGTAATACTGTTTGTTCCTGTATCAGTTACCAAACCAATTCATTACTTTTTATCAAAGGAGGAAATTTCCTTCGAGGCAGGAATATTACAAATAGACCCGATGAAGCCCCGCGCCATACAGTTGTAGTATCTGATTTTTATATCCAAGAAACACTCGTTACGCGAAAGCAGTATCAAAATTTTGTTTCAGATTCTATGTATAAAACTTCTGCCGAAAAGAAGGGATATTGTATGATCTCTTTAGAAGGAATGAAAGATTGGGAATGGGAAAAAAAGATGGGGGCAAATTTTTTGTATCCATTTGGAAAACAATCAAACATTCCCACTCGTGACGATGATCCTGTTGTATGTGTTTCGTATCTGGATGCAAAAGCATACTGTGAATTTTACCAAATGAGATTACCCACAGAGGCTGAGTGGGAATATGTTGCAAGAGCTGGAGGGAATGGTCGTTATCCTTGGGGGGAGACGGAATCGATCAACGATCAGTTTTTTTCAAACTTTTGGCAAGCTGAGTCTCATACCTCATCCGATTCAAAAGATGGTTATTCTTATTTCTCACCAACAAAGGCATTCCCTTCTAATCAATGGGGGATGTATGATGCCATTGGGAATGTTTGGCAATTTACAAATGATTATTATGATTCACAAACGTATTTACTTGCATACCAAACGGAGAAACAATCTGGAATCCCAGTCACCAATCCCAAAGGACCAACAAGTGGAACAAAAGTAGTGGCAAGAGGTGGATCATGGTGGTGTTCTGAAAAAACCTGCAAAGGCCATGGGCTTTTTTACCGCGGCAAAATTCAAAAAGATTCACCTTTTAATAACAATGGGTTTCGATGTGTGAAAGATGTGAACCCATGATAAACAGCAGATCATTATAGCGAATCTCCTTACCTTTTTTTTAATTTTAACTTTTTAGTTGCCTTAGACTAGGAATAGTACGAAAAGATCCCAACTCATTTTCCATTCCTTCCAATTACTTCCTTTTCATAAGATTCCATCGTCAAAGAATGGGGACAGAAAACATTCGTTTTTTCTAAACTTCTGTTTTGACCATTTATGGATTTATTGCATAAATTTTTTATCATCTCACCGACTGATGTGTATTTTGTGGAAGGAACCTATAATGCATGGTTCGTAATCCTTTCCATTTTCATCTCCATCCTTGCTTCTTGGATTTCCTTATATTTATTAAATCGATTTTCAGAAGTGGGAAATCAGTTTTCTCGTTTTGCAA
This sequence comes from Leptospira sp. WS39.C2, assembly GCF_040833965.1. Classification (NCBI taxonomy): domain Bacteria; kingdom Pseudomonadati; phylum Spirochaetota; class Leptospiria; order Leptospirales; family Leptospiraceae; genus Leptospira; species Leptospira iowaensis. The sequence continues at coordinate 1,626,657 of NZ_CP162142.1, forward strand.
TTTTGTTTACTGCAAGTTTGTCACTCGGTGGTGCAGTTTGGTCAATGCATTTCATTGGAATGATATCCTTTGAACTTTGTACGACAGTAACGTATGATAAATTGATTACCAGTTTATCAATCCTTCCCAGTTTTATAGCATCGTTTTTTGCGCTAAGGACACTGAGTAAAAAAAGGATCACTCGATTTGAATTGGTTTCCGTAGGCATCCTTGTTGGTGCTGGCATTGGTTTTATGCATTATATGGGAATGTCAGCCATGGAAATGAAACCAAAATTAATGTATGATCCCATTTTATTTTTAGTTTCTCTTATTGTAGCAATTGTCTTATCGATTGTATCTATTTTCATTCAGTTTCGATTAAAAAACTCTAAACTAAAAATACGAAATTTGTATCTTTCCTTATTCAGCGGAATCGTGATGGGTTCTGCAATTTCAGGGATGCATTATACAGGAATGGCTGCTGCTCGATTTGTTGTACCCATTGGTACACAAATAGACAATACAACTCATGACCAAATCTTTTTAGCTTTTTTAGTTGGATTTGGAAGTTTATTTGTGATTGGTTCTGCGGTTGTAACAATTGCCTTTATCAGTTATAAGGATTTATTCCAGAACTTAGAAAAAAGCGAATCGAGATTACGTGCCATCATTGAAACGGCAGCAGATGCCATTGTCATGATCAATACTCAAGGAATTGTGCAAGAATTTAACGTAACCGCAGAGCGAATGTTTGGTTGGAGTGCAAAAGATATCATTGGTAAAAATGTTAAAATACTCATGCCAAGTCCCTTCCGAGAGGAACATGATGGTTACTTATCCAGTTATTTGAACACAGGTGAAGC